>JAZRVU010000074.1:0-5677 GCA_045599305.1 Acutalibacteraceae bacterium | reverse complement strand
GGGGTGCAGGTGGCTTCGGTGAGCCCTTCCTCACCCGCCTCGATGCGGCGGCGGATCTCGTTGTTTTCGGCCTCGAAGTCCGCACGATTGGTGAGGACGCCCGCCAGCAGTGACGTGCTGCCCGCGTCATCCACGCGCACCTTGCGCATCATCTGGCTCACGATGACTTCGATGTGCTTATCGTTGATATCCACGCTCTGCAGACGGTAGGTGCGCTGCACTTCCTCGATGAGGTAGTTCTGCACCGCCAGCGTGCCGTTGATGGCGAGGATGTCATGCGGATTCTTGGCACCTTCGGTGAGCGCCTGACCCTTTTCGATCACGTCGCCCTCCTGCACACAGATGCGGGAGTCGAACGGGATGGGATAGCTGCGCTCCTCGGCTTCGCCGTTTTCGTTGAGACCGTTCACGATGATGACGCGCTTCTTACGTTCCTCGGAGAAGCGGACGGTACCGGCGATCTCACTGAGGATGGCGAGGTGCTTGGGACGGCGGCCTTCGAACAGTTCTTCGACACGCGGCAGACCCTGGGTGATATCCTCGGCGGAAGCGACGCCACCGGTGTGGAAGGTACGCATCGTCAGCTGAGTACCGGGTTCACCGATGGACTGTGCGGCGATGATACCGACGGCTTCGCCCACGGAGACGGGATCGACCGTGGCCAGGTTGGAGCCGTAGCAGCAGGCGCACACGCCGTGACGGGCATGGCAGGTGAGCACCGAACGGATGCGGATGCGCTCCACATGATACTCGTCGATGAGGCGGCGGATCTCCTTGTCGCCCATCATGGTGTGACGGTCGACCACGACCTCGCCGGTGGCGGGATCCACAAAGTCATCCGCCAGGAAGCGGCCGGACAGACGCTCGTCGAGTTTTTCGATGTCGTTCTTGCCGTCCTTGATGGTGTAGACCTCGATACCGTCGTGGGTACCGCAGTCTTCTTCGTAGATGATGACCTCCTGCGACACATCCACCAGACGGCGGGTCAGATAACCCGAGTCGGCGGTACGCAGAGCGGTATCGGCCAGACCTTTACGGGCACCACGCGAGGAAATGAAGTACTCGTGGATCTTCAGACCTTCACGGTAATTGGCGCGGATAGGCACTTCGATGGTACGGCCGGAGGTGTTGGCGATCAGGCCGCGCATACCGGCGAGCTGACGCAGCTGGCTGATGGAGCCGCGGGCGCCGGAATCCGACATCATGAAGATGGGGTTGAACGGATCCATGTTGTCCTGCAGTGCCTGAGAGACCGATTCGGTCGTGGTGTTCCAGATGTCGATGACACGGCGGTACCGCTCGTCATCGGACAACAGACCCTTTTCGTACAGGTGCATGACCTTCAGCACTTCGGCCTCGGCATCGGCGACCAGCTGCTTCTTCTGCGGCGGGATGGAGGCATCGCACACGGCCACGGTGAGAGCACCGCGGGTGGAATACTTGTAGCCCTGTGCCTTGATGGCATCCAGCACCACGGAGGTGTTGGCCGCACCGTGCACATTGATGCATTTTTCAATGATCTTGGAAAGCTGCTTTTTACCGACCTTGAAGTCGATCTCATAGAGGAACTTGCTGTCGTCGGTGGAGCGATCCACAAAGCCCAGATCCTGCGGGATGGGGCCGTTGAAGATGATACGGCCGATGGTGGTCTCCACCAGACGGCTCTGCATCACGCCGTTGATCTCCATGGTGCGGCGCACCTTGATCTTGGCGTGCAGGCCGATGACGTGATTGCTGTACGCCATGACCGCTTCGTCCTCGTTGCGGAACACCTTGCCCTCGCCGGGCTCGCCGGGCATATAAATGGTAAGGTAATAAGAACCGAGGATCATATCCTGCGTCGGCACGGTGACGGGCTTACCGTCGGACGGCTTGAGCAGGTTGCCGGCGGCCAGCATGAGGAAGCGAGCCTCGGCCTGTGCTTCGGCGGAAAGCGGCACGTGCACGGCCATCTGGTCGCCGTCGAAGTCGGCGTTGAAGGCGGTGCAGGCCAGCGGATGCAGCTTGATGGCGCGGCCTTCGACCAGCACCGGCTCAAACGCCTGGATGCCCAGACGGTGCAGGGTAGGCGCACGGTTGAGCATGACGGGATGATCCTTGATGACGATCTCCAGCGCATCCCACACCTCGGGACGCAGTTTTTCCACCATCTTGCGGGCGGACTTGATGTTGCCGGCGGCGCCGGTCTCCACCAGCCGCTTCATGACGAAGGGCTTGAACAACTCGATGGCCATTTCCTTGGGCAGACCGCACTGATACATCTTCAGTTCCGGGCCGACCACGATAACGGAACGGCCGGAATAGTCGACACGCTTGCCCAGCAGGTTCTGACGGAAGCGGCCCTGTTTGCCCTTGAGCATATCCGACAGGGACTTGAGCGGGCGGTTGTTGGGGCCGGTGACCGGACGGCCGCGGCGGCCGTTGTCGATCAGGGCGTCCACCGCCTCCTGCAGCATACGCTTTTCGTTGCGGACGATGATATCCGGCGCGCCCAGTTCCAGCAGCCGCTTGAGGCGGTTGTTGCGGTTGATGACGCGGCGGTACAGATCGTTCAGGTCGGAGGTCGCAAAACGGGCGCCGTCCAGCTGCACCATGGGGCGCAGATCCGGCGGGATGACCGGGATGACGTTGAGCACCATCCACTCGGGACGGTTGCCGGACTGACGGAAGGACTCCGCCACCTCCAGCCGCTTGAGCAGACGCGCACGCTTCTGACCGGTCGCATCCTCCAGCTCGGCCTTCAGCTCGTCGCACAACTGTTCAATGTCGATCTCGGCCAGCAGCTTCTGCACATATTCCGCGCCCATGCCGGCGACAAAATCGTTTTCGTATTTCTCATACCAATCGTGGTATTCCTTATCGGAGAGCACCTGCTTCTTCATCAGCGGGGTGTCACCGGGATCGACCACGATGTAGGAGGCAAAATAGAGCACCTGTTCGAGCAGGCGGGGGGAGATATCGAGCAGCAGGCCCATGCGGGACGGGATGCCCTTGAAATACCAGATGTGGGACACGGGAGCCGCCAGCTCGATGTGGCCCATGCGCTCGCGGCGCACCTTGGCGCGGGTCACTTCCACGCCGCAGCGGTCGCAGATCTTGCCCTTGTAACGGATGCGCTTATATTTGCCGCAATGGCACTCCCAGTCCTTGGTAGGCCCGAAAATGCGCTCGCAGAACAAGCCCTCGCGCTCCGGCTTTAAGGTACGGTAGTTGATGGTCTCCGGCTTTTTCACTTCGCCGTAGGACCATTCGCGGATCTTATCGGGGGAAGCCAGCCCGATCTGGATCGAATCGATCACATTAAATTCCATCTTTCAAGCGCCCCCTTCCTCAAAATTCCTCATCTTCGCCCGACTCGTCGAATTCTTCGTCGCCAAACTCGTCTTCGAATTCGTCATCACCGTCGGCAAAGTCCATATCTTCCGCGTCTTTCACATCGTAGCCGTCGAACTCATCCTCGTCCGCCACGGTGGAGAAGGCTCTGTCATCCGACAGCAGCGTCAGTTCCTCGTCCTCTTCAAAGTTCTGCTTGAGGTCGATCTCTTCCTTGTCCTTATCCAGCACACGGATATCCAGACCCAGCGACTGCAGTTCCTTGACCATGACCTTGAAGGACTCCGGCACGCCGGACTTGGGCACGTTCTGCCCCTTCACGATGGCCTCGTAGGTCTTCACACGGCCGACCACGTCGTCCGACTTGACCGTCAGGATCTCCTGCAGGGTGTAGGCGGCGCCGTAGGCTTCGAGCGCCCACACTTCCATTTCACCGAAGCGCTGGCCGCCGAACTGCGCTTTGCCGCCCAGCGGCTGCTGGGTGACGAGCGAGTAGGGGCCGGTGGAACGGGCATGGATCTTATCGTCGACCAGGTGATGCAGTTTGAGGTAATACATGATACCCACGGTGACGGGGTTATCGAACATCTCACCGGTACGGCCGTCGTACAGGACGGTCTTGCCGTCCTCACGCATGCCGGCCTTCTGCAGCAGGGCGCGGATATCGTCCTCATGCGCACCGTCGAACACGGGGGTCATGATCTTCATGCCCAGCGCACGGGCGGCATAGCCCAGATGCACTTCCAGCACCTGACCGATGTTCATACGGGACGGAACGCCCAGAGGATTCAGCACGATATCCAGCGGGGTGCCGTCCGGCAGGAAAGGCATATCCTCGCTGGGCAGGATGCGGGACACAACGCCCTTGTTGCCGTGGCGGCCGGCCATCTTATCGCCCACGCTGATCTTGCGCTTCTGGGCGATGTAGCAGCGTACCACCATGTTGACACCGGGGCTCAGCTCGCTGCAGGTCTCACGGGTGAAGACCTTGACATCCACGATGATACCGTACTCGCCATGCGGCACCTTCAGCGAGGTATCGCGCACCTCGCGCGCCTTTTCACCGAAGATGGCGCGCAGCAGGCGCTCCTCGGCGGTGAGCTCGGTCTCCCCCTTCGGGGTGACCTTGCCGACCAGGATATCGCCGGCACGTACCTCCGCACCCACGCGGATGATGCCGCGCTCGTCCAGATCTTTCAGCGCGTCATCGCCCACATTGGGGATGTCGCGGGTGATCTCTTCCGGCCCGAGCTTGGTGTCGCGGGACTCGATCTCGTATTCCTCCACATGGATGGAGGTGAATACGTCGTCGCGCACCACTTTTTCGTTGATGAGGACGGCGTCCTCGTAGTTATAGCCTTCCCAGGTCATGAAACCGACCAGGGCGTTCTTGCCCAGGGCGATCTCGCCGTTGCAGGTGGCGGGGCCGTCGGCCAGCACGTCGCCGATCTCTACATGCTGCCCCACCTCGGCCACCGGACGCTGGTTGACGCAGGTGCCCTGATTGGAGCGGGAGAATTTGATAAGTTTATAGGTATCCAGGTCGCCGTTGTCATCGCGGCGGACGGTCACACGGTCGGCCGAGACGCTCTGCACGGTGCCGGCGTTCTTGGCCAGCACGCAGACGCCGGAGTCCACACCGGCCTTGTACTCGATACCGGTGCCGACGATGGGCGATTCGGTGGTGAGCAGCGGGACAGCCTGCTTCTGCATGTTGGAGCCCATCAGCGCACGGTTGGCGTCATCGTTCTCGAGGAAGGGGATCATGGCGGTGGCCACGGAGACCAGCATCTTCGGGGAGACGTCCATAAAGTCGGCGCGCTCGCGCTGCACATCGTAGAATTCGCCGCGCTGACGCACGGTGATGCGCTCTTTGAGGAAGTGGCCCTCTTCGTCCAGCGGCTCGTTGGCCTGCGCCACGAGGTAATCGTCTTCCACGTCGGCGGGCATATAGACCACTTCGTCGGTCACCACGCCGCGCTCCTTATCCACCTTGCGGTAGGGCGCTTCGATGAAGCCGTAGCGATTGATGCGAGCGAAGGTCGCCATATAGGAGATCAGACCGATGTTCGGGCCTTCGGGCGTCTCGATCGGGCACATACGGCCGTAGTGACTGTAGTGAACGTCACGCACCTCGAAACCGGCACGGTCACGGGACAGACCGCCGGGGCCCAGAGCGGAGAGACGGCGCTTGTGGGTCAGTTCGCCCACCGAACGGATACGGCGGTTGCCCAGATGGTCGATGTCATCGGTGGTGCCGATGTCATGAGCGAGGCAGTTGACATAGTTAATGGATGCCAAAATGTCATCCTTGATGATATGGTTGGGAATAAGCTCGACGGCA
>JAZRVU010000073.1:0-2533 GCA_045599305.1 Acutalibacteraceae bacterium | reverse complement strand
GCCCGCCGCCGAAGCGGTGCGGCGCCTTTCCGGCATCCGCTGCGGCTTCAAGCCCACCTCCTGCCCCGATCAACTGGCGCAGGCCATCGCCGAAGCGATCGGCAAATAAAACGACAAAGAGCCCGAAAGCACACGCTTTCGGGCCTTTCTTTATTCATCCGTGGTCAGATCCACGATGGCACTGCCGCCGGTCACCTGCGGGAGTTGGCCGTTCCACTTCTGGATCTTGTTATATTCGATCAGTTCCGCCGTGAGCGATTCGGTCAGCGCCTTGTTGGCCGCCGCCTCCGCTTCCGCTTTGATGCGGGTGGCCTCCGCCTCCGCCTCCGCGTTGGTGATAGCCGTCTGCTTCTCGGTCTCGGCCTTCAGAAGTTGTTGCTGCGCGACCTGCTTTTCCTCGATGGCGTTGATATATGCCTCGGAAAAGTCGAAATTGATGATGTTGACGTCCGTCACATACAGGCCGATCTCGTTGAGTTTTTCGTTCAGGCCGGACACCAGACCGTCGGAGATCAGCGCACGGTTGGTCACGCTCTGCTCCGCCGTGTACTGCGCCACGATCGCCTTGAGCACCTCGTTGACCGCCGGTGTCACCAGCACGGCCTCGTAATCCCGGCCGATGTTTTTGTAAATGCTGTAGGACTTGGCGGTGTCGACCCGATAGTTGATAGCGAGCTTGGTCGTCACCGTCTGCAGATCCTTCGAAAACGCCTCGGTCTCCACCTCCAGCTTGGTGATGCGGTTGTCGATCTTGACCACGTCCTGCACAAAGGGGGCCTTGAAATGCAGTCCCTCCTGCAGCACGTGCTCGTTCACCTTACCGAGTGTGACCCCCACGCCCGTGTGACCGGCCTCCACCACCGTGAAGCAATTGCACAACACGATCAGCACCACGACCGCCGCCACGATGCCTCCGATGAGTTTTCCGCTGATTTTCATTTGTCATCCGCTCCTTTTGAAATAGTATCGGCTCTCTTCGGCTATACCATACCGCATTCCGACGATTTTGTCAAGGATATGCCATGTGGCACCAAACGGTCCGGCATCACCAAATGCCGAGCCGTTTCATCATATTGGTGATCTTTTCTGTCTCCTGCTCATTGACGGTGACCTTTGCGTGTATCTCGCCCCTTGCCCGGCGGCGCACATCCGGGTTGGCCAAGCGACACAGGCGCACCACCCAGAAGACCGGCACCAGCACCGGTGCCTTCTGCAATATGGGGTATTGATATTTCAGTTCGCGATAGGGCTGGAACACGCGGGAAAGCCAATACCCGCAGGCAGTCTTGTGTTTTTTCTGCCGCGTCACCACGCCGTGCGAAAACACCCCGTAGGTGCCGCCGGTCAGCACATACTGCTCCACATCCTCCGGTGCGGCGACGCTGCCGTCTCCGAACCAAGCGGCCGCCAGTTGCCGCATTTCCTGTTCAAACGTCTGCAGTCCGCCGCGGACAAGCAGCGCATCCCGCGCGGCCACTTTTTCCGGATCGTTGGTTTGCAGCAACCACAGGTCGATCAGCGAACGCACGCCGCAGCCGCCGTTTTCAAAATGCTTGGTCATGTGCGCCACATGATAATAATAAAACATCGCGTCCGAAAGCGCCGCCTGATATTGCCGTCCCGGCACCTGCGAGACATATTGCCAGATGTCATTCAGCACCGTCACCGCCTGCGGATACCGGTAATCCTCGATCAGTGTGAAATGCAGTTCGACGCTCACGCCGGTGACGGTGTGAAATACCGTGTGGTGGCTGTCACTGCCCTCTTCGCGGTAACCGAGCGATGCAGCCAGTACCTGCATAGCCGCGTCGTAGTCCTCTTTTCGCACCAGCAGGTCGATATCCGCACTGGTACGCATCCAGTCGGCGGGATACCGTTCGCGCATCACCACGCCCTTGAGCGGCACGAATAAAATCCGTGCCGCCTCCATGGCCGCGGTGATGCGCTGCAATTCATACCGTTGCTGTTCGCACCGCCACATGGCCTCGAAGACCTGATCGACCAATGCCTTACTGTCCGCCGGCGCCACACTGCCGGCGGTGACCAGCGCGTGCGCCGCAAGGTGACCCAGATCATGGTGTTTGGCCAGCGCACATACGGCCTCGGCTTGCGCAGGAGCCGGTACCGGAATTTCCCCTGCTGCAGCCACGCCCAATTCCAATCGCAAAAGTTGCCGAAAAATCTCCTGAACTACCGTTCTCATCGCCGCACCTCGATCCGCGCCGCTTGCGACATCGGCTTTATGCGGCGTTCAAGGCTCTTCGGTTGTCCGAACATTTCGCCGATCATGAGATGTCGCTCCTTTGTACTTGATAAAATGGTGTGAGGATATTTTACCATATCCCCCATTGCTTTGCAAGTGCTTTCCTCATTTCGTACGATGCAGCGCCCTTTCAAGCCAAACGAAACGTCCCGCATTACCATGCATAATTCGCCATTTCCGGAAAACAATATGGAAGCCGCGTGAAATTTCAAACAAAGGGAGTTAGCATATGAAAGCCACAGGAATCGTACGACGCATCGACGACCTCGG
>JAZRVU010000072.1:0-5959 GCA_045599305.1 Acutalibacteraceae bacterium | reverse complement strand
GCGTGTTCTGCAGCACGTTGGTCGACCGTATCGTGACCGGTTATCCCCGCGGCGAGGCGGATGCCATCTGTGAAAAACTGGGCTACACCGATGAACTGGTCGATGTGGGCGAGCCCTTTGCTCTGTGGGTGATCGAAAGCGAAAAAGATATCAGTAAGGAGTTCCCGCTGAACGCCGCCGGTCTGCCGGTGGTGTTCACAGACGACCAGCGCCCCTACCGCGAGCGTAAAGTGCGTGTACTTAACGGCGCACACACCTCTTCTGTGCTGGCCGGCTACCTTTACGGGCTGGATATCGTGCGCGACTGCATGAACGATCCCGTGATGGGGCAGTTTATCCGCCGCGTAGTACGGGAAGAGATCGTGCCGCAGGTCGCATTGCCGCGTGAAGAGGTCGAGGCGTTTGCCGACTCGGTGTTCGAGCGCTTTGAAAACCCCTTCATCGATCACGCCCTGCTCTCCATCTCCCTCAACTCCGTCTCTAAGTGGAAAGCCCGGGTACTTCCCACCTTCCGTGACCATGTAAAGGCGACCGGTACACTGCCGCGGATGCTCACCTTCTCCTTTGCGGCGCTGCTGGCTTTCTATTCCTCCTCCGAACTGGCCGAAGACGGCCTGCATGCCGCCCGCGCAGACGGTACGGAATATGTTATCCATGATGACCGCGATGTGCTGACCTTCTTTGCCGCGCACAGCGGACTGCCGACTGCCGAATTCGTGCAGGCGGCCGCCGCCAAGACCGAATTCTGGGGCGAAGATCTGACGAAATATGCCGGATTCACTGCGGCTGTCTGCGGCTGGCTCGAAAAGCTGCGCGCCGATGCGGCGGCAGCGCTGCACGAAGTGCTGGAGGGCTGACATGGACGCGATCCGCATTCATTCCCGGGACAATGTGGCAGTAGCCATACATAGCCTTTCGGCCAATGAGACCGTGCGTGTGGGCGACACGGATATCCTGCTGCAAAACGATATCCCCGCCGGTCATAAGTTTGCTCTTACACAGATCGGCGAAGGGCAGCCCGTGGTGAAATATGCCTACCCCATCGGCACTGCCAAATGCGCCATTGAAGCCGGCTGCCATGTGCATACGCACAATGTGCGTTCCGGTCTGGGTGATCTGCTCACCTACACCTATGAGCCCGACTTTTCCGACGTCGTGCCGGAGCCTGCCGACACCTTCATGGGCTATCGCCGCCCGGACGGAAAAGTCGGCATCCGCAACGAGGTGTGGATTATCCCCACCGTCGGATGCGTCAACGCGGTGGCTCACGCCATTGAAGAGGCCTCGCAGGCATTTCTCACCGACCGTATCGACGGCATTTTCGCCTATGCGCACCCCTACGGCTGCTCACAGCTCGGCGACGATCAGACAATGACGCTGAAAGCCCTCTGCGGACTGATCCGTCACCCCAACGCCGCCGGTGTGCTGGTCGTGGGGCTCGGATGCGAAAACGGGAATATCGGTGAATTAAAGGCCGAACTGGGCGAATATGATCCCCGGCGCGTGCGTTTCATGGTCTGCCAGGAACAGGAAGATGAGATCGCGGCGGGTGCGGCCATCGTAAAAGAACTCGCTGCACAGGCCGACGCCTGCCGCCGTGTCCCCTGCCCCGCGAGCGATCTGGTCATCGGGCTGAAATGCGGCGGCTCGGACGGCTTTTCCGGCATCACCGCCAACCCGCTGCTGGGTGCCGTTTCGGATAAACTGATCCGGCAGGGCGGCAGTGCCGTACTGACCGAGGTGCCCGAGATGTTCGGTGCCGAAACCATCCTCATGAATCGCTGCCGCACCCGTGGGGTGTTCGACCGCACCGTGCGGCTCATCAATGATTTTAAAAAGTATTTCATGAAATACGGCGAGAAGATCAACGAAAATCCGTCGCCCGGAAACAAAGAGGGGGGCATCACCACACTGGAGGACAAGTCGCTGGGCTGCGTGCAGAAGGGCGGTACCTCCCCGGTAGAGGATGTGCTGGATTACGGTGACCCGGTAAAGGTCGGAGGGCTCTCGCTTTTGCAGGCACCGGGCAACGATCTGGTGGCCGCCAACGCACTGGCCATGTCCGGCGCGCATATGGTACTGTTCACCACCGGACGCGGCACGCCGTTCGGCTCACCGGTGCCGACAGTGAAGGTCTCAAGCAACTCCGATCTGGCCGCCAAAAAGCAGAACTGGATCGACTTTGATGCCGGCCGCCTGCTGGCCGGTACGAATATGGAAGCCCTTTGCGGCGAATTCTATCGGTATATCCTGTCGCTTGCCTCGGGCGAGCAGAGCGCCAAGTCCGAGCAACTGGACAAACATGATATCGCCATTTTCAAAGACGGCGTCACACTGTAAACATATACGAAAAAAACGGTCGGAAGAGCATAAAACTCTTCCGGCCGTTTTCATTTAGTCAGGGCTTGCGGCGTCCAACACCGCGTCCGCTTTTTGAAGGATCGCGCGGTCAGACTCATACGTCAGCGCAGCCAGCGCCTGCTTTATCGGCAGCCATTTGATCCCGGCCACCTCTTCCTCCTGACAGACCACCTCACGGGTGAGGGCACGGGCCAAAAAGAATACCACCGTCTTCACACAGCCGGGATAGGGGCAGTATTCGATACATTCGCGAAAGCCGTCGAGAAATTCCACGGTGAGTGCCGTTTCCTCGCGGATCTCACGACAGGCGGTCTCGTGTTCCGTCTCGTCCCCCTCCACGTGGCCTTTGCAAAGCGATACGTGTCCCTTCTGCATCTGCTCGATCAGAAAGAGCCGTTCGCCGTTTACTACGGTGAAGATCACCGCACCGCAGCTTTTTTCCAAAATCATGTTATCATATCCTTCTTATTGCAGCATTTCCAAAAATTCCGCTTCGTCGATGATGCGTATGCCCAGTTGCTGCGCCTTTTGCAGTTTGCTGCCGGCATCCTCACCGGCCAGCACGACGCTCGTCTTTTTCGACACACTGCCTGCGGCCTTGCCGCCATGCTTTTCGATCAGAGCAGTCGCCTCATCACGCTTCAAGGTGGGCAGCGTACCGGTGAGCACAAAGGTCATGCCCTCAAAACGGCGGTCAGCGCGCTCGGTCTTGCATTCCATATTCACGCCGAATGCCCGCAGCTGTTCCACCAGTTTGCGGGACTGCGGATGGCAAAAGAAGCGGCGTACGCTCCGTGCCATGATCTCACCAAAGCCGTCGATCGAACAGAGTTCCTCCTCGGTAGCATCCATCACCGCCTCCATCGTGCCGAAGCGGTCTGCCAGCAATTTGGCCGCCTTCTGGCCGATGTGCCGGATGCCCAAGGCATAGATCACGCGGTACAGGTCATTTTCTTTGGAACGGGCAATGGCTTCCAGCAGATTATCGGCCGATTTATCGCCCATACGCTCCAACGCCGCCACATCCTCGCGGGAAAGGCGGAACAGATCGCACACGCCCTCCACCAGCCCGGCACCGATCAGCGCTTCCAGCACCGCCGGGCCAAGACCCTCGATATCCATGGCATCGCGTGAGGCGAAATGCACCAGATTCTGCTGCCGCTGTGCCGGGCAGGCGGGATTGGTGCAGCGCCACGCCGCCTCTCCTTCCTCGCGCACCGCCGGTTCCCCGCAGGAGGGACACACCGTTGGCATGGCAAACGGCACGGCACCGGGCAGATGCGCTTTGACACGCACCACTTCGGGTATGATGTCCCCCGCCTTACGCAGCACTACCGTGTCGCCGAGACAGAGCCCCTTTTCCCGGATGAATTCCTCGTTATGCAGGGTGGCGCGGGCCACCGTACTGCCCGAAAGCGACACCGGTGTGAACACGCCGGTGGGGGTCAGTACGCCGGTGCGGCCGACAGTGATCTCCACATTCAGGAGCGTCGTCTCTTTTTCCTCCGGCGGATATTTGAAAGCCACCGCCCATTTGGGGAATTTGGAGGTGGAGCCGAGCCGCTCGCGGTCGCTGAAATCGTCCACCTTGACCACGGCACCGTCGATATCGAATGCCAGACTGTGCCGCACCTCACCGATGCGCGCCACCTCGGCGATCACCTCGTCGATGGAGGCGGTACGCTTACGAAACGGAATGATATGGAAGCCCAATTCCTCCATACAAGTGAGTGACTGATCGTGTGAGGTGACCATTTTTCCCTCGATCGCCTGCAGATTGAACACAAAAATGTCCAGATTGCGCGACTTGGTGACCGCCGGGTCCTTTTGCCGCAGCGAGCCGGCCGCGGCATTACGCGGGTTTTTAAAAGGCTTTTCGCCGTTTTGCTCCTGTGCATCCACCAAAGCGGCAAAACTCTCGCGGGGCATATATACCTCGCCCCGCACGATCACACGCGGCAAAGGCGTTTTCAGGCGGGCGGGAATGGTGGACACGGTGCGCAGATTGGCGGTGACGTCCTCGCCCACTTCGCCGTCGCCGCGGGTGGCGCCTTTCACCAGTATGCCGTTCTCATATGTCAAGGCAATGGATAAGCCGTCGATCTTCGGCTCCACCACATACACAGGATCGGCCACCGTCTCCCGCACGCGGCGGTCAAAATCACGCAGTTCCTCGATGGAGAACACGTCCTGCAAGCTGGCCAGCGGCACCTCATGCGTCACAGGGGTAAACAGTGCCGACAGTTCCCCGTGGACACGCTGGGTGTAGGAATCGGCCGTGATCAGCTGCGGATATTCCCCTTCGATGGCGCGCAGTTCACGGGTGAGGGCGTCAAACTCATCGTCCTCGATCTCGGGGGCATCCTCATCATAATACCGCCGGCTGTGGTAGTCAATTTCGGCGCGAAGCACCTGCAACCGTTCTTTGGCAGTCTCAAAATCCATAATCGTCCCCCGTTTCGGTTTTATCCCGCGCTCTCCCGCACGATGGTGGCAAAGGTATCCGGCACTGTCCCCACGATCACCGTTTCGGCGATCAGATAGGAGGAAGACACCTCGATCGGCTCGCTCATACCGGCCACCAGCAGCACCGCACGAAAAGTCAGCAAAGCCTCCATGCGGTGCACGGTCTGATTGATACCGGCCTCGGCAAAGGTACTGCTGATCTGCGCCGTCGCGGCGCCGCTCCGGCAGATGCGCAGTGTCAACTGCGGCCCTTTCCCCATTAAAAAAGTGCTGCCGACGGCACTCCACAAGGATATTTTCAAGTCCGCGCACTGCTCTGCCACCTGTCGGTTCATTTCTGCCGTGATCGCGCTGCACAGCACATTCACCGCCGCAGTATCCGTTTCGACAGACAGCACACTGCCGTCGGCGTCCCGCTGCACACGTGTGAGCGCCATGCCGGACACACTTTCATCCGGGACAGACGCCGTCACCGCGGCACTCATGGCATCGGTCACCGCGGCACGGGCGCAATTGGCCGCATATTCCCGCACCAGCGGGCGCAGGCGCCGACCGGCCAGCACCGTCGTCACAATGACAGCCGCCGCCATTATCGCCGCCAGACGCAGTCCGGTATGCCGTGATCGTCTTTGCTTCATCATATCCCGCCTTTCCCTACCAATATACCGGCAAGACAGGCGGTGTGTGACTGTTTACAGTATAACACAAAATGCCCAAAACAGCAAGAGAAATGCAAAAAAAGGCTATGAGATGCGATCACATCTCATAGCCTTTTCGATCACGAAAAACTGTCGATTTTCTTTGCGTAGTATTGCAGGATCAAGCGGGCGTCGGTGGAATCGACCTTGCCGTCACCGTTCACGTCGGCCACAGCCACATTCAGCGCATCCTCCCCGATCTTCTTCGCATAATACTGCAAAATCAGACGTGCATCGGTGGAGTCGATCTTGCCGTCGCCGTTCACATCGCCCAAAGTGCCGGACATCTGCGTGATGAACAGGTAATCGGCCTTCAGCGAAGTGGTCTCCCCGGCTGTCGCCGGCTGATCGGTCATACAGCCGAGCCACAGGCGATAGAATGTATACCCTTTCTCCTGCAGACCTTCCGGCATCGTGATCCACGGGCTGACGGC
>JAZRVU010000071.1:0-14312 GCA_045599305.1 Acutalibacteraceae bacterium | reverse complement strand
CCTCGCGGTGGCGCTGCAATTTTTGGAGGGGTGGCTCCCGCCGCAGCCGGTGCCCGGCGCGAAATGGGGGCTCTCCAATCTGGCCACCATGACGGCGCTGTGGCTGTGCGGGCTGCCCGAGGCGCTCGCCGTCACCGCGGTGAAAGCCGGCTTTGCCTTTTTCCGCGGCGGCACGGCCGGTGCCATGAGCCTGGCGGGGGGGCTGCTGAGCACCCTCGCGATGGCGGCGGCCAAGCACACCGGCCGCGTCTCCCCGCTCGGGGCGGGGATCTTGGGTGCCGCGGCCCACAACATGGGGCAATTGGCCGCGGCCATGCTGCTCCTCTCCCCGGCACTGATATGGTATACTCCCTGGCTGCTGCTGACGGCTCTGCCCGCCGGCGGCATCACCGGGATCACGGCGCGGGTGCTGCTGCCCCCGCTCAAGTCGATCATGAAAGGAATGAAGTAAGCCAATGAATGTACTGGATCTTCTCTTTGGCCAAAGCGGCGCACCGGTCCCCCACCGCAAAACGACGGCAGACGCCGCCACGGTGGTGATGCCCGCGCCCAAAACGGTGACACTGCCGATGTCGCAGCACGTGGGTGCACCCTGTGTCCCCACCGTGAAGGCGGGCGACACGGTGGCGGTGGGTCAATGCGTGGCGGACAGTGACCGCCCCGTATCCGCCCCCATCCACTCCCCCGTCTCCGGCGTGGTGAAATCCGTCGGCACCGCCCGGTTGGCCGGCGGACAGACGGGCACCGTGATCGTGATCGAGAACGACGGCGAAAACCGTCTGCACGAAAGCGTGTGCCCGCCCGTGGTGACCGACCGCGCCTCATTCCTGGCGGCGGTGCGCGCCTCCGGACTGGTGGGTCTGGGCGGCGCCGGCTTCCCCGCGCACATCAAGCTTTTCCCGAAGAATCCGGACGAGGTGGACACGCTGGTGGTCAACGCCGCCGAGTGTGAGCCCTACATCACCGCCGACTACCGCGAGTGCCTGGAGGCACCGGATGACATCCTGGACGGCGCCGCGGCCGTGATGAAGTGGCTGTCGCTCTCCTCCACCGTCATCGGGATCGAGAGCAACAAGCCCGACGCCATTGCGCTGCTGCGCCGCCGTATCGGCGAGCGGAAGCTCGCGGGCATCAGCGTGAAGGCGCTGCCCGCCCGCTACCCGCAGGGCGCGGAAAAAATGCTGATCGACACCTGCACCGGCCGCCGTGTACCGGAGGGCGGTCTGCCCGCCGACGCCGGCTGTATCGTGATGAACGTGACCTCGCTGGGCTTTCTGGCGCGCTATCTGAAGACCGGCCTGCCGCTGGTGACCAAGCGGATTACGGTGGCGGGCGGCGGCGTGGCGCAGCCGCAGAACGTGCAGGTGGCACTGGGCACCGCCATCGGTGAGGTGCTGGATTTCTGCGGCGGCATGACAGACGATGCCCGGCGGCTGCTTTCGGGCGGGCCGATGATGGGCAACGCGCTGGCAGACACCGCTTTCCCGGTGCAAAAACAGAACAACGCGTTCCTGGCGCTGACAGACGAGGAACTGCAGCCGCGTCCCGCCACCTCCTGCCTGCACTGCGGGCGCTGCTCGGCCGCCTGCCCCATGCATCTGGTGCCCACCATGATGGCGGACGCCTATCAGCGGGGCGACACGGCGGAGCTGGAGCGCCGCCACATCCTCTCCTGCCTCGAATGCGGCTGCTGCGCCTTCGTCTGCCCGGCCTACCGGCCGCTGGTGCAGACCTTCCGTCAGGCCAAAGCCGCCGTGCGGGCGAAAAAGTAAGCAGAAAGGAACGTGATCGTTATGGCTCAACTGGTTTTGTCCTCCTCGCCGCATCTGCACGGCAAGGATTCCACCCGCTCCATCATGCGGGATGTCATCATCGCCCTCTGCCCGGCACTGATCGCCTCGGTGTGGATGTTCGGCTGGCGGGCGCTGGTCGTGGAGGTCATCTGCGTGGCCTCCTGTGTCGCCGCGGAATACCTCTCCTGCCTCGTGATGAAGCGCCCCTCCTCGGTGGGGGATCTCTCCTGCATCGTCACCGGCCTGCTGCTGGCCTTCAACCTGCCGGTGAGCATCCCGCTATGGGAGGCCGCCTTCGGCAGTGTCGTCGCCATCGTGGTGGTCAAGCAGATGTTCGGCGGCATCGGCTGCAACTTCGTCAACCCCGCGCTGATGGGGCGTATCGTGCTGCTGGGCAGCTTCGCCTCCGACATGAACGCGTGGAATATGCCGCGCTACGCCGCCAACGCGGCGGACGCGCTCTCTTCCGCCACCCCGCTGGCCTGCATGGCCAATGGCGAGGGCACCGGCATCTACACCATCACCGATATGCTGCTGGGCAACCGTCCCGGCTCGCTGGGTGAGACCTGCGCCGTCGCGCTGCTGCTCGGCTTCGTCTATCTGCTCGTGCGCCGCGTCATCACCCCCGTCATCCCGGCGGTGTTCGTGGGCACGGTGTTCGTGCTCTCGTGGCTCATCGAAGGCTCCGCCACGCTGGCGCTGTACCAGATCCTTTCGGGCGGTCTGCTGCTGGGTGCCATCTTCATGGCCACCGACTACACCACCACTCCCGTCACCCGCGGCGGGCACTGCCTGTTCGCGCTGGGCTGCGGCCTCATCACGGTGCTGATCCGCCAGTACGGCTCCCTGCCGGAGGGCGTGTCCTTCGCCATCGTGCTGATGAACATCATCACCCCCTACCTTGACCGGCTCACCGTGCCGCGAGTGTTCGGCGAGCGCAAAAAGGAGGCGGCAAAATGAAGAACACATGGAAAAGCGTCGTCACCTCGGTAGTGGCACTGACGCTGATCGCCGCCATCGCCACCGCGGCACTGGCGGGCACCAACGCCCTGACGGCCGACACCATCGCGGCCAATAACGCCGCCGCGGCTGATGCGGCACGCCGCACCGTCATCACGGCCGACTCCTTCGAAGAGGCGACCCTCTCCACACCCGACGGCGACATCACCTATCACAAGGCCATGGCCGGCGAGTGTGTCGGCTATGTGTTCACCGTCCAGTCGGCGGGCAAAAGCGCCGGCATGGTGGTGATGACCGGCATCGACCAGAACGGCAAGATCACCGGCGTGGCGGTGGTGGAAGAAAGCGAGACCGCCGGCTATGTGGACAAGGTGACCAAGGGCGGCCTGCTCGCTTCGTTCGTCGGCCGTACCGACAGCGAGGTGGACACCGTGTCGCAGGCCACCAAAACGTCCAAGGGCGTGAAAAAGGGCGTCGAAAAGGCGCTCGGCTATTACCGCCTGCTGAAGGGAGAGGAGTGATCGGTATGAACAAGTACGCGGAGTCCTTTACCAAGGGCCTTCTGAAAGAAAACCCCACCCTGCGTCTGGTGCTGGGCACCTGCCCCACGCTGGCCGTCACCACGGCCGCCTTTAACGGGCTGGGCATGGGCGCGGCGGCCACCTTCGTGCTGGTCTGCTCCAACATCGCCATCTCGGCACTGCGCAAGGTCATCCCGGGCAAGGTGCGCCTGCCCGCTTACATCGTCGTCATCGCGGCGTTCACCACCATCGTGCAGATGCTGGTGCAGGCGTTCCTGCCCGCCGTGAACGACGCACTGGGCATTTATCTGCCCCTGATCGTGGTCAACTGCATCATCCTGGGCCGTGCGGAGGCCTACGCCAGCAAGAACCCCGTGGCGCTTTCGGCGCTGGACGGTCTGGGTATGGGCTGCGGCTTCACCGGCGCACTGGTGCTGATGGGCGGCATCCGGGAACTGCTGGGCAGCGGCACCGTCTTCGGCTGGCCGGACGGCGGGCTCTTCCCGCCCATCACCATCTTCGTGCTGCCGGCGGGCGGTTTCTTCGTGTTCGGTATGCTCATCTGGCTGACCAACAAGATCTCGGTCAAGCACGACCCGTCTTTTGAGCCGCGCACCGCCACCGGCTGCGCCGCCTGCCCTCACGCCGCCTCCTGCGGGCGCGTGAGCTGTGAAAAGGAGGGCGAGTGATCATGTTCCAGAGCGGTTCGTTTCTGGCACTGCTGATCGGCGGCCTGCTGGTCAACAACTATGTGCTCTCTCAATTCTTGGGCATCTGCCCCTTCCTGGGCGTCTCCAAAAAGGTGGGGCCCGCGGTGGGTATGTCGGTCGCTGTCATTTTCGTCATGATGATGGCCACCGCCGCCACCTGGCCGATCTTCCACTTCCTGCTCGGGCCCAATGATCTCGCCTATCTTGAGACCATCGTGTTCATTCTGGTCATCGCCGCGCTGGTGCAGCTGGTCGAACTGGTGCTCAAGCGGTTCATCAAGCCGCTTTACAACGCGCTGGGCATCTATCTGCCCCTCATCACCACCAACTGCGCGGTGCTGGGCGTCACCATCCTGAACATCGACAGCGGCTACGCCTTCTGGCAGGCCATGGTGAACGCCTTCGCCAGCGGCGCGGGCTTCCTGCTGGCGATGGTGCTGTTCGCCGGTGTGCGGGAGCGGCTGGAGACCGCCCCCATCCCCGAAAGCCTCAAGGGCCTGCCGATCACGCTGGTGTCGGCATCGCTCGTTTCCGTTTCGTTCCTGGGCTTCCAGGGACTGTTCGGTCTTTGATAAGGAGGGGTTGACACATGAATCCGATCCTTTTGGCCGTGCTGATCGTGGGCGGCGTGGGGTTGCTGGCCGGTCTGGTGCTGGCGGTGGCCTCGGTGTTGCTGGCGGTGCCGGTGAATGAAAAAGCGGAGAAGATCCGCGAGGCGCTCCCCGGCGCGAACTGCGGCGGCTGCGGCTTTTCCGGCTGCGATGCCTATGCCGCCGCGCTGTCAGAGGGCAAGGCGGAAGCCGGCCTGTGCGCGCCGGGCGGCGAAGCGGTCGCCCGCGTGATCGCGGACGTGCTGGGCGGCGAGGTGACGCTGGAGCCCAAGGTCGCGGTGGTGCGCTGCGGCGGCTGCGCCGAAAAGGCCGCCACGCTGGCGGACTATAAAAACGTGCACACCTGCGCCGAGGCCGCCCGTCTTTCCGGCGGCGCCAAGGGCTGTGGATACGGCTGTCTGGGCTTCGGCGACTGCGCGGCCGCCTGCCGGTTCGACGGCATCGTGGTGGAAAACGGGCTGGCGCGCGTCATTCCGGAGGTCTGCAAGGGCTGCGGCACCTGCGTGGCCACCTGTCCCAAGGGTCTGCTGACGCTGACCCGCCCGGGCGCGCTCACCGTCGCCTGCCACAGTCCCGAAAAGGGTGCCGCGGTGCGCCGCGTGTGCCAGAGCGGCTGTATCGGCTGCGGCAAGTGCGTGAAGACCTGCCCCGCCGGCGCCGTGAAGCTGAACGGCGCGCTGGCCGAGATCGACCCCGCGCTCTGCGCCGGCTGCGGCGCCTGCGCCGAGGCCTGCCCGGTGGGCGCCATCGTGCATTGAGCCGCTTTTTCGGGAAAGTTTCAAAATTTTCCGAAAAAAGCAGTTGACAAATCCCAAAAGATAGGATATAATAACCCATGCGCTCTGTTGAGGGCGCATACCCGGCGGCATAGCTCAGTTGGCTAGAGCATGCGGTTCATACCCGCAGTGTCATTGGTTCGACTCCAATTGCCGCTACCACGCCGTCCCGTTCGGGAGGGCGTTTTGGCCCGGTGGTCAAGCGGCTAAGACACCGCCCTTTCACGGCGGTAACACGAGTTCGATTCTCGTCCGGGTCACCATACGCGCGTATAGCTCAGCTGGTTAGAGCGCCTGCTTCACACGCAGGAGGTCAGCGGTTCGAGTCCGTTTACGCGCACCAAAGAAAACCCCGCTTTTGTCAGATAGACAAAAGCGGGGTTTTCGTTTAACCAAGCAAAAAGAGCATGGCAGATGCCATGCTCTTTCATTATGCCGTGAAAATTTTTCGCTGTCACAGCTCCAGCGTGAACGGCACGACGTCCGCCACCGCTTCTTTGGCGTCGATGCGGACATCGCCGTTGTCGATGTCGATGAGCACATAGCGGTCGTTGCCCATCCCCAACTCCTTCATGTAGGAAAGCTGGCGGTGGCCGTGACGGCTCTGGATGCGCTCCACCAGATCGGCGTGGTCGGCCGCCTCCAGCGCATAGACCAGGTCGATCGAGGCCTGATCGGCCGCCAGGATATCGAGCGACGCGACCATGCCGATATCGGGGGTGACGACCGGCATGGCGGCGCAGCCCTCGCAATCGCAGGAGACGGACATATTGCGCAGCACGTTGAGGAAAGCGATGTGCCTGCCGAAATGATCCACCGTGGCTTTGGCGGATTCGGTCATCCGCTCCATGAATTCCTCGGTTCTGATATCCCACATATCCGCCGAGCCGGGGGTGGTGTGGATCATGGCCTTGCCGACACGGCCATCGGCACAGCCGATGCCGAGATTTTTGTTGGAGCCGCCGAAGCCGCCCTGCGTGTGCCCTTTGAAATGGGTGAGCGCCAGCAGGGAGTCGTAGTTGAGCAGGTTTTTGCCCACCGACATTTCGGAAAACCACTTGCCGCCGCTCACCGGCAGCATGGCGGTGCCGTCTTCGTCCAGAATATCCACCGGGCAGAAGGTCCAGCCGTTCACCTGCAGCGTTTCGCGGTGCTGCGCGGTGGTGTAGCGGTCGCCCTCGTAATAGGTGTTGGTCTCCACGATGGCGGCATTGTCGATGCCCTCCATCAGCGCTTTCACCCACGGGCGGGGAATGATGTTGGGGCCGTTTTTCTCGCCGGTGTGCAGTTTCACCGCCACCTTGCCCGTCAGCCCCGCACTGATGCGGGCATACAGCTTCTGCAGCCCCTTTGCGGAAAGGTCGCGGGTGAAATAGACGACCGATTCGTTGCCGGTACGCTCGGCATAGGGGATATACCGCTCCCCGCCGGTGCCGGGTACGATCTTTTTGCTCATACTCTCGTCCTCCTGTGTTATAGATTTTACTGATTGTATAAAGCTTGCGTAAAAATCACGCTCCGTATACCTCCACGATGTTCAGGAGCATCCTGTCCGCAAAGGGGTGCTTTTCGAGATTATCACAAATCTGAAACGCGTTGAGAATGGCTCTGCCCTTTCCGACGGCGAATTCGCCGAAGTTCACGCCCGACGTAAAATTGCCGCTGATGCGAAACGACACGCTGCCCGTTTTGGCCGGTTTCACGGTCGACTCGAACATCGCGGTCGGGTATGTGGGGCCGTAACTCTCCAGATCGCAGAAGCCGGCCGGCGTCATGTCCGCAAACACGGGATGGCCGACGTGAATGGTGTCGTTGTGATACAGCCAGTCATTATAGACCGTCTCTTTGGCGTTCTCGCCGGCGATCTCCTTTACCCGATCGGGATCGGTGCGGAAAAGCCGCTCGTCGGCAAAGATCACCGTCGCGCCCTCGTTCACCGGGCCGAGCACCTGTTCCCATTCGCCGTTTTCCTCTTTCAGGCTCGCGCCCACCAGCAAAACGCCGACGGTTTTTGCCGCTTCGGCCGGAAGGACACACACGCCGTGTTTCTCCAAAAAGGCGACCGTCGCATCGGCCAGACCGATGCCGCAGATCGTCTTCCCCCGAACGGCTTCGTCACGGATTTTGACCGCCCGGATCTTCAGATCGCCGCCGCAGGGCATATCCCCCTGCGTCAAGCGGGCACGGAAGACATATTCGCCCTCTTCCAGCACGACCGTGTCTTTGAAAACGGTGGCGGCCAGCGGAGGAAATCCGCCGGGCCCCTCGCTCGGATACGCCGCCTCGGTCGTCCATGTTTTGACGATGTGCGTGGGCGTGCCGCCGTCCACGCAAAGCAGCATCGGATACCGGCCGGCCGGCAGCCGGTCCTCGTTGCAAAGAACGGCCTCCAGTTCGGTCTCGCGGTCGGCGTAGACGATCCTGTCGGTGGCGAACAGCGAGAAGCGAAGCGGTGCAAGCCCGTGCTGCACTGCATGGGCGACGCTCTCCTTCACGATGCCGTTGCCCAGAGCCGTCCCCTCGCACATACCCTCGTTCCCGCCGCCGAAGCTTGTCAGACTGAAGCCGCAGAGGTGGCTGTTGGCACGCATGAGGTCAAACATCTGCTCTCTCTGTCTGCCGTTGAGCCGGTCACCCTCCGCACAGAGCAGATCGGCGAACGGATACAGCTCGCGCAGACCGTAAAAATCCAAAAATGCTTCGGTCTCTTCCCACAGGGCTCGCGGCGGCAAGCCGAGGACCCAGGCGGCTTTTTGTTCGGGGAACGGGCAATTTTCCGGGAAGCCGGGGCGCAGCGGCGCCAGCGCTTCGGCCTGCAGCGTCCAGCTCACCGGGTTGACCTGCGAACCGATACCGCTTTCGGAGATGAAAACGGGACGGGTCTGTGTGCCGACCGTCCGGAACCAGTTCCTCGTCGGCCCGTCCAGCGGATACGCCGCATAGGCGTGGATGTCGCCCATGGGCGCGGAGGTAAGACCGTAGCCGTGGTATCCGTCCAGCCAGTTGTCCGCGACTCCCGTAGTCCCCTCGCCGCCGAGAGGAACGTCAAAGGTGACCGAGCCGGGGTTGGAGGCGCTGTTGACCTCGGGCATATTGTCCCAGCGCGCGCTCGAAAGCAGGAAGATGTTCTGCGGATCCAGCGCCCGGATCTCCGGCAGCAGTTCTTCCGCGATCTCAATGAGATGGCGGTCGTCGGTCTCGTTGTAGAAATAATAGGCGCACACCGACGGGTGATTGCGGTGCATCCGGACCATGTTGCGCATGTAATCGCGCACCATGGATCGCGTGTTTTCATGCTCGCGCATCCCCCAGGAGGTGATGGGGGATTCGATGATCAGAAATCCGAGTTCGTCACACAGGTCCATCACTTCCCGGTCCATCGTCCGGTGGATGGAGCGGAAAGCATTGAAGCCGAGCGCTTTCATGGCGGTGCAGTTGCTCGCGCTGAACGTGCCGTGGGCGCATTTGAGGAGAAACCGTCTGCCGTTCAGGGTGAAAAAGCCGTTTTCAAGGCGGATCTCCCGGAAGCCGAACCGCGCCACCTGCGAGAATGTGCCGACGCGCACCTGGGAGAGATACAGGAAGGGGTTTTGGAGCTCCCAGAGCTTGAAGCCTTCCACGTCACATTCCAGAACGGTTTCGCTCTCTCCGGCCGGCACCGTCACCCGGCGGCTGACCTCGCAGACGGGCAGCCCGGTCTTCATTTCAGAGATCAGCAGAGAGACCGTCTCGTCCTGCGCACAGGGGCCGGCGTTTTCGAGCGAGACCGTCACCTTCACGTGGCCGGTCTTCGCATCGGCACAGATCCACTGGTCGGTGACGAAGAGATCCGGGACGATCTTCAGCCGCACCTCGCCGGTGATGCCGCCGATGACGTTTGACGGCGTGCCCTCCCCCTCATGATTGGCAAGCGAGCCGTTCGGGATGTCGCGCAGCAGGATGCCCTCGATGGGATCTCTGTCCCGCATCGGCTCGAAAACGCGCACGGCCAAAAGGTTTTCGCCGTCGGCTTTCATGCAGTCGGTGATGTCGTAGGAAAAAGCCTCCTCGTGGTGGCGATGCGAACCGAGGTGCTTTCCGTTGAGCCAGACGTCCGCCAGATACCCGACGCGCTCGAATTCCAGGAGGCAATGCTCCCCCTCGGCCACCAAAACGCCGTCAAACGTCTTGTAATACCACACGAATCCGTGATAATCCGGGAACACCGAGGAGTAGGAATAGTCGTAACTGATGCGTTCCGACGGCATCCGGCCGGGAACGACGATGCTTTTCCCGTCGTCCGGGAATTTTTCGGCAAAGCCGCGGGCCACCCCGTTGTTCTCCGGATCGCTGATGATCTTAAAAATGCCGGAAAGAGAATATGTTTTGGATCGGTTCGTTTCCATTTAAACAGGTTTCCTTTCATGTTTCACTGACTCTGCTTACTTATTTTATACCCCGCATCGCCCGGAAAGTCAATAGGGGTGCCCGCTTTCGGCGGGGCAAGATAGGGAGAAACTTATCCCTACCTTGTCCCGCCGTTGTTTGCACACCCGCAAAATGGCTATTGAAAAGCGGCGCGCCCTGTGTTACAATGCAGGAGAAGGAGTGGATCTTTGTGAGTAAATGCGATTTTTCATGTGACTATTCCTGCGGTGCGGCACCGCAGATTTTAAAGGCGCTGGCGGCCGAAAACGGCGGCTTCAACCCCACCTACGGCGAGGACGGACACACCGCCCGCGCCATTGCCGCCATCCGCGAGGCGGTGGGCAATCCCGAGGCGGACGTGTGGTTTTTGGTGGGCGGCACCCAGACCAACGCCACCCTGCTCAGCGCGCTGCTGCAGCCGTGGCAGGGGGTACTCTGCGCCGAGACGGGGCACATCGCGGTGCATGAGGCCGGCGCGGTGGAGGCGACCGGCCACAAGGTGCTGCCTGTCGCCGCAGGCGAGCAGGGCAAGGTGGACATCGACGCGCTGGAGCGGTGGCTCACCGACTTTTACGCCGACGCGACCTATCCCCACATGGTGGCACCCGGCGCGGTCTATCTCTCGCAGCCGACCGAATACGGCGGGCTGTACTCCCGCGCCGAACTGACCCGCATCCGCGCGCTGTGTGACCGATACGGCATGGCGCTGTATGCGGACGGGGCACGGCTGGCCTATGCGCTGGCGGCGCCGGCGAACGACGTGACGCTGGCCGATCTCGGCGCGCTGTGCGACGCCTTTTACATCGGCGGCACCAAATGCGGTGCGCTGTTCGGCGAAGCGGCGGTGTTCCGCCGCCCGCAGCCGGGCTTTTTCACCCACCGCAAGCAGCACGGCGCCCTGCTGGCCAAGGGCTGGCTGCTGGGTCTGCAGTTCGAGGTGCTGTTCACCGACGGGCTCTACCGCCGGCTGGGGCAGAACGCCATCGACCGGGCGGCGCAGCTCAAAACGGTGCTGACCGCGCGCGGCGTGGAATTTGCGAGCGACAGCCCCACCAATCAGCAGTTCCTGCTGCTGGACGATGCCGCGGTAGCGCGGCTGCGCGAATTCACCGCCTTTGACGTGTGGGGCCGCGCGGACGACGGCCGCACCGTCGTGCGGGTGTGCACCTCCTGGGCCACCACGGCCGAAGATGTGGACGCGCTGGGGCGGGTATTTGCCTGACAGACTTGTGTAAAAAACCGGTGTGCTCCCCATGGGGGGCACACCGGTTCGTCATTTTGCGGGATGTGTTACTCCTGTGCCGCCTGCTCCACAGCCTTTTCGGCCGCGGCGGCCGCGGCGTCGTCGATCTGCTTGCCGAGGAACGCGGGGATCTGGACACCGGCCATCTTCATGGTGTCGCTCAGGGGCGGGATGGACTTCATCAGCCCCGACAGGAAATTGGCGGTGGTGGAGCCGCCCTCGCCGCCGCCCATGGAATCCCACACGGTGATCTTGTCGATCTGCAGGTTCTTGATGGCATCGACCTGGATGCGGGTGAGCTCTTCGATCTTATCCACCAGCATCATCTGGATGGCGGCATTGGTGTCACCGCCCGCGGCGGCGACCACCTTGCTGTAGCCCTCGGCCTGCCGCTCGAGGATCTCCTGCATACCGCGCGCCTGCGCCTGCATGGTGGCGAAGATGGCGTCCGCTTCGCCCTTGGCGCGGCGGCGCTGCTGCTCGGCTTCGGCCTCGGCCTCCAGTTCCTTGCGCTCCTTTTCCACGCGGGCGGCGGTGATGATATCCGCCTGCCGGGTGGCAAATTCCCGCTCGGCACGCGCCAGCTCGGCTTTCTGCTGCGCGGCGTAGGCCTCTTCCTCCGCCTTGGCGGCGGCGATCTTTTCGGCGGTGATGGCCCGGCGCTGTGCCTCGGCCTCTTTTTCGCGGCGGGCGGCGTCGGACATGGCCACGGCGGCCTTGGATTCGTTTTCGCCGGCGATGGCGTTGGCGTCCTGCTCGGCCACGCTGATGCGCTGATCCTTCAGGGCGACCGCCTCACCGATGGAGCCGTCGCGGTTCTTTTCGGCCACCGACTTTTTGGCGTCGTTGATCGCCTTGGCGGCCGCCTCTTTACCGAGTGCCTCGATATAGCCGGACTCGTCGGTGATATCGGTGACGTTCACGTTGATGAGCCGCAGACCGATCTTTTTCAGTTCGGTCTCCACGTTGTGGGAGACGGCCTCGAGGAATTTGTCACGGTCGGTGTTGATCTCCTCGATATCCATGGTGGCGATGACCAGACGCAGCTGACCGAAGATGATATCCTTGGCCAGTTCCTGGATCTCGGAGAGCCGCAGACCCAGCAGACGCTCGGCCGCGTTCTGCATCACGCCCGGCTCCACCGAAATGCCCACCGTGAAGCGGGAAGGCACGTCCACGCGGATGTTCTGATGCGACAGCGCGTTGGTGAGGTCGACGTTGATGGACATGGGGGTCAGATCGAGATACTGATACGACTGGATGACCGGCCAGATGAACGCCGCGCCGCCGTGGATACACTTGGCGGAACGGGTGGTGCCGTCTTTGTTGGTGCCCACCTTACCGTAGATGACCAGCACCTTGTCCGACGGGCAGCGGCGGTAACGTGCCAGCACCACGAGCAGCATACTGAACAAGAACAGCACGATGACCACAATGGCAATGAGAGCGGATTCAGGCATACAGATTCCTCCTTAAAATAATGACATATGGTAACGGTGCGGCGGTCACCCGCGCACCAGCGGACGCACGATGAGTTCGTTTTTATCGGTGACGCCCACCACCTGCACCGGGGTGTCGGTGGGAAGCGGCTCGGCCTCGTCGGTGAGGGCATCCATTTCCACGAACCGCTCCTGCAGCGTCATGGTCACCTTGCCGGTGCCGCTGCGGGCAGGCGGGATGGGGATATAGACGGTGGCTGTGTGCGCCACCGCGTTGCGGGCGCTGATGTTGCCGCTTTCCTGCAGACGCAGCGAATAGGTGATGACCAGCGCCGCCACCAGCAGCGCCAGAAATCCGCCGACCGCCGCCACCGCGATGCTGACCGCCGCGCCCGCGCCGCTGTCCACCATGGCGATGCCCAGCCAGCCACCCACCGCGAACAGCGCCACCACCCCGCGCAGGGTGAACAGCCGCACCCCCGACACGTGATGCGCCCCGTCGTGACCGTGGCCATGGTCGTGATCGTGGTCAAGATCGTGGTCGTGGTCGAGATCATGGTCGTGGTCAAAGTCATGATCGTGGTCGAAATCGTGGTCATGGTCGAAGTCGTGATCGTGGTCGAAGTCGTGATCGACCTCTCCGTGGTCGGCCGCGTGGCCGCCGATGCCGACAAGCAGCAGCACCGTCTGGATGATCAGGATCACGGTGGCGGGGATCGCCGCCGCCGCAAAGCACTGCTGCAGCAGGGTGAGCCCTGCCCACCACAGCGAAAACCAACTCATGTGTGTGTCTCCCCTTCCCTGAGCTGACCGAAATAGAGGTCGCTTTCCTGTTTGAGCCGCCCGGCCACAAAGGTGCAGACCATGACCAGCAGCGCCAGCTTCAGCCGGCGGCGGGCGTCCGGCGTGGGGCCGGTGTAGCCGTCGGTCACCTCGTCGATGACACGGGCCATCTCCTCCTGCGACACCCCCCGCTCGTCGATGCGGCGGACGATCTCGCACAGATAGTCGTAGAGCTTGCTTTCGGCGATGATGTCGTCGCTTTCGTCGATCACACTGCCGTTGATGAGCGCCAGCAACTCGACGATCTGCTCGATCTTCATGCAGTCGCGCAGCGCCGAAATGACCAGGATGCGGGCGAACTGCCGCTCATAATACTTTTTGCGCACGGGGTGCGCCACAAAGCCGCGCTTCACCCAGTTCTGCACGGTGGAATATTCCAGCCCCGTGATGGCACACACCTGCCCCAGCGCCAGGCCGTCGGCCGCCGCGATCATGGGACGGAACAGCGAAAACATCCCCCCTGTGATAGTCTCACAGGGCATCACCGTACCCGGTGCCATTTTGGCCGCCATCCGCTCGCCCCCCTCTCGTGAAGTTTACATGATTATATCACATGGTCACTTGACCGTCAAGAGGTTTTCGAAAAAATTTTTAAAAAACTTTTTCCGGCCGGATACGGAGGCTTGCATAAATTAATAAAGTATGATATGATAAATATAAGTATTCTATACATTTCGGCGGGCACGCCCGCCGCGGAAAGGATGTCACTACCATGAAAATCAAGCGGATCCTCTCACTCGTTCTGTCTTTTTCCATGCTGGCCGCCGTGCTGCCCTGCGGCATTCTGCCCGCCTCGGCTGCCACCGGCATCGACACCGAAGACCTCACCATCTTCGGGCGCACCTATGTGAAAGACAAGGTGCTCTACCTGTTCTGGACCTATTCCGGCTTTGCCTTCAAGATCGACGGCACCGGTGCGAAGATCGACGTCACCTCCACCGGCACCAGCCGGTGTGCGTACCTGTGCGTCTATGTGGACGGCAGTTTCACCCCCACCAAGACGATCAAG
>JAZRVU010000070.1:0-2644 GCA_045599305.1 Acutalibacteraceae bacterium | reverse complement strand
CGCAAGCCGGCGGCGAAGCCGAGGATGCCGGGGGTTCGAGTCCCTTCACTCCGACCAAAAAAGGATGGCTCGTCAAAGATGAGCCATCCTTTTTTCATTTGAGCGCGGTCTTGCCTCCCGGCATCCTGCGAACAAAGCAGGGTACCTGCTTTGGGGGCAGAGCCCGACCGCTGCCGGTGGCAGATGCAGGGAGGGCGATGCCGCGCAGCGGTCATACACGCACTCTTTGACTGAACAAAGTGCGGGCGACAGAGATCAAGGACATAAGAACATGCAAAGCGCCGCGCTCTTCCAAAGAAGAACGCGGCGCTTTTTTGCTTTCTTTGATCAGCGGGGCTCGCGGTCACGCTTATCGATCACGCGGACATCCATCTGCTCATAGGGATATTCGATCTGCGCCTCGTCGAATTTCTTCTTGGCGGATTCGTGCAGATCAAAGAACACATCCCAGTAGTCGACGCTCTTCACCCACGCGCGGCAGCAGAGCACGATGCCGTTATCGGTAGAGCCGCAGACACGGACGGTATTGTCCATATCCTGCAGCACTTTTTCATGAGCGGCAAGCACCTCTTTGAGGATCTTCTTGGCTTCTTCGAAATTCTCTTCCTCCGAGATCTCGAATTCCAGATCCACACGCCGCAGTTCTTTCTCGGAATAGTTGACCACACTGGCGCCGGAGGCCGTGCCGTTGGGAATATAGACGACCTTGTTATCAATGGTGACGATCTTGGTGTGGCACAGACGGATCTCCTCCACAGTGCCCTCATACCCCTCAACGGCAATGTAATCGTCCACACGGAAAGGACGGGCGACCAGCAGCAGCACGCCGCCGGCAATGTTGCCCAGCGCACCGTTGACCGCCAGACCGACGCCGACGCCGAGCGAGGCGATCAGTGCCGTAACAGCACTCGTGTCAATACCGAGATAGCCGACGAGGCAAATGACCACGAGGCCTTTCAGCACGATGCGGGACACGTACAAAAGTGTCTTCAGCAGCGTTTTATCAGCCTTTTCGCTCTTTTCGCCGATCCGTCCGACTTTTTTGACAAACAGGTCGATAAGTTTAAAGAGGACGATGAGCACAATGACAGAAATCACGACTTTGATGCCGGAATTCATTGCCCACT
The DNA here is from genome assembly GCA_045599305.1 of Acutalibacteraceae bacterium. GTDB lineage: Bacteria > Bacillota > Clostridia > Oscillospirales > Acutalibacteraceae > SIG588. The sequence goes on along the minus strand of JAZRVU010000070.1, from coordinate 1,517 downwards.
CGCTGACAGTCGTCCAAATGGAATTCCAATTCATATACAACGCTCCTTATGTTCCGGCGCCACGCGCCGTTTGGTCATTTCAGCTGTTCCCCGTCCGAAAACGCCGTGCCCACCGCCTCGCCGAGCGCGATGTACCGGTTGTGCACCGGGTCAAAGGTGATGGGGGTGAATTTGGAAAGATCGGGCAGCCCGTCCGCGCCGAGGTACGCCTCGTCGCAGCTGACGTTGACGATCCTGCCGATATATTTTCCGTCCGACAGCACCTCCAACAGTTCGCACTCCAGTGCCAGCGGCAGCTCATTGATGAGCGGCGCGTTGACGAAAGCGCTCTTCTGCGCGGTGAAGCCGGCCTTGGCAAACTTATCCGGCTCGTCCCGGCCGGACACGATGCCCACATAGTCGCAGGCGGCCACATGACGGGCATCCCCCACCGACACGGTGAACGCGCCGGTCTTCATGATGTTGTCCGTCGTTTGATGGCTGCTCATGTCGATCATGAGTTTGTCGTAATCGCAGATGCCGCCCCAGGCGGCAGTCATGGCATCCGGCCGCCCGTTTTCGTCATAGGTGGCGATGACCATGACCGGCTGCGGGTACAGATAGGTCTTGACCCCGAAATTCTTTCTCATGGTCGGCTCAATTTTCGATGGTCAGGATATCGCAGAACCCGGTGATCTCGAACACTTCCATGATATCGTCATTCACATGGGTCACAGTCATTTTGCCCTGACGGCTGTTCATGGCTTTCTGGGCGCCGAGCAGCACACGCAGACCGGCGGAAGAAATGTACTCCAACTGACCGAAATCGAAGGTCAACTCGCTGATGCCATCCAGCTGGGCGGTAAGCTCCGCCTCCAGTTCGGGAGCGGTCGTGGTATCCAACCGGCCGTTCAACGCCAGTGAAAGTGCGCCGCCGTTTTGAGTCTTGTTGATTTCCATATCGATATCCTCCTTAAAATTGAAGCGTATCCACGCGGGACAACAATTCGGCGAGCCGGTCACGGCAGAGCGCGATCACGGCGCGCCCCTCCTCCGTCTCCATGCCGTGGCGGCGGATGGTGCGGCGCATCATGCGGGTATACCCGATGATCATGGCCTTTTCGGCACAGCGGCGCAGGGTCTCCTCGTCATCGGTGCCGAAATACAGGCGCAGGGTGCCCTGCCAGAGTTTGGCCGCTGTTTGGTAATCAATGCCGAGGAAGTTTTTCACGACCTCGTGATCCAGTTCGTTATACCCGACATAGGCGAGGAAGATGGACGCGAATTCGAACACCGGATCGCCCACACAGAGGGTGTCCATATCGATCAGCAGCACCTCGCCGTCCTGCATCATGACGTTTTTGATGTGGTAATCGCCGTGCATCATGTGATCGCTTTCCGGGACGGCGGCCACCAAATCGTGCAGTTTCTGTGCCTGATCGGCGGGGAGATAATCCTTCAGGAAATCTGCCCAGCCGGGCGCCACCGCCTTCATGGAGGGCATGGTGCCCGGCTTGACGACGGTGCCGTGGATCTTC
>JAZRVU010000069.1:0-33083 GCA_045599305.1 Acutalibacteraceae bacterium | reverse complement strand
GGGCGGGAAACAAATGTTCTCCCAAAGACTTGACAAATGCAGTTAAAATAGGGTAAAATAATATGTAAAGCAAAAAATGAAGGACGGATGACAATATGGCGGCAAAGAAGACGACCTACGGCAATGAGAGCATCACCTCGCTCAAGGGTGCGGACCGTGTGCGCAAGCGCCCTGCCGTCATATTCGGCTCGGACGGGCTGGAGGGGTGCGAGCACGCGGTATTCGAGATCCTTTCCAACTCCATTGACGAGGCGCGCGAGGGCTACGGTACCCGTATCGTGACCACCTGCTATCCGGATGGCTCGTTTGAAGTGCAGGACTTCGGGCGCGGCATGCCGGTGGATTTCAACCAGAAAGAGGGACGCTTTAACTGGGAACTGATTTTCTGCGAGCTGTACGCCGGCGGCAAATACAACACCAACGAGAGCGAGAACTATGAATTTTCTCTGGGCCTGAACGGTCTGGGGGCCTGTGCCACGCAGTATTCTTCCGAATACATGGACGTGGAGGTGCACCGCGACGGCACCAGATACACCCTGCATTTCGAGCGGGGCGAGAATGTGGGCGGGCTGCAAAAAGAGCCCTATGCCAAAAAGGACACCGGCACCCGCATCCGCTGGAAGCCGGACCTGCAGGTGTTCACCGACATCAGTGTGCCGGTGGAATATTTCCGCGATATCATGAAGCGGCAGGCGATCGTGAATCCGAACCTGCTGTTTTTGCTGCGCACGCCGGACGGCCGCGGCTTTGCCGAAGAAGAGTTCTGCTACCAGAACGGCATTGCGGACTATGTGACCGAGATGGCGGGGGAGAACGCCATGACCGACGTGCAGGTGTGGACGGGCGAGCGCCGCGGCCGCGACCGCGAGGACAAGCCCGAATACAAGGTGAAACTGAATGTCGCCATGTGCTTTTCCAACAAACTGAACATGCTGGAATACTATCACAACTCCAGTTGGCTGGAGCATGGCGGCTCGCCGGAAAAAGCCGTACGTTCCGCTTTTGTGGCGCAGATCGACGCCTATTTGAAGCAAAACGGCAAGTATCTGAAAAATGAGAGCAAGATCACCTTCCAGGATGTGCAGGACTGCCTCATTCTGGTATCCTCGTCTTTTTCCACCCAGACCTCATATGAAAACCAGACGAAGAAGGCCATCACCAACAAATTCATCCAGGAGGCCATGACCGAGTTCCTGCGCCACAATCTGGAGGTCTATTTCATTGAAAACAAGGCGGATGCCGACCGGCTGACCGAGCAGGTGCTCATCAACAAGCGCAGCCGTGAAAAGGCCGAAACGACCCGCCTGAATCTGAAGAAGACGCTGCAGAGCGGCAACGACCTCGCCTCCCGCGTGCCGGGGTTTGTGGACTGCCGCACCAAGGATGTGTCGCAGCGCGAGTTGTTCATCGTGGAGGGCAAATCGGCCATGGGCGCCTGCATCCAGGCACGCGATTCCGAGTTTCAGGCGGTCATCCCGGTGCGCGGCAAGATTTTAAATTGCCTGAAAGCGGAATTTGACAAGATCTTCAAAAGCGAGATCATTGTCAATCTGCTCAAGGTCATGGGATGTGGGGTAGAGGTCAAGTCGAAATCAAACAAGAACCTCGCCACCTTCGATCTGTCGCAGCTGCGGTTTTCCAAGATCATCATCTGCACCGATGCCGATGTGGACGGCTTCCAGATCCGCACGCTGATCCTCACCATGCTCTATCGCCTGACGCCCACGCTGATCGATGAAGGGTATGTCTTCATTGCGGAGACCCCGCTTTATGAGATCAACACCAAGACCGATACCTATTTTGCCTATAATGATCGGGAAAAGGCGGATATTCTCGAGGAGATCGGCAACGCCAAATACACCATCCAGCGCTCGAAGGGACTTGGTGAAAACGAGCCGGAGATGATGTCGCTGACCACCATGAATCCGGCGACCCGCCGGCTGGTGAAGGTCAACCCGTGTGACGTGGAGGAGACGGCATTCATGTTTGACGTGCTTCTGGGCGACGACCTGGAGGGACGCAAGAAAATGATCTCCGAGCACGGCGCGGAATATCTCGATATGCTGGATCTGGAGTAAGGGAGGGACAAGACGATGGCTTCCAAAAAGAAGACGGCCGGCGAAGCACCGGCGACAAACGGCCTGCCGGTCAATGCGCACATTGCCGGTGCGGGTGAGGTGGAGCAGCAGGAGATCACCTATACCCTGCGCGAAAACTACATGCCCTATGCCATGAGCGTCATCATGTCCCGTGCCATTCCGGAGATCGACGGCTTCAAGCCCTCCCACCGCAAACTGCTGTATACCATGTATAAAATGGGGCTGCTGAACGGCGGACTGGTGAAGTCGGCCAATATCGCCGGTCAGACCATGAAGCTCAACCCGCACGGCGATGCCGCGATCTATGACACCATGGTGCGTCTGTCACGCGGCAACGAGTCGCTGCTGCACCCGTATGTGGATTCCAAGGGCAACTTCGGTAAGGCGTATTCCACCGATATCGAGTGTGCCGCCTCGCGTTACACCGAGGCGAAGCTGGCGCCGATCGCGGCGGAACTGTTCCGCGATATCGACAAGGAAACGGTCGATTTTGCGGACAACTACGATGCCACCATGCAGGAGCCGACGCTGCTGCCGGTGACCTTCCCGTCCATTCTGGTAAACAACAACCTCGGCATCGCCGTCGGCATGGCGAGCAACATCTGCTCGTTCAATCTGGCCGAGGTGTGCGAGACGGCCATCGCCCTGATGCGCGATCCGCATCACGATCTGCTTTCCACCCTGCAGGCACCCGATTTTCCGAGCGGCGGCCAACTGATCTATCGCCGTGAGGAACTGGAAAAGATCTATGAGACCGGGCGCGGCAGTGTGCGGGTGCGTGCCGTGTATCAGTATGACAAGGCCAACAACTGCATCGATGTGACCCAGATCCCGTATTCCACCACGGTGGAGGCGATCGTGGCCAAGGTGACCGAATTGGTGAAGGCGGGCAAGCTGCGCGAGATCAACGATATCCGCAACGAAACCGATAAAAAGGGCCTCAAGATCACCATTGATCTGAAGCGCGGCACAGATCCCGACAAGGTGATGAACAAGCTGTATGCCGCCACTCCGCTGGAGGATGCGTTCGGCTGCAACTTCAATGTGCTGATCGCCGGTGTGCCGCAGGTACTGGGCGTGCGGACGCTTATGGAGGAATGGACGGCCTTCCGCATCGAGTGCGTACGCCGCCGCGTGGTGTACGATCTCAACCGTGCCAAGGAAAAACTGCATCTGCTCAAAGGCCTGCAGAAGATCCTGCTGGATATCGACAAGGCCATCCGCATCGTCCGCGAGACGGAGGAGGAGGCCGAGGTCGTCCCCAACCTGATGATCGGCTTCGGCATCGACGAGGTGCAGGCGGAATATGTGGCCGAGATCAAACTGCGCCACCTCAACCGCGAATTCATTCTGAAGCGCTTGGATGATGTGGGGCAGCTCGAAAAGGATATCGCCGAAATGGAGGGTATCCTCAAGGATCAGAAAAAGGTGAAGGCCATCATCGTGGAGGAACTGCACGCGGTGGCCAAAAAGTACGGTCAGCCCCGCCGCACCGTCATTATCTATGCCACCGATCTGCAAGCCGAGGGAGAGGCCGAAGAGGAAAATGTGCCGGATTATCCCTGCACTTTCTTCTTCACCGCCGAGGGATATTTCAAGAAGATCACCCCGCAGTCGCTGCGCATGAGCAGCGAGCACAAACTGAAGGAGGGCGACCGCATCACCCAGACGGTGGAAGCCGCCAATACGCGGGATCTGCTCTTCTTCACCGACAAGGCGGCGGTCTACAAGAGCCGCGCCAACGAATTTGCCGACACCAAGGCCAGTGCGCTGGGCGATTATGTGGCCGGTAAACTGGGCTTTGAGAGCGGCGAGGCCGCGCTGTATATGGCGGTCACGGCCGATTATAAAGGATATATGCTCTTCTTCTTCGAGAACGGCAAACTGGCCAAGGTGGAGATGAGTGCCTACGTCACCAAGACCAACCGCCGCCGTCTGGTGGGCGCGTTTTCGGATAAATCGCCCGTGGTGGCGATTGTCTATGCCGAGGAGGACGGCGAATATCTGGTCGAGTCCACTGCCGGCCGCCGGTTGGTGGTCAACACCGCCGCGGTGGCGCCCAAGACCTCCCGCTCCACCATCGGCGTGCAGGTCATGACGCTGAAGGGCGCCCATCATGTGAAGAGCGTGACGCCCTTTACCGAGAACATGGTGGCCAAGCCCAACCGCTATCGCACCAAATCGCTGCCCGCCGCCGGTGCACTGCCCGCACCCGAGGATTTCGGTGAGCAACTGACTCTGGAGTAAAAAGAACCCCTCTGTTAAAAAAACAGAGGGGTTCTTTTCATGTAGCCGCCGCCGACCTTCTGGCCGTCGGTGGCCGGCAGCGGCATGTCCCCGCATCGGCGGGGCGTCCCGCTTTCGGCGGGCCGTGCAGGCGTGATCGCTTCATCGTTACATGACCGCTGACGGTTTCATTATGCGGCAAAAAGCAGCCGAAAATGTAAGGAAAGTTTTGCCGTTACAAAATATATCGGTTGAGCACCGGGATCTTGCCGATCAGCCACGAGGCGACGGCACTGAGCAAGAACACCGCCGCCGTGAGCAGCGGCACCGCCAGCACCGGGGAGAAGGAGAGCGCGTCGATCCCCGCGAGTTCGGTCAGCGCCACGATGAAAAAGTCGTGCACCAGATACATCCCGAAGCTGATGCGGGAGAGACCGGCCCATTCCTGCCCGGCCTTTTCTGTAAAGTCGTGCTGCTTGCCCCAAGTGCAGACGGCCACGAATACGGCCGAGGCGGTGAGCCATGTGGTGAGCAGGCAGTTGCCGTACAGCGCGTCGAGCGGCTCGCCCGCGGCGCGGGAGGTGATCTGCGTGGCAACAGCGGTGAACACGACCGCAAGGCCGCCCAGTACATAGAGCGCCACGCGCGCTTTTTTCGGCAGGCCGTAGGTGTGGAAATAGTAGCCGGACACATAGGCACCCACATATCCCAGCACGAGGTTCAGGTGCATTTTATCCACGATGGCGCCCAGCAGGCTGTCAAGCAATGGCACTTGCCGCAGCAGCGGTACCGCCATGCCGAAAATGATGCACAGCAGCAGGAAATATTCCGTCAGCCGGCGCTCTTCGGTGATGCGGCGCAGGAAGGGCGTGACCAGATAGAGTGCCGCGATCATGTATAAGAACCACAGATGATAGCGTCCGCCGATGAAATCGACCGCGAAGCCGCGGAAAAAGGCACCGTTCAGGGCGCGGTACTGCATCAGGTTGGCCGCCAGCGCATAGCAGAACGACCAGAACACAAATGCCGTGGCGATACGCAGGATATATTTGCCGAACAGGCTTTTGCCGGTCAGTTCCTTTTTCGGGTCGAGGAAAAAGACACCCGAGATCATGACGAAGACCGGCACGGAAAAGCGCACCAGACTGTCGTAGATGTTCAGTACCGCCCAATCGGCCGTTTCCACGCCGGCATAGTGCCAGCCGCAGCGGGAGACGATGTGGGTCATCATCATAAAGAAAATGTTGAAAAAGCGCAGCAGGTCGAGATACACCAGCCGCCCGGAGGAACGCGTGTTTTCCACAGGCTCATCCCTTTCTTTCGTTTGCTTTATTGTAACACATTTCCTGCGGGAAACGCAAGAATTATCTTGACAGAAATCCGAAAATCGTAGATAATAAAAGAAACCGTTATGAAAGGATGAAAGATATGGAGATCTTTTTGATCATTGTGGCTATCATCGCATTTTTGCTGATCGTCTGCAATATCCGCATCGTGCCGCAGGCAACGGAATATGTGGTGGAATTTCTCGGGAAATATAAGACTACGTGGCAGGCCGGCATCCATGTGCAGATCCCGCTGTTCGAGCGGGTGGCCAAGCGCATCACCCTGAAGGAACAGGTGATGGATTCCCCGCCGCAGCCGGTCATCACCAAGGATAACGTCACCATGCAGATCGACACGGTGGTCTATTACCGTGTGTTCGATGCGAAACTGTATGCCTACGGTGCCGTGAATCCCGTCAGCGCACTGGAAAATCTCACGGCTACCACCCTGCGCAATATCGTGGGCGAAATGGAACTGGACGGCACGCTCACTTCGCGTGACACCATCAACGGCAAGATGACGGCCATTCTGGACGAGGCCACCGATCAGTGGGGCATCAAGGTCAGCCGTGTGGAACTGAAAAATATCATCCCGCCGGCCGAGATCCAGAGCGCCATGGAAAAACAGATGAAAGCGGAACGCGACCGCCGTGAGACGCTGCTGCAGGCCGAGGGCCACAAGGCGGCCTCCATCACCCGTGCCGAAGGCGAAAAGCAGGCTATGATCCTCGCCGCCGAGGGCGAGCGCGACGCCCGCATCGCCCGTGCCGAAGGTGAGGCACGCGCCATCCTGCTCTCCAAGCAGGCGGAGGCGGACGGTCTGCGCGCGCTCAAGGACGTGGGCGTGGACGGTGCCGTGCTGGAACTGAAAAAGTATGAGGCGCTGGTGCTGATGGCCAACGGTCAGGCTGCCAAGATCATCATTCCCACCGATGCGGTCAACGCCGTGAAGAACAACGTGCTCTTTTCCGAGACCACCGGCCTCGGTGATGTGACCGCGGCGGCACCCGCTCCCGAAGTGCCCGAAAAAAGCGATCCCTGCTGTGACCGTTTCCACACCGGGGAAGACGAATAATAGTTGAAAAGTGCGGCTCCGCAAGGAGCCCAACTTTGAACAGACAGGGAGTCTTTTGATATGCTTCTGCTCAAAGCCGACGAGTTCCTCACCGAGGACTGCGTGCGGGTCTCACGCCATTTGAATAAGCGGCCCTATCCGCTGCACGGCCACGAGTTCATCGAGTTGGTCTACACCGAATCGGGCGGCGCCGTGCATACGATCGACGGGGCCGAGTACACCACCGTGCGCGGCGATCTGCTGTTTGTCGACCGCGGCCAGTCCCACGGGCTGGTGCCGCAGGGCGAGGTCACCTACGTCAATCTGCTGCTGGAGCCGCGCTTTTTCAGCGAGGAGCTGATGGACGCCGAAAGCATCGTCAGCATTTTCCGCAACAGCCTGTTTGCCGAACTGCGTCCGGATGCGGCGCACGTCGGCCACTGTGTGCATTTTCGCGGGGAAGAACAGAAGGCCGTGGAGGGGCTCATCAACACCATGCTGCGCGAACAGGAGCAGAAGGAGGCGGGCTATCTCTCCGCTCTGCGTTCCGGCATGCAGATGCTGTTCACCTGGATGCTGCGCCGGATGCAGGCGGACGCCGTGCCGCCGGTGGAGAGCGTGGCGCAGGATGTGCTGGAGTACATCGACGAGCATTTCACCGAAAGACTGGTGCTCTCCGAGGTGGCGGCCCGCGGTTTTTACGATCCCGGCTATTTCAGCCGCCTGCTCAAACGCACCTGCGGCAAGAATTTTTCGGAATACATCAAGGAAAAGCGCATCCGCATGGCGTACGAACTCATTTTGAACAATGATTACAGCGTGGCCGATGTGATGCAGCGCTGCGGGTACAACGACACCAAATTGTTCTACCGGCATTTCCGCGAGATCTGCGGCACGGTGCCGGGCGACATAAAAAAGACCGAAAAGCCTAAAATGTTGACGGAATAGCCAAAGAAATCGGCTTTCGACTATGGTATACTCTATCCATCACAACACAAAGGGGTAAAATGCCATGTTGAAAATCGACAAAAAAGAACTGCGCGACAAGATCTATGCCTGCTGGATCGGCAAAAATATCGGCGGCACACTGGGCGGCCCGTTCGAAAACACCAAGGGCATCGTAGAGTGCGACGGATTCGTCACCGCGCCCGGCAAGCCGGAGCCGAACGACGATCTGGACCTGCAATTGGTCTGGCTGATGGCCATGTATGAAGAGGGGCCGGAACGCCTCAACGCAAGTGTGCTGGGCGAATACTGGCTCGAATATGTCGTGCCGTTCTGGAATGAATACGGCGTCGGAAAGGGCAATATGCGCAACGGTCTCGTGCCGCCGATGTCGGGCGAATGGGGCAATGATTTCTGGAAGGATTCCAACGGCGCGTGGATCCGCACCGAGGTGTGGGCCACGCTGTTCCCGGGCGATGTCGACCGTGCGGTCGCCTTTGCGGTGGAGGACGCCTGTGTCGATCACGGCATGGGGGAGGGCACCTATGCCGCGGCTTTTGTGGCGGCGATGGAGTCGGCCGCTTTCTTCGTGAACGATCTTGAAGCGCTGGTGCGCATCGGTTTGTCCCACATCCCGGCCGACTGCCGCATGGCGGAGTGTGTCCGCACCGTGATGGCCTGCCGTGAAAAGGGCATGACCTGGCTGGAGGCACGCAACACGATCACCGATATGGCCCTTAACACCGAGGGCATGGACGTGATCGGCGAGTGGATGGGCGGCTGGATGCAGGCACCCACCAATGTGGGGTATGCGCTGATCGGTCTGCTGTGGGGCGAGGGCGATTTCAAAAAGACCATGCTCACCGCCTGCCGCTGCGGTGACGACACCGACTGCACCTGTGCCACCGTCGGCTCGCTGATGGGCATTTTGGGCGGTACGGCGGTCATCCCGGCCGACTGGCGGGCACATATCGGCGACGATATCGTCACCATCAGCCTCAACCGCGCCGCCATGCGCACCTGGTACAATGTGAAAAAGGATGTCCATTTCCACGTGCCCGAGACCTGCTCGGCGCTCACCGATGAGGTGATGGCGCTGATCCCCCGCACGCTGAACAGCCGTCTGGTGGCGGTGACCGACGGCGAGACCGATACGGTGGGTGTGGACGACATCGCCATGTTCTGCGGGGATAAGTGCGGCCTTGCGGGGCGCAGCGGCTATTCCGTGACCCATCGCTCGGCACTGGCGGATTACCTCGTCTCGCTGGACGGCACGGCCGTCATCGCTCCCGGTGAGCAGAAGACGGTCACTCTCACCGTGTGCAACCGCTTCCTTTCGCAGAAGATGGCCACCTGCCGCTGGATATTGCCGGAGGGCTTCACGGTGTCGGGGCCGCAGACGGTGCTGGTGGAGTCCTATCACGCCCCCAAAACGCCGGTCTCCTTCACCGTGACCGCGGGGGACAGGGTGGAGCCCAAAAATATGCTGATCCTGCAGATCACCTACGACGGCCACCACGATGTGGCGCTCATCCCGGTAATGCTGCTCGGATAATGAGAAAGATGCAAAGAAAAGCCTGTCACTTGGGGGTGCCTTCACAAAGGGAGAAAATCGGTTTTGAATGGCTATGATCGGCGCAAACTTGCTGAAAAGCCTTGAAATACGGCCGTATGTCTGCGGCTTTGTCAGCGGCGTTTTCGCTCGATCCTATAGCCGAAGAAAGCCGAACTCCGATCGGTTTTTGACGGACGATCTACCGCTCGCCTGCGTTATTGACGGCGACCATACGACAGTATGCTCACCGTCGCTGCCTTGCCGAGCGGCAGATTGCCTCGGCAAAAACTGCAAGCACCGTTCGGCGAAGAATTTTCGAGTGATTTTACCGGTTCTTCGACGAGAGCGTGCTGGCGCACGCCGAGGAGAAAACCGATAAAAGCGCCAAATAAGGCTCGCCGAACGGCGACCGGGTTCGGCTCTCTTCGGCTATCTCATTCAAAACTGCTGCGCATCTGAAAACCGCATATTTCAGATGAAGAACCATGAAAAAACAGGTGGCATACTGTCGTATGCCACCTGTTTTTGAAGCAGTTATTCGCTGAAAGATGCGTTTTCAGACGATTTATCCCTTTGCGAAGGCACCCTTGGCTTTTCTTTACGCGGTGATACACCGAACTGCTGTTTATAGGCACGGAAAAAGGTGATGTAATCGTGAAAGCCGCAGGCCTCATAGACGCGGGTGGGCATCTCACCGGCGCGGATGCGCTCGCGGGCGGCTATCAGCCGTTTGACGGTGACATAATTCCACACGGTGGCGCCGGTGTTGCGCCGGAACACGCGGTTGAGCTGCGATGTGCTCATGTAAAAGCGGTCGGCGATACGCTGCAGCGTCAGGTCGTCGAACAGGTGGCGGGTGATGTAAGCGGCGATCTCGTTGGCCTTATCGACCGGGGCATCCTCGGGCAGGGTGCGCACGGTGGGAAAGGCTTCGGCCAGTTCCTGCAGCAGCGGCAGCAGATAGATCAGCCGGCCGCTTTGCTCTTCGGTCTCGCAGATCTTCTGCATATAGTAGGTCCAGTGATTGTCGGGGAAGAGGGCGGCGGAATAATGATTGAACTGCCCGAAAGGGCGGTCACGGAACATGGCGAGCAGCGTGTCGAGCGCCGGGTCGATATCGGTGAGCAGGGCGGGGGCAAAATTGACGGTACAGCGGGCATAGTCGGCCTGGCTGTGCAGGATGAGGTGGTGTACCTCCGAGCGGTGCATCAGCATGATATCGCCCTTTTGCAGACGGTAGACGTGTCCCTCCACGGCATAGCCGGCGTCGCCCTCCAGAAACAGAAAAATCTCGCAGGTGTCGTGGGTGTGCATGGTGAAGCCCTGCTGTTCCGGCCGCACCGTGCGGCTGCTGTGTGCTTCGATCGGCCACTTGTCCATGTGCATCCCCCCTTGTTGGTAGAATAGCATAATATGCGCATTTTTGCAATGTTTTTTTGCATGGATTTGCAATTGATTTCAAAAAAGTACTGTGTTACAATGAAAATAATCAAATAAAGGTGGTGTGTTTGATGAGACTGTATGCGTTTGCCGACGAGGCGAATGCCATGATCGACGGACAGATCGCGGCCATGCGGCGAAACGGTCTGAACGGATTGGAGATCCGCAATGTCGATGGCACGAATGTGTCCTCCATCACGCCGGAAAAAGCACGCGAGGTGCGGCGCAAGATGGACGACGCGGGGCTGGCGGTGTGGTCGATCGGCTCGCCGATCGGCAAGATCCGGCTGAATGACGATTTTCAAAAGCATCTGGATGCATTTTGCCACACGGTGGATATCGCACGGGAGATGGGGGCGGAGAATATTCGTCTTTTCTCATTCTATCCGCAGGACGGTGTCGCTCCCGATGACTGCCGCGACGAGGTGATCGAGCGGCTGGGGCGGTTTTGCGAAGCGGCCACCGGCAGCGGCGTGGATCTTTGCCACGAAAACGAAAAGGGCATCTACGGTGACAATGCCGCCCGGTGTGCTACGCTGCTCGAAGCGCTGCCGCAGCTGAAAGGCATTTTTGACCCGGCCAACTTCATCCAGAGCGGGCAGGAGACGATGGCGGCGTGGACGCTGCTGGCGCCCCGTGTGAAGTATCTGCACATCAAAGACTGCCTGCCGGACGGCACCGTGGTGCCCGCCGGCAAGGGCGTGGGGCATCTGCCCGAAATTCTGGCCGATTTTATCGCCCGCGGCGGCGATGCGCTGACCATTGAGCCGCACCTTAGAGTGTTCAGCGGTCTGGCGGCGCTGGAGCGCGAGGGCGAAAAGAGCGGGATCGACGCTTTGGCCTATCCCACCAACGATGCGGCGTTCGATGCCGCCTGCACGGCGCTGAAGGCGCTTCTGTGAGGGGGCGCGGGCAATGGAGATCGGTGCACAACTTTACACCGTGCGCGATTACTGTAAGACGCCAAAGGCGTTGGCCGAAACGCTCAAAAAGGTGGCGGATATCGGGTATCGCACCGTGCAGGTGTCCGGCACCTGCGAATATGAAGCAGAATGGCTGAAGAAGGAGCTTTCCGCAAACGGCCTGTCCTGCGTGCTGACCCACTATTCCGCCGACAAAACGGTGGCCGATCCCAAGGGAGTGGCTGCGTTCCACGATGTGTTCGGCTGCGAATACATCGGGCTGGGCTATTACAGTTTTGACCCGGAAAAGGGGCAGACCTACGAAAACTTCCTGTCGACCTATCTGCCCGCGGCCAAAGCGCTGCGCGAAAACGGGAAGTATTTCATGTATCACAATCACGACCGTGAGTTTATCAAGATCGACGGCAAGCCGATCTTGCAGAAACTTGCCGAGGACATCCCGGCCGGGGACATGGGCTTCACGCTGGACACCTTCTGGGTGCAGTCCGGCGGCGGTGACCCTGCCCAGTGGCTGGAGCGCCTTTCCGGCCGTGTGCCCTGCATCCACCTCAAAGACTACGCCTACGGCAAAAAGATGGCCGTGGTGGGGGAGGGCAACCTGAATTTCGACCGCGTTTTTGAAAAGGCGGAGAGCGCCGGCACCCGCTATATGCTGGTGGAGCAGGACGACTGCAACGGCGAGGATCCCTTAGAATGTCTGCGCCGCAGTTACGAAAATCTGCGCGCATTCGGATTTCGATAAATAAGGAGGATAACATCATGGAAAAGATTCGTCTGGGTATCATCGGTATCGGCAACATGGGCAGCGCTCACGCCAACAATGTGTTCGAGGGCAAGTGCCCCGACATTCAGCTGGCGGCCGTGGCCGACATCAACCCCGCCCGTATCGAGTGGGCAAAAGGCAAGTTCGGCGACAGCATCGCCTATTTTGACGACGCCATCGCCATGCTGGACAGCGGCCTAATCGACGGCTGCATCGTGAGCATCCCCCACTATTTCCATGCGCAGTATGCCATGGAGTGCATGAAGCGCGGCATCCACGTGATGGTGGAAAAGCCCGCCGGTGTCTACACCAAGCAGGTGCGGGAAATGAACGCCGAAGCCGACCGTCACCCCGAGCTGGTGTTCGGCATGATGTTCAACCAGCGCACCAACTGCCTCTATCGCAAGATGCGTGAACTGGTGCAGTCGGGCGAGTACGGCGAGATCCGCCGCACCAACTGGATCATCACCGACTGGTACCGTTCGCAGGCCTATTATGATTCCGGCGACTGGCGTGCCACCTGGAGCGGCGAGGGCGGCGGCGTGCTGCTCAACCAGTGCCCGCACAACCTCGACCTGTGGCAGTGGATCTGCGGTATGCCCTCCAAGGTGGACGCACATCTGCATTTCGGCAAGTGGCACGACATCGAGGTCGAGGACGACGTGACCGCCTATGTGGAATATCCCAACGGGGCGACCGGTGTGTTCGTCACCACCACGGGTGACGGCTGCGGCACCAACCGCTTCGAGGTGCAGCTTGACCGCGCCAAGATCGTTGTGGAGGGCGGCCAGTTGCATCTGTGGGAATTCGAGATGTCCGAACAGGAATTCTCCAAAACCAACAAGGTGCCGTTTGCCGGCGTGAAGGCCGCGCATAAGGTCGTGGAGACGGACGGCGAAAATCCGCAGCACGTGGGCGTGCTCAACGCCTGGGCGGCGGCCATTCTGCGCGGCGAACCGCTGGTGGCGAACGGCCGCGAGGGCATCAACGGCCTTACCATCTCCAACGCCATGCATCTGTCTTCCTTCACTGGAAAGACGGTCGAACTGCCGCTGGATGAGGACCTGTTCTATGAGGAACTGATGAAGCGCGCGAAGACTTCCCGCCGCAAGACGACGGGTGCTTCTGTGTTTGCCGATACGGAAGGCACCTACGGTGGCAGCAAATGAGTGACATACGCGTCGGCATCGTCGGCATCGGCAACATGGGCACCGCCCACGCCTGCTGCATCGCCGACGGCCGGGTAGAGGGGATGCATCTAGGCGCAGTCTGCGATCTGCGTGAGGAACGGCTGACCTATTGCCGGGAGCGCTTTCCCGGTGTGCAGACCTTTTCGGACTGGCGCGCGATGGTGGACGGTGGCTGCATCGACGCCCTCATTGTGGCGGTGCCGCACCCGCTGCACGCTGATATGGCGGAATATGCGCTGACACACGGGCTGCACGTGCTGGTGGAAAAGCCGGTGGACGTGCGGGTGAGCAAGGCCGCGCATCTGAACGAAACGGCGCGCCGCAGTGACCGGGTGTTCGGCATCATGTTCAATCAGCGCACCAACGAGCTGTTCGCCCGCGCACGCGAACTCGTGCAGGGCGGCGCACTCGGCGAACTCAAGCGCACGGTGTGGATCATCACCAACTGGTACCGCACACAGGCCTATTACGATTCCGGCGACTGGCGCGCCACCTGGGGCGGCGAGGGCGGCGGTGTGCTGCTCAATCAGGCACCGCACAATCTCGATCTGTGGCAGTGGATCTGCGGTATGCCGGCACAACTGACCGCCTATTGCGATGTGGCGAAATATCACCGCATCGAGGTGGAGGATGACGTTACCATCTTCACCCGGTATGCCAATGGGGCGACCGGCGTGTTCATCACCACCACCGGCGAATGTCCCGGCACCAACCGGCTGGAGATCAGCGGTGACCGCGGCAAGCTGGTGCTCGAAAACAATCTGCTCAGATGGTGGCGTCTGCACGAGCCGGAACGGGAGTTCTGCTTCACATCGAAGGAGGGCTTTGTGCAGCCCGAAACCGATTATGAGGAGATCGCGCCGTCGGCACCGGAGACCGGGCACGTCGGCATCCTGCGCAATTTTGCCGCCGCCATCCTGCGCGGCGAGCCACTGCTGTCGCCGGGTACGGACGGCATCTTTGAACTCACCCTCTCCAATGCGGCCTACCTGTCCGCCTGGCAGGGGAGCGTGCCGGTGACACTGCCGCCGGATGCCGGGGAGTTCGACCGGCTTCTGGATGAACAGATCCGCCGCTCGGCGCAGCGGCATGGTACGAGATCCGAGCCCATCGGCGACGGCTACCATCAGCGCTGGCAAGTGCGCTGGTGATGAAACGGAGGGACAGCATGGAGATCCGGATCATCACAGAGGGCGATCATGTGGATATCGCCAACGAGCCGTTCACCCTGTTCGGCCGCATGATCCCCATGTTCGACGGCGAGTGCTGGCACTGCCGGGAGGAACTGTGGGAAGAGACAAGGGAGACATGCTTTCCCGAAGAAGACTATGACCCGTCGGCGGGTGAGCAGACATTCATCGGCGCGTTCGAGGGGGAACGCTGCGTCGGCCTTGCCGTGCTCAACGATTGCTGGTACAAGTATATGGACTTGAATGACCTGAAGGTGTGCCGGGATCGTCGGGGGCAGGGGATCGGTGCCGCGCTGGTCGAAAAATCGCTTGAGGTCGCCCTGCAAAAGGGTTACCGCGGGATATATGCGGTGGGGCAGGCCAACAACCTGGCCGCCTGCCGCTTTTATCTGAAAAACGGTTTTACGATCGGCGGGTTCAATGACCATGTGTATGACGGTACCTCACTGGAGGGCGACGCGGACATTTACTTTTATCGCAAAGCAAAATAAAAATCGGCCGGAAGAGAATATCTCTTCCGTCCGATTTTTGTTTATTTACTTTTCCTTGCTCATGCGATCCAGCCAGATGGAGGCGATATCCAGTGCCTCATACAGACCGGGCTTTTCGCTCTTTTTCAGAAAGCGCTCGTTGAGCGGCAGGTCGGGGTCGGTGGACATCAACTGTACCTGCACCTTGCTGGCCACGGTGAGATCGTTCACCTTCTGGGTGGCCAGAATCTGCATCACGACCACGTTTTCGTCCGCCATGTCACCGTAATACAGCGTGTTGCCGCTGCGTACGAGGGGACGATCTTTATACATAAGGACTTTTTCGTCAGCCATGACGGTGCCTCCTTAACTGTTCAAATACGACCGGACGAGTGCGCGCAGCAGATCGTCCCTGTCGATCTTACGGATGAGGGTACGGGCGTTGTTATGAGTGGTGATATAGGTGGGGTCCTCCGACAGGATGTATCCGACCAACTGATTGATCGGATTATAGCCCTTTTCACGCAGCGCATCATACACGACGGTGAGCACTTTTTTCATTTCCTCATCGTTATCTGCGCCGATGGAAAAGGTTTGAGTTCTGTCCAACATTCCGCTGTCCTCCGTTTTGCAAAAGGTTTGATTCTATTATACGGCATCTTTTCGATATTTGCAAGGCTTAGGTGCGAAGAATACAGTCTTTTTCTTTTAAATTTTTGAAAATTTTATTCAACGCGGGCTCGATCTGCTCATCGGTGAGCGTTTCTTCACTGCTGCGGAAGGCGAGCGAGAAAGCAACACTCTTTTTACCGGCTTCGATCTGGGCGCCCTGATAGACGTCGAACAGCGTGACCGACTCCAGCAGACGGCCGCCGGCACGGCGGATCACATCGGCGATCTCGCCGACAGGCAGATCCTCGCTGCACAGCAGCGCCAGGTCGCGTTCCACCGCCGGGAAGCGGGGGAGCGGCTGATAGCGCACCAGCGGCTTTTCGGCGGCAAACAGCGGCGCGAGCTTCAGTTCGCCCACATAGACGCGCACACCGAAGCCCAGTTTTTCCGCCACATCGGGATGCAGCTCGCCGAACACGCCGATCGGCTCGTTGTTCAGCAGCACCTGCGCCTGACGGCCGGGGTGCAGATACGGCTCGGCCGAGGCGGTGTAACTCACGCGAAGACCGGCGCACAGCGTTTCGACGGTGCCCTTGAGGGTGAAGAAATCCTCGCCCTCGCCGTAGTAGCCGAGCGACAGCGCGGTCTGCTCGGCCGGCTGTTCCGTCAGCGGATGCGTGGTGGGCACGAACAGGCGGCTCACCTCGAACAGGCGGGCGGCGGCGTTCTTGCGGTTATAGTTGGTGGCCAGCACCGTGAGCATACTGGAGATGAGCTGGGTGCGCATCGCGCCGAACTCCTCGCTCAGCGGATTGCGCAGCATCACCATGTCGCGGCGCGGGTCGTCCTCGGCCAGCAGCAGTATGTCCGCGGCCTTGGCGTTGATGAAGGAGTAGGTGGCGATCTCGCGGGCGCCCTCGGCCACCAGCAGCGCTTTGAGGCGATCCGTCTTGCGGCGCTCCTCGGTCAGCTTGCCGCGGCTCACCACGCCGCGCATCGGCGTGCCCACGATGTGTTCGTAGCCGTAGATGCGCATGACCTCTTCGGCAATGTCGGCGCGGCCTTCCACGTCATCGCGGAAGGAGGGGACACGGCAGGTCAGCACGCCGTCGGCCTCGGTGGTGGGAATGGCCAGACGGCACAGGATGTCCACCATCGCCTCGGTCGGGATCGAAACGCCCAGCAGGGCTTCCACATCGGCGGCTTTCACGGTGAGGATGCGCTCTTCGGGCAGCGACTCGTGCAGGTCGATGGTGCCGTCCACGATATCGCCGGCATCCAGTTCGTCGATCAGCTGCAGCGCACGCTCCATGGCATATTCGGTGCCGAGGATATCCACGCCCTTTTCAAAACGGCCGCTGGATTCGGTGTGCATGCCCAGCGCACGGCCGGTGCGGCGCACGCTGTCGCGGCGGAACTTGGCGGATTCAAAGAACAGGTCGGTGGTGGTGTCCTTGATCTCGCTTTCCAGCCCGCCCATGATGCCCGCGATGCAGGAGGGAGACTCGGCATCGCAGATGACCAGCATCTCGTTCGTCAGCGTGTGCTCCTTGCCGTCCAGCGTGGTGATCTGTTCACCCTCGACGGCGCGGCGCACGATGATCTGATGCCCTTTCACGTCGTTCAGATCAAAAGCGTGCATCGGCTGGCCGGTCTCCAGCATGACGAAGTTGGTGATATCCACGATATTGTTGATGGGACGCATACCGGCGGCACGCAGGCACTGCTGCATCCAGTCCGGCGACGGGCCGACCCGCAGATTGCGCACCACGCGGCCCAGATAACGCGGGCAGAGGTCAAAATCGCGCACCTCCACCCGGATGTGGTCGGCAATGTCGCCGCCGGCGGTCTTATAGGCAGGGGCGGGACGGTGCAGTTCTTTGTTGAGTACGACGGCCACTTCGCGGGCCAGGCCCAGTATGCTCTGGCAGTCGGGACGGTTGGCCAGCACGGAAAAGTCGATGATGACGTCGTTGAGATGCAGAATCTCCCGCATGTCGGTGCCGGTGGGGCAGTCCTCATGCAGGATGAGGATGCCATTGACCTCGGCGCCGGGGTAGTCGCTCTCTTTCAGGCAGAGTTCCTCGCCCGAGCAGAGCATACCGTTGGATTCCACGCCGCGCAGCTTGCCTTTTTTGATGTGCACGCCGCAGGGCAGGTCGGAATCGTGCAGGGCGGCGGGCACGAGCGCGCCCTCAAATACGTTCTGGGCACCGGTGACGATCTGCACCGGCTCTTCGCCGCCCACGTCCATCTGACAGATCAGCAGATGGTCGGAATCGGGGTGCTTTTCCAGTTTCAGAATGCGGGCGGCCACCACGTTGCGCATGGTGTCGCCCATATTTTCGACGCCGTCCACCTCAAAGCCGGCCATGGTCATGCGGCGGCAGAGTTCTTCGGTGGACACGTCGATATCCACATAGCGTTTGAGCCAATTCAATGATGCTTTCATGTCTGGTCCCCTCCTTAAAACTGCTTTAAGAAGCGCAGGTCGTTTTCGAACAGCAGACGGATGTCGCTGATCTTGTGGCGGGTGGTGGTGAGGCGATCCAGCCCGATGCCGAAGGCAAAGCCGGAATACTCCTCGGGGTCGATACCGCAGCCGGCCAGCACACGCGGATGCACCATGCCGGCGCCGAGGATCTCGATCCAGCCGCTGCCCTTACACACACGGCAGCCCTTGCCGCCGCATTCGGGACAGGAGACGTCCACCTCCACGCTCGGTTCGGTGAAGGGGAAGAAGGAGGGACGGAAACGTACCTTGGTGTCCGGCCCGTAGATCTCGTGGGCGAATTGTTCGAGCACGCCCTTCAGGTCGCACAGCGTGATGCCCTTATCCACCACAAGACCCTCGACCTGATGGAACACGGGGGAGTGGGTGGCGTCCACTTCGTCCGCACGGTAAACACGGCCGGGACAGATGATGCGGATGGGGGGCTTGCGCGTCTCCATCGTGCGGATCTGCGCCGCGGAGGTCTGGGTGCGCAGCAGCAGGTTTTCGGTGAGATAGAAGGTGTCCTGCATATCGCGGGCGGGATGGTCGGCCGGGACGTTCAGCGCCTCAAAATTGTAATGGTCGGTTTCCACCTCGGGGCCGTCCACCACGTCGAAGCCCATCGAGCGGAAAATGTCGATCAGGTCGTTGAGCACCACATTCAGCGGGTGCAGACCGCCCACAGGCGCGGCCTTGCCGGGCATGGTGACATCCAGCCGCTCGTCACGCAGCTGCTTTTCACGGGCGGCGGCCAGCACGGCGGCTTCCCGCTCGGCCAGCGCCTGCTCCACCTGCTTTTTCACCTCGTTGATCGCCTGACCCATCGCCGGGCGTTCTTCGGCGGGCACGCTGCCCAGCGAGCGGAGCAGCTCGGTGAAGGCGCTCTTTTTGCCCAGATATTTCACACGGAAATCTTCCAGTTCGCGGGCGCTGTTCACTGCTTCCAGTTCACCGAGCGCCCCCGCACGCAGGGCATCCAGTTTTTCTTTCATGTCTATGACCGTTCCTTTCTTTTGGAAAATGATTGATGAAAATAAAAAACCGGCTTCGTCCCATCCATGGGACAAAGCCGAAACTCCGCGGTACCACCCTTGGTTCTTGCATGAAGCAAACACTCCACCGGCCCGTAACGGTGCCTGCCGTTGCCGCCTACCGGAAATCTTTCAGCGGCACCGCTCCGGAGTGAACTTCCGCACCCTTGCCCCGCCGGTATCTTTCAGCCGTGGATACCTTCTCTGTCGTGGGACGCCGGACGCGTACTCTCTCCTTCATCGCGTTTATATCATCATGTTACATCATATCATATCTTTTTTGAAATTGCAAGCAAAATTTCATCGAAATGCGCCGTTTTCAGATCGTGCCGTCGTCATCCGCCTCCGGCTGACCGGACGCCCGGCGCTGTCCCGCCTTGAAGCGACGCATTTCGCGCTCGCTGTATTGCTTGGGGATCTTCGGCAGGTTTTCGGTATCCGTTTCGGAGGTGTAACTGTCGGTGCGGCCGCGGTCGACGAACACCGCCTCCTCTTGGGCCGCCTCTTCGTTTTCGGCATCCGGAATGTTCAGTGCCTGCTTTTCCTTTTTGCCCTCATCGGGATGCGCCGCATAGTAGGGGTCGATCATGTGCTTCTGCACCTTGGGGAAGATGAGAAATTGGATGAGGAATGCCCGGAAAGCGGGGTAGAACAGGATATAGTAGATCAGCAGCAGCGAGAGCAGCCAGTAGTTCGCCGTGAACAGCGCCGCCCACACCAAAAACCAGAAAGCGAGGATATACAGGGAGATCAGCAGATTCTGGAAGATCGCCACAAAGGCGAAGATGAGGGCGTTTTTGTAGATCTGCTTCCATGAAAGCTTGAAGGTGATGATCATCAGCGGGATGTAATACCGCATGAACGAGAACACCAGCAACAGCAGCATGGCGATGGCGGTCATGGCCACCCGGGTGACGGCCGAGTCGACCGTCAGATGCGAATAATAGTAGACGTCGATGAGCAGCACGATCTCCAGGATCCCGTTCAGCAGCCCTATCGGCAGCGCCTGCTTCCAGTTCTTCTTGATCGTGTCGATAAAGTCGCCCCATATGAAGGCGTGCTTTTCCCGCACATAGTTACGGGTGACGTAGGTGAGGCCCGCATCCGCCAGCCCCACCGTGACGAACGGCAGGGAAAACAGCACATAGAGCAGGTTGACCTCGATGAGCTTGAAGAACTTGCGGAAATACAGTTCCCAGAACAGGAAAAAACGTTTTTTCTTCGGCCCGTCCTTGGCCACGCCGGGACCGGGACGCGAAAAATCGAACAATTTCGGGAGTGCCATGAAAATTCCGGCTCCTTTCTGATCCGAACGGCCGGGGGCCGCCGATTTACACGAAGTGGGACACGAACGCCATGTGCAGCAGTGTGTCCAGCGCGCCGGCCGCGAAAACCAGGCCGACACAGAGCAAAAAGCGCGCGAGGTACAGTTTGAAATCCGGCCAGAGTCCGCCGCATCCACCGCCGTGCGGCAGCAGATGGCGGCAGATGAGCACCGACATCCGTGCGGCTTCGGCACACGACATCAGCAGGGCGATGAGCGCCGGCAGGGTGTGGGGGAGCACCAGCAGTGCCACATAGCCGATCCCCCGGACGCCCCCTGCGAAATAGTAGGCCTCCGTGAGCCCCAGTCCCATGCCGAAAAACAACGGTACCGCCAGAGCCACCGGGGCACCGCAGGCCGAAAGTCCCGACAAAAACAGCACCGCCAGCAGTGTCATGGCGGGAAAGCAGGCGGCGGTCATCTGCCGGAACGATCCCGCAAAGCCGCCGCTGACCGCTTTGGGAGTAAGCAGCGGCTCGAGTGCGGTGGTAAGCGGCTCTTTGGCCGTCCGGAACACCAGACACCCGCACTCCACCCCGATCAAAAACAGGAAAAGCAGCCACAGCAGCCGCTGGTTGCTCACCAGAAACTGCCAGAGTTTTCGCCGCCATTCACCGGTACCTTTCATATCCTCGCCTCATTTTCACATGGTTTGTCCCATGTGTATGAGCAGATGAAGCGATTTATGCCGCGATCAGCGCCTTTGTCTCACGTTGACCGCGACGATGCCGCCCACAGCGGCGGCGACCAGCATGGTGGCCAATTTCACCCACAGGTGCGTACCGGCGGCATCGGCCACCATGGCAAAGCGGCCGGCGATCAGCAGCATGAGGAACAGTACGAGCCCTGCCAGCAAGCCGGCAAGCCAGCCGTTTTCACCGCAGATGCGCCCCGAGGTGAATCCGCCGATGAAGGCGCCTGTTACGGCGGCGACAAGTGCCAGCGGTGCCACCCCGGTCTGCGGGACATCCTGCGTGAGCAGCAGCGCCGCCAGTAAAAGCAGCATCAGCAGGCAGCCGACTGCTCCCGCGGCGGCACCCAGCCCGATGGGGCGGATCCATTTGCCGAATATACCCGTTTCTTCTTTTCGCGGCTTCATGCGCGATCCCTCCGCCTTCTAAAAATGACAGCCCGCCACAACAGCGGGCTGTACTTCAGCATATTCTGCCGGCGGGGAAATTATGCGCAGATGGGGCGGCGATCAAATATCGTCATCGTCATCATCGTCGTCCAGACCGGTATCCTCGTGGACGGTATCGTTGGTCTGCAGAGCCCACTTCTTCACGGTGAGCTTGTTGCGGTCGGCGCCGGTCTCGATCACGAGGGAATCCTCGCGCACGGTGACCACGCGGCCCATGATGCCGCCGATGGTGGTGATCTGGTCGCCCACACGGACGCCGTCACGCATTTTCTGCTCTTCCTGCTGCTTTTTCTTCTGCGGACGCATGATGAAGAAATACATCAGCACCAACAGCAGCACGAGCATGATGATGCCGCCGTACTGGGCAAAAAACGCGGCAAACCCGGAAACCTCCTGAGCAGCGGCGGCTTCTTCCGCCAAAACAAATCGAAACATGATACATCCTCCAAAAAACAATTCATTTTCAGTATTATACAGGAAATTTTTCCTTTTCGCAAGGGGAAAAAGGGGAATTTACGGTTTTTTCACAAATTATTTCAGATCCGTCTGTCCAAAAGCTCGCGGTAGTGACGGTAGAAGTCCTCGTAGCGTCCCTCGTCCAGCGCCGCACGGATGCGCTCCATCAGGGTATTGTAAAAATACAGGTTGTGCATCACACACAGCCGCATGGCCAGCATTTCGCCGGCTTTGAACAGATGGTGGATATAGGCGCGGGAGTGGCGGCGGCAGACGGGACAGTCACACTCCTCGTCAAGCGGCAGCGGATCGGTCTCATACTTGGCATTGAACAGGTTGCGGCGGCCGCTCCAGGTGAAAATGTGTGCGTGGCGGGCGTTGCGGGCGGGCAGCACGCAGTCGAACAGGTCTACGCCGCGCCACACGCCCTCCAGAATGTTCACCGGGGTGCCCACCCCCATCAGATAGCGGATCTTGTCGCGCGGGGCAAAGGGCTCCACCGCTTCGATGACACGGTACATCTCCTCGGCAGGCTCGCCCACCGCCAGTCCGCCGATGGCGTAGCCGTCCAGTCCCATGGCGGCGATCTCTTTCATGTGGGACACGCGCAGATCGTCATAGGTACAGCCCTGGTTGATGCCGAACAGCAGCTGCCGCGGGTTGACCGCGTCGGGTGCGGCGTTGCAGCGGGCCATCTCCTCCTGGCAGCGTGCCAGCCAGCGGGTGGTGCGGGCGCAGGACTTTTCGGCATAGTCCCGTTCGGCCGGGTTTTCCACACATTCGTCAAATGCCATGGCAATGGTGGAGCCGAGATGCGACTGGATGCGCATGCTCTCCTCCGGCCCGATGAACAGGCGCCGGCCGTCGATGTGGGAGGCGAATTCCACGCCCTCCTCACGGATCTTCCGCAGCCCTGCCAGCGAGAATACCTGAAAGCCGCCGCTGTCGGTGAGGATCGGCCCCTCCCAGCCGGTGAAGCGGTGCAGACCGCCCATTTGGTGTACCAGCCCGTCGCCGGGGCGCAGGTGCAGGTGATAGGTGTTACAGAGCATGACCTGGCAGTGCAGATCTTTCAGATCATAGGCAGAAAGGGCGCCTTTGATGGCACCGCAGGTCGCCACATTCATGAACGCGGGCGTCTGCACCGTGCCGTGCGGCGTCTCAAATACGGCGCGGCGGGCGGCACCCTCTGTTTTCAGCAGCGTGTAGGTGGAATTCGGCATGGAAACGGCCTCCGTGAGATAAATAATACATAAGGGGGTATGTTTTTGTAAGATGTGTGAATGTACTGTAAAAACACTTTACACAATTGCAGAATGCGGCTGATACTGTCGAAAATCGGCGCCGCGGTGGCTAAATTATACGTTAAGTGATATTACTTTTCAGTCGATCACACGACCAGCATCGCGTCGCCGAAGCTGAAAAAGCGGTAACGGTCTTCCACGGCGTGCCGATAGGCCGCCATGGTGTGGTCGAAGCCGGCAAAAGCCGAGACCAGCATGATGAGAGTGCTCTCCGGCAGGTGGAAATTGGTCACCAGCCCGTCCAAGACCTGAAATCGATAACCGGGGTAGATGAAGATGTCCGTCCAGCCCTCCTGCGGGTGGATGAGTCCGTCCTTCATGCCGATGCTTTCCAGCGTGCGGCAGCTGGTGGTGCCCACCGCGATGACCCGGCCGCCGCGCGCCTTGGTGCGGTTGATCAGGTCGGCGGTGGCGGCATTCAGCTCATAATGCTCGGAATGCATTTTGTGGTCGGCGATGTTTTCTTCCTTCACGGGGCGAAAGGTGCCCAGCCCCACGTGCAGTGTCACCGCGCCGATCTCCACCCCCATGGCGCGGATCTGCTCCATCAGTTCGGGGGTGAAATGCAGGCCGGCCGTGGGGGCGGCGGCGGAGCCGCGCTCGCGGGAATAGACCGTCTGGTAGCGCTCCTGATTCTCCAGTTTCTTTTTGATGTACGGCGGGAGCGGCATTCGGCCGATGCGCTCGAGCAGTTCGTAGAAATTGCCCTCATAGAAGAATTTGACCAGCCGGTTGCCGTCGGCAAGCACCTCCAGCACCTCCGCTTTCAGGGCGCCGTCGGCAAAGGTGAGGCGAAAACCCTCGCGCGCCTTTTTGCCGGGGCCTGCCAGCACCTCCCATGTGTCATTGCCGCGCGGGGTGAGCAGCAGCAGCTCCAGCGGGGAGCCGGTGTCCTCCCGCTGACCGTAGAGACGGGCGGGGAGCACGCGGCTGTCGTTCACGATGAGACAGTCGCCGGGACGCAGAAAGGAGGGAAGATCGTAAAAATGTTTGTCGGTGAGGGTGCCCGATTCCCGCCCCATCACCAGCAGACGGGAATGGTCCCGCGGCTCTATCGGCTCCTGCGCGATCAGTTCCTGCGGCAGGTCATAGTAAAAATCGTGTGTGTTCATCCGTTTCGCCATCCTGAGTTTTTGAATATTTTATTGACTTTGTGCCTGTATAATGCTACAATGAACAAAGAAAAAAGTCAAGCATATAATTGAAATCAAGAGGGTTTTGCCGAAATTTTCGTCACGCCCCTTTGTGTTTGACCGGTTTTTTTGAAAGGACTTGATTCATGTGAAAAAGTATCGTGTAGGTGTCATCGGCGGGACGGGTATGGTCGGACAGCGTTTTCTGACGCTGCTTGATCGGCATCCGTGGTTTGAACTGACTGCGATCGCGGCCAGCCCGCGTTCGGCCGGCAAGACGTATGAGGAGGCCGTGGGGAACCGCTGGGTGATGAAGACCCCCATCCCCGAAAGATTCAAGTCCATCGTGGTGCAGGATGCCTCCGATGTGGCCGCTGTGGTGGAGAAGGTGGATTTCGTGTTCTGCGCCGTGGATATGCCCAAGGCGGAGATCCGGGCGCTGGAGGAGGCCTATGCCAAGGCGGAATGCCCGGTCGTCTCCAATAATAGCGCGCACCGCTTCACCCCCGATGTCCCCATGGTCATCCCGGAGTTGAACGCCTCGCATCTGGAGGTCATCCCCGCGCAGCGGGCGCGTCTGGGCAGCCGCCGCGGTTTTGTGTCGGTCAAGTCCAACTGCTCGCTGCAGAGTTATGTGCCCGCCCTGTATCCGCTGGATAAATTCGGCGTCAAGCGGGCAGCGGTGTGTACGTATCAGGCCATTTCCGGCGCCGGCAAGACCTTTGAGCGCTGGCCGGAGATGGTGGATAATGTGATCCCCTATATCGGCGGGGAAGAGGAAAAGAGCGAGCAGGAGCCGCTGAAGATCTGGGGCCGTGTGGAAAACGGCGTGATCGTGCCGGCCACCACCCCCGCTTTCACGGCACAGTGCCTGCGTGTGCCGGTCACCGACGGCCACTTTGCCGCGGTGTTCGTGGAATTTGAGAACAAGCCCTCGAAAGAGGAGATCATCGACACGTGGACGAATTTCCGCGGCCGTGCGCAGGAACTGGATCTGCCCAGCGCACCCAAGCAGTTCCTGCACTATTTCACCGAGGACAATATGCCCCAGACACGGCTGCACCGCGACCTGGAGGGCGGCATGGCGATCTCGCTCGGCCGTCTGCGCGAGGATACCCAGTACGATTACAAGTTTGTCGGCCTTTCCCACAACACCCTGCGCGGTGCCGCCGGCGGCGGTGTGCTGTTGGCCGAGCTTCTCTGCGCCGAAGGGTACATGGACTGACGAAAGGAGAGCGGGCACATGAGTAAAAAGACCATTTTCACCGGCGCGGGCGTGGCGCTGGTCACCCCGATGCACGCCGACGGCAGCGTGGACTATGAGGGCTACCGCCGTCTGATCGACTGGCAGATCGAAAACGGCACCGATGCCATCGTGGCTTGCGGCACCACCGGTGAGTCGGCCACGCTGGACGATCCGGAGCATATCGAACTGCTGCGCGTGGCGGTGGAGCAGGCGGCCGGACGGGTGCCGGTCATCGCCGGTACCGGCTCGAACAACACCGCCCACGCCATCATGATGTCGCGCGAAGCCGCCGCAGTGGGCGCCGACGCGCTGCTGGTGGTCACACCGTACTACAACAAGACCTCCCAGCGCGGGCTGGTGGCGAGTTACACCGCCATCGCCGACGCGACCGATCTGCCCATTGTGATGTATAACGTGCCTTCCCGCACGGGCGTGAATATGAAGCCCGCCACCGTGGCTGAGCTCTCGCAGCATCCCCACATCGTGGCGGTGAAGGAGGCGAGCGGCAGCCTCAGCGCCGTGGCCGAGATCGCCTCGCTGTGCGATATCGACATCTATTCCGGCAATGACGACCAGATCGTGCCGTTCTTGTCGCTGGGCGCCAAGGGCGTGATCTCGGTGCTGTCCAATGTGGTGCCGCGCGAGACTCACGATATCTGCCAGAAGTGGTTCGACGGGGACATTGCCGGCAGCCGTGAACTGGCGCTGAAATACCTGCGTCTGGCCAATTCCCTGTTCATGGACGTGAATCCCATCCCGGTGAAGGACGCCATGAACATGATGGGCTTTGCGGTGGGCGAATGCCGTCTGCCGCTTCTCACCATGGCGGATGCCGATAAGGAAAAACTGGCGGCAGTCTTAAAGGCGTATCATCTTATTTGAGCGGAAAGGGACGTGAAAATATGATCGACCTGCTTTTAGTGGGCTGCAACGGTCAGATGGGCCGTGCCGTCACCGCCTGCGTGGCCGGGCGGTGCGATTGCCGCATCGTCGCCGGGATAGACCTGAACACCGAAAGCCACGCGGGCTTCCCGGTCTATGCCAATCCCCGCAACTGCATGGCCGAGCCGCAGGCGGTGGTGGATTTTTCGCATCCCTCCTGCCTTGCCGGCACGCTGGAATTCGCCCTTTCGCACGGCATCCCCGCCGTGATCGCCACCACCGGCCTTTCGGATGAACAGATCGCCGCGATCCGCCGTGCGGCAGAGAAGATCCCGGTGTTCTTCACCGCCAATATGTCCATGGGGGTGAATCTGCTGGCCGAACTGTGCAAAAAGGCGGCGGCTGTGCTGGGCGGCGACTTTGATGTGGAGATCATCGAAAAACACCATAACCAGAAGGTCGACGCCCCCTCCGGTACGGCGCTGATGCTGGCCAAAGCGGTGGAGGAGGGGCTCGACTACGAACCGCGCTATGTGTTTGACCGCCATGCCGTGCGGCAAAAGCGGGACAAAAAGGAGATCGGCTTTTCCAGTATCCGCGGCGGCAATATCGTGGGGGAGCATGAGGTGATGTTCGCCGGTCACGACGAGATCTTCACCCTGTCTCATTCCGCCCGTTCCAAAGAGGTCTTTGCTCTGGGCGGCGTGAATGCGGCACTGTTTTTGCAGGGAAAGCCCGCCGGACTGTATTCCATGGCCGATATGCTCGGCTGAAATAAAATGTTAAAGAAGGTATTACCATGAAAAAGTCGGTTTTGCGCAAGTATGCCAAACTCATCGCCAAGGTGGGTGCCAATGTGCAGAAGGATCAGGCTGTACTGATTTACGCGGAAGCGGAGCATCACGAATTTGCGGCTATGGTGCTGGAGGAGTGCTATAAGCTAGGCGCCAAATATGTGCGCATGGAGTGGAGCTGTCAGGCCATGGTCAAGCCTCATTACAAGTATCAGAGCCTTGAGACGCTTTGCAATGTGCCCAAGTGGCAGATCGAGAAACTCAAACTCATGACGGAGGAATATCCCTGCCGCATCGTGCTGATCGGCGAGGATCCCGACGGCCTGCGCGGCGTGGATATCGCGAAGATGCAGCAGGCGCGCATCGCCTCCTATAAGAAGACCAAGAAGTATGTCGATAAACTGGAATCCATGCATCAGTGGACGATCGCGGCCATCCCCAACGCCGCGTGGGCAAAGAAGGTCTATCCCGACCTGCGCAAGAGCCAGGCGATCGAAGCCCTGTGGAAAAATATTCTGGATACGGTCCATGTGTCCGACGATCCGGCCAACGACCCCATTGCCGAGTGGGATGCCCACAACGAGAATTTCAAAAAGCGCTGTGCCTGGCTCAACGCCCAGAAATTTGATTATGTGACATATAAGAGCGCCAACGGTACCGATTTCCGTGCCGATCTGATCCCGCAGGGGCAGTGGTGCGGCGGCGGTGAGACCACCAAGCAGGGCGTCTATTTCAACCCCAATATGCCCACGGAAGAGATCTTCACCAGCCCCATGGCCGGCAAGGCCGAGGGCAAACTCGTCTCCACCAAGCCGCTCTCTTATCAGGGGCAGATCATCAATCATTTCTGGATTCGCTTTGAAGACGGCAAGGCCGTGGAGTGGGACGCCGAGGAAGGGCGCGAGCTGCTCGACCGTATGCTGACGATGGACGAGGGTGCCGGCAAACTGGGCGAACTGGCACTGGTGCCGAAGAACGGCCCCATCGACCGCTGCGGCGTGCTGTTCTATGAGACGCTGTTCGACGAAAACGCCAGCTGCCACGTGGCGGTCGGTCGCGGCTTCAACGACTGCATCGAGGGATATCTCGAGATGGAGGACGTGAACGAGGAATGCCGCAAACTGGGCATCAACGACAGCATGATCCATGTGGATTTCATGGTGGGTGCGGATGACCTGTGCATCACCGGCTACAAGAACGGTAAGGCGGTGCCGATCTTTGTGAACGGCACGTGGGCCGACTGATCGTTCAAAAATACGGCAATGCCCCTGCGGTCACAGACGGCCGCAGGGGCATTTTTTAAAATTTGTTCACGCTTTTTCAGCACTTTTGCCGTATACTTGATAGGTGAAAGGAAGTGTGACGGTTGGAACGGTTTCGCGAGCGCCTTGTGCGCTTTTTCGAGGGACGGTACGGCCCGGATGCGCTCGGTCGGGCGCTGCTGGTGGTGTATCTGGTACTGCTGATCGTGAATGCGTTTGTGCACAGTTTTGTGTTGTCACTGCCGGAATTTGCGGTGGTGGGCGTGTGGATCTGGCGGGTGCTGTCACGCAATATCCCCGCCCGCATGCGGGAAAACGAGTGGTATCTTGCCCGCACCGAACGCCTGCGCCGTTGGGGTCGGCTGCAGAAAAACCGCTGGCGCGACCGCAAGACTCATGTCTACCGCACCTGCCCGCACTGCCGCGCTACCGTGCGTCTGCCGCGCCGCCAACGCGGCCGTCACGCCTGTGACTGCCCGCGCTGTCGGGGAGAATTCCGGGTGTATATCCCGTAAGGAAATGCGTTCTGCTTCGGCGGGACAAGATGGGGAATTTCTCCCTATCCTGTCCCGCGTTTGTTTTTCTTTGTGTTTTCGGGGCATAATAGCGAAAAAACACAAGGGGAGCGAGAAGATGAGCATAGAGCGGGATATCCGCACGATTTTACGGGTCGAGGCGGGCAAACGCATCGGTAATGCCGATGTACGGGATCTGTACTGTGCGGTTTCAAAAGCGGCGGTGGCGGCGGTGAGCGACCGATGGACGCGACCGGCCCGCGGCAAGCGCGCCGCCTATCTTTCGGCGGAGTTTCTGATAGGGCGGATGGTGTATCAAAATCTGTTCAACATGGGGCGGCTGGAGGCGGTGGGTGACTTTTTGCGCCACCACGGGGCGGACATCGCCGCTTTTGAGCAGATCGGGGATGCGGCTTTGGGCAACGGCGGGCTCGGGCGGCTGGCCGCCTGCTATCTGGAGTCCGCCGCCACGCGGGATATCCCGCTGGACGGCTACGGTATCCGCTACCGCTACGGCCTGTTCCGGCAGAGTGTCGAGGACGGTTTTCAAAAGGAGGCGGCGGATGACTGGCTGACGTGGGGCGATCCGTGGTCGCGCCGCCGCGAGCGCGAGCGGGTCAGCGTCCGGTTCGGCGACGGCGAGGTGTGGGCGGTGCCCTACGATATGCCCGTGATCGGCTACGGCGCCAACACGGTGAACACCCTGCGCCTGTGGCAGGCCGAGGCCAAAACGCCTTTCGATTTTGCGGCGTTCAACGCGGGCGACTATGACGCCGCGGTGGCCGAAAAGAACGCGGCTGAGCAGATCTGCGCCGTGCTCTATCCGAACGACGAGGGCGAGGCGGGGAAGATACTGCGCCTCAAACAGCAGTATTTCTTTGCCAGCGCCTCCGTGCAGGACATGATCCGCCGGTATCGCGGTCGGTACGCCGAGGGCTTTCGCCGGTTTGCCGATCAGTTTGCGGTGCAGCTCAACGACACCCATCCCGTGGTGGCGATCCCGGAATTCATCCGTCTTTTGTGCGAGGAGGGGGAGTCCTTCACCCGCGCACTGAACATCGCCCGGTCGACCTTCGCCTACACTAACCACACCGTGCTGCCGGAAGCGCTGGAAAAGTGGGATATGCGGCTGTTTTCGCAGGTGCTCCCGCAGTTGGAGCCGTATGTGCAGAAGCTGCATCACGCCCTGCAGCGGGAACTGCGCCGCCGCGGCATCACCGGCGAGGAGGGTGCCCGCTACTGGATCATTGAAAACGGCACGCTGCACATGGCGCGTCTGGCAGTCTTTGCGACCCATTCGGTCAACGGCGTGGCGCGGCTGCACACCGAACTGCTCAAAAGCACCGTGATGCCGGAATGGTACGCGCTCTATCCGGAACGCTTCAACAATAAGACCAACGGCATCACCCAGCGCCGTTGGCTGGCGGTGGCCAATCCGGAACTTTCCGCACTTATCACCGCCCGCATCGGCAGCGGCTGGCTGTGCGATCTGCCGCGTCTGCGGGAACTGGAGCGATTCCAGAATGACCGCGATTTCCTCAAACGCTTTGCCGCGGTGAAAACGGAGAAAAAGCGGCAGTTGGCGGACTTCATTCAAAAGCGCTGCGGCGTGGCGGCGGATCCTTCGTGGCTTTTTGATGTGCAGGCCAAGCGTCTGCACGAATATAAGCGGCAGCTGCTCAACGTCTTTTCCATTGCCGACACCTATTTCGGGCTGAAGGAGGGGCGCATCACCGATTTCACCCCCACGGTGTATCTGTTTGCCGCCAAGGCGGCACCCGGCTACCGCCGTGCCAAGGCGATCATCAAGTATATCAACGAGTGGGCACGGCTGATCGCCGATGACCCGGCGGTGAACGACCGGATGCAGGTGATCTTCCTGCCGGATTACAATGTGTCGGCCGCCGAATATATCATGCCTGCCGCCGACATTTCGGAACAGATCTCCGCCGCCGGAACAGAGGCGTCCGGCACCGGCAACATGAAATTCATGCTGAACGGCGCCGTCACATTGGGCACCTTTGACGGTGCGAATATCGAGATCGTGGAGCAGGCCGGGCGGGAGAATAATTATATCTTCGGCCTCACCGCCGAGGAGGCGGCGGCACTGCGCCCCACCTATGACCCGAATGCCACCGCCGCCAATGAGCCGCGGGTGCGGCGCGTGCTGCAAACGCTGGTGGACGGCACGGTGGATGACGGCGGCACGGGAATGTTCGCGGAACTGTACGATTCGCTCACCAAGGGGGCATCGTGGCACGCGCCGGACAACTATTTTCTGCTGGCCGATTTCCCGGCCTACTGTGAGGCGCGCCTGACCGCCAACCGCGATTACCGCGACCGCGAGGCCTTTACCCGCAAATGTCTGCTCAATACCGCTGCCGCCGGCTATTTTTCCAGTGACCGTTCGGTGGAGGAATACGCGGCCGATATCTGGCATATATGAACCAGACCCCCGCCGGTTTGGCGGGGGTCTGCCGTTATCCGCATTTGACGGGCTTGCCGCAGATGGCTTCCACCTGTTCGGCAAAGGAGCGCAGGGCTTCGGCCGAAAGAAATTCCGTGTTCGGGTAGGCGGGCGCTTTATCCAGCCGCTCGCATTTGGAAATGCCCAGCGGGTGATAGGGAAGCAGTTCCACCTTTTGAATACACGCTCTCTCTTTGGCCAGCCGGCCGATCGCTTCAAAGTGTGCGGGGTGCATATTGATGTCCGGGATGATGGGGCAGCGCAGGATCACCGCGGCACCCAGCCGGTCGAGCGCCTGCAGATTTCGCAGGATCGGCTCGTTCGGTACGCCGGTGTATCGGAAATGTGCTTGCGGGTCGGTGATTTTGTAATCGAACAGGAACAGGTCGGTGACGGCGGCAGCCTTTGTGATGATCTCTTCGGCGGCGAAACCGCTCGTTTCCACGCAGGTGTGGATCCCTGCGGCCTTGGCACGGCCGAGCAGCGTCAGCAGAAACGGCGCCTGCATCAGCGGCTCGCCCCCCGAAACGGTGAGCCCGCCGCCGCTCGTTTCATAAAAGTCAGCGTCTTTGACGACCTCGTCCATCACCTCGTCCACCGTGGCACTGCGCCCACAGAACTCGATGGCTTTGGCATAGCACTTTTCGGCGCAGAGCCCGCATTTTTCGCACCCGTCCCGCACAAAGACGTGCCCGCCGTCTTCCAGACGGTGCAGTCCGTGAGGGCACACGGCGGCGCAATAACCGCAGCCGATGCATTTCTGTGCCGAAAAAAGGATGTCGGGTGTCGGGGAGGCGGATTCGGGATTGTGGCACCACACGCACCGCAGGGGACAGCCCTTGAAAAAGACGGTGGTGCGGATACCCGGCCCGTCGTCCACGCAGAAACGCTGGATATTGAAGATCATGCCCTGTTCGCTCATATCTTTCCCCCCGTGCATTCCGGCTACAGATATCATATTATACCATCAAAAAATGCAAAATGCAATATTGGTATCTTTATCGGTGCCGCTGACCGGGTCCTGAACCGTGACTGCGCGGTCAGGTCGCTGCGAGCAGACACGTCACACAGGCGCAGTCAAGTGAAAACGGCTGCGCCGTTTTCGCGGTCCTTCACACTTCATGCAACAGCAAAACCGGGACATCCCCGCTGGGGGTGCGCCGGTTTGGTGCCGCTGACCGGGTTCTGAACCGTGACTGCGCGGTCAGGTCGCTGCGAGCAGACACGTCACACAGGCGCAGT
>JAZRVU010000068.1:0-2789 GCA_045599305.1 Acutalibacteraceae bacterium | reverse complement strand
ACACCTGCACGGCCGCTTTTTCCCCTCGAAAGGACGGTGCGCACATGATCTTCGATTCTCACGCCCACTATGACGATCCCGCGTTCGACGCCGACCGCGACGAGGTGCTTGCGGCGCTGCCCGCAGGCGGCGTCGTCGGGGTGGTCAACGCCGCGTGCGATATCGCCTCTGCCCGCCGCTCGGCGGAACTGGCCGCCCGCTGCCCGTACATATGGGCGGCGGTGGGGGTACACCCCGAAGCGGCCGATACCTTCGGTGCCGATACGCTGCCCGCCCTGCGGGAACTGGCCGCCGCGCCCCGCGTGGTCGCGGTGGGGGAGATCGGGCTGGACTACCATTGGCCGGACGGCCCCTCCCGTGCCCGGCAGACCGACTGCTTCGAGCGGCAGTTGGCGCTCGCGGCAGAATTGGGTCTGCCCGTGGTCGTGCACGACCGCGACGCCCATGAGGACACCCTGCGCCTGCTGCGGCAATACCGTCCCGCCGGGGTGGTGCATTGCTTTTCGGGCAGCGTGGAGATGGCGCGTGAGGTGCTGGCGCTGGGGATGCACATTGGTCTCGGCGGCGCGGTCACCTTCCAGAACGCCCGCAAGCCCGCGGCGGTGGCCGCCATGGTGCCGGCCGACCGCCTGCTGCTGGAGACCGACGCCCCCTACATGGCGCCGGTACCCTTCCGCGGCGGGCGCTGCGATTCCCGCCTGATCGCCCACACCGCCGCCGTGATCGCCGCCCTGCGCGGTGTCACGCCCGAGGCACTGCTCGGGCAGACGGCCGCCAATGC
Source organism: Acutalibacteraceae bacterium (assembly GCA_045599305.1). Taxonomy (GTDB): domain Bacteria; phylum Bacillota; class Clostridia; order Oscillospirales; family Acutalibacteraceae; genus SIG588. The sequence goes on along the minus strand of JAZRVU010000068.1, from coordinate 2,008 downwards.
CCGCCGCCTGTTCGGCATCGGGTGAAAACGCGGCTCCCACCGTCCCGACGAAACGCACCAAAAACTCTTTTCGATTTTGTGAAGATTGCCTATTCCCATTAGAATAGACTTGTGCTATAATATGGGCAAAGTGAGTCTCCCTCACTTATTTGCGCATTCCTTTCGGTATTGATGCCGGTTCGTCCAGCCGGTGTGAATATAAAATCCAATCAAAGGAGAGAAAACTATGTTGAAAAAATCGTTGGCATGGTTGCTGTCAATCGCAATGTTGATCGGCGCCATGTCGGGCCTGGCTCTGATTTCTTCTGCCGGTGGCGAAGAAACCACTGCTCTGCAGCAGGCCGTGGAAAAGGCGCAGCTCGCGGCTTCCGCCGGTGCACATTTCAGCACCCTCGCGGATGCCAAGGCGCTTCTGGCCGATCCCGCTTCCACTTCGGAAGTTCTTACTGCGGCCACTGAGGCGCTGAACGCCGAACTGAACGACAAGATCTTTTTTGTCGCTACCGGTGAAGGCGAAGTCGCGCTGAACAACACCGGTATCGCCGGCGAAGGCTGGGATAGCCCCACGCCTGCTTCGGCGACCGACACCAAGGGCGATGCGAAGTACGCCTATGTCTCGCCCACCGGCGGCATGATCTACCTCGCCAAGGTGACCGGCGGTCTGCGTGCCAAGCGCACCACCGTCAACTGCATCGTCACCTATAAGTCCACCGGTGCCGTCGGCACTCAGCCCGGCGTATATCCCGGCAACAGAGATCTTGCCGCGGACGAAGTGACCCAGTCCCGCTGGGTCGCCGGCCCCAGTCTCCCGTCCACCGACGGTGAATGGAAGACCGAGACCCTCACCTTCTCCGATGTCTGCTTCAAGAACGAGCAGAATTTCAGCGGCTCTGTCCGCTTCAACTGCGGCAGCAGCGCTGCCTGCATTGCCTCCATCGTGGTTGAGGAAGCCCCTGCCCCTGCCATCGGCATGATCGATTTCAGCTCCGGCGAAGCGGTCTCCACCGGCTCGCTGACGTACAGCACGTATGCGTGCAACGTGGCCGAGGAAATGGGCTTTAAAGCGGGTCCCGATGGCTTGAATGCTCTTTGGGCAAAGGAAGAGAACGGCCCCAAGAACATTCAGTTTACCGCTAACACCGACGCATTGAAAGATGCGGATGGCAACATCACCTTCCTCGTGTACTATTATGCGTCTGGTGATGCCAACTGGTCTTGGCTGTCCCTCGGCGACGAAGGCCGTGTGGATGCCAATAACGTCTGGAGTTATCGTGGAGCTAACAAGGATGCCCTCAAGCATCCTCTGGGCGGTCTGGCGATGAACATCTGGACGATCGCGGAATTCACCATTCCCGCTTCCGTCCTGAAGGACAAGACGGGGTATTTGTCGATCGGCTCGATGGATGGCGGCAACATCTACATCAACAAGATCGCGGCCGGCCCTGCTGCCGCCGTGGCTGCCGACAAGGTTGACGGCAACTATGACAACAGCATCGCGTACATCGACTTCAACTATCAGCCCTATCCGACCTACATGCCCGGCGTCTATGCTCTGCAAGAGAACAAGGCGGTCTGGGGTCCCGAAGAGCTCGAGAACGAGCGCGGCTGGCTGTACGATGCTGCGGGCACCGAGATCACCTCGCAGTATGCGAACCGGTCCGCCGGCCGTGCCACCATCACGACTTACAACGGCGCTTCCGCCAACGGTAACCGTGTGGATACCGATTACAAGGTCAGCGCCGAAGGCGTGCGTTACCTCACCCGCAAGATCAACACCAAGCTTGGTGATCTGATCGCGGAAGTGATGAATGCCAAGGGTGCCAAGCAGTATAAGTCCTATATCAGCAATACGATTTATGCTACCGAAGGCGATCCTGTGCCGGCCGACATCATGGCCAGCCTCGATCCCAACACCTTCTATTCCTACACCTATGTGAACCTCGATGACGCGTTTGTCGCCGAGGCGAACACCACCAACTGGACCATCCGTGTGGACGTGCCCAAGGGT
>JAZRVU010000067.1:0-12078 GCA_045599305.1 Acutalibacteraceae bacterium | reverse complement strand
CATCAAAGATTGTTCCCTGCAGGTGCAGATCGCGGCCGACGGCAAGACCGACCGGCACGAACTGGCGTTTGCCCGTTCGGCCAACGGCAAGATGCGCGGCTATATCGACGATCTGGCCTATTCGGATATCTCCGCTTTCTGCATGGCCACGCGGGATGAGGCGACCAAGACCACCGTTTATGAGGCGTCTTTGCCGCTCAGCCTGCTGTCGGACAGCGTTTCGGCGTGGAAGAAGGGCGACCGCATCGCCTTTTCGTTTGCCGTGCGGGTGGCGGGCGGCTATGCCTATGAGTGGTGCGGCGGCCTTGTGGAGGATGCGGATATCTCCAAGGCGGCCGCGGTGATACTGGGTGCTCCGAAAGATCCAAACGACGGCAGTGCCGCGATCGTCACCGGCGATGCAAACGGTGACGGCCGTGTCGATGCCACCGACGCCCGTCTGGCGCTGCAGTGCGCGGCCGGTCTGCCGGCGGCAGCCGATGCCATCGCGGCGGATGCGGACGGTGACGGAACGGTCACCTCCACCGATGCCCGCCTCATGCTGCAATATTATGCCGGCAAGGGCACCGACTACCGTGTCGGGCAGAAGCAGACGGTGCTCTACGGTGCCAAGAGCGCCAAGGCCGTCTCTCACAACACTTTTTCGCCGGTGAGCTCGCAGGCCGGCTCCACCTTCAAAAGCCTCAGCGATATCGGCAACACCACCCCCTCCCGGCAGGACGACAACACCAACCAGTTCGGCTATTTCGTCTTCACCACCGATCTCAACGAGGGACTGCCTTTCAACGTGCGCTGCAACATCGGCTCGCAGATGGTCACCGCCATGGTGCCCGCCGGGGTGGATCTCACGGCGCTCATCCCCACCTTCACCTATTTCGGCGGCGAGATCCGCGTGAACGGTATGCCGCTCATATCCGACGTGACGCTGCTGGATCTCACCGAGGATGTCACCCTCACCCTCATCTCCAAAAGCGGCAATGTGCGCACCTACACCCTGCGGGTGGAGGCGCTGGATACCGGTCTGCCCTCCTTCGCCGCCACGGTGGAGGGGCTGAAGACCATCACCTCCAAGATCGACTATCTCCCCACCCTCTTCTATATCGGCGGCGGGGAAGCGGGTGCCGGCCGGCTGATGCCCGGCGGCATGAAGGGTCGCGGCAACACCAGCTGGAACGAGCCGAAAAAGGGCTACACCGTGGAACTGGAGGAAAAAGTCCGTCTGCTGGATATGAGCGAGTCGAAGGACTGGTCGCTCATCGCGAACTACGAGGACAAGGCCCTGCTGCGCAACATTCTGGCCGAATATCTCGCCGAAGGGGCGGGGCTCGAGTATGTGGTGCAGAATCGCCCGGTCGATCTGTGGTATAACGGGCAGTATTGGGGCACCTACAATCTGGTGGAAAAGATCGAGGTCGAAAAAGACCGCGTCAACATCAAAAAGTATGAGCCCGGCTGTGCGGCGGGGGACACCGGCTTCGTGCTGGAATTCGACGGCCACGTCAACGAGGTATCGGCCGATCAAAAGGCGCAGTGGCAGCACCCCATCGGGGAAGACAAGGCCATGTACTATAACCCCGTGACGCAGGAGGTCTTCATGACCTATGACGGGCGCTGGATCGTCATTAAAAAGCCGTCTTATAAAAAGCTCGAGACCGACACCAAGCAGCTGCTCTATATCTATAACAAATATATCGAGACGGTGCAGATCTTGAAGACCTATGACTATGAGAAGATCTCCCGGGTGGTGGATGTGGCGTCCTACGCCCGCTGGTACATCGTCGAGGAGTTCATGAACAACACCGACGCCGGCTTCCACTCGAGCTGCTATATGTATCTGGATGCGGGCGGCAAGTTCAAAATGGGTCCGGTGTGGGACTTCGACCGCTCCTGCGAAAACTGCTATTACAGCAACTCGGAGGAGCGTCTGCCCTCGCTGAAAAGCGCCGGCTGGCTGGCCTACATCCTCGGGTGCGACGGCGGCATGGCGGTGTTCGAGGACGTCTATGAGGAGTTCCGTCCCACATTGGATCGGGCCAACCGTTATGTGGCGGATATGGCGGATGCCATCTACGCCTCACAGCAGTACAATTTCCAGAAATGGGATATCCTTACCAAACTGGTCAACGGCGGTGACGTCAGCAATCCCAACGCCACCACCAAAGCACAGATGAAATCGCAGACCTTCGATTCCGAGATCTGCCGCCTGCAGAACTACATCACCCGCCGCACGCTGGCGTTTGATCTGTATATGCTGCAGGTGTGATCGAAAAGCATGTGAAACGGGGGCGTTTTTTGGTGAAACGAGTGTTATCCTGCTGCCTGATCGCGGTGCTGCTGTTTGTGTGGGCACCGTGTATTGCGGCGGCACCTGCCGGCTTCACGGTGCTGCGGATGGCCGCTCCCACCCCAGACGGCGTCATCACCGTGGGGGAGTGGGGCGATGCGGACGTGCTGCTGCCCGACTACTGCACCGGCACCGCACCCGGCACATCGGGATATAAGATGCCGCTGAACGCGCAGATGTGGTTCGGCCACGACGATACGGCACTGTATCTCGCTGTGGCGGTGGAGTGCAACGCACTGGAAACGCCCGGTACCGGCCGTGATATCGTGAACGGCGATGCGATCAGCCTCCGCTTCGCGCCGGACGCCTACTCGGCCGGGCATGAATTCGGCTTTGCGATCAATGTGGCCGGGGAACTGATGGGGTATATGGACGATCAGGCCCTCACCAACCCCGCCCTCCTTGCCGCTGCTACGTGGGATGCTCCGCAGTGCCGGCTGGTCTATGAGCTGGCGCTGCCGTTCGACACGCTGGGGCTCGGAAAGATCGGCAAGGCCGGCAGCTTCGTGATGGGCATGACGGTGCACACCCACTATAACTATGATTACGAATGGTGCGGCGGTGCAGGGGCGCCGCAGGCCGACCGCGCGGCCCGCATGACGATCGGCACGGCGCAGAAAAACCTGACGGCGGGCACCCGCCGGTATCTCTACGGCGACGCGAACGGCGACGGCCGTGTCGGTGCCACCGACGCCCGTCTGGTGCTGCAGCAGGCGGCCGGCCGGCTCACTGCGGCCGATGCCGCTTCGGCCGATGTGGACGGCGACCGGCAGGTCACCTCCACCGACGCCCGCCTGATCCTGCAGCGGTACGCCGGGAAAATTCCCATCTTTCCCGCGGGGGAGGAACGCACGGTGCTCTACGGCCGCGTGTCCGCCAGAAACGTCTCGCACAACACCTTCTCCCCCAACAGTGAGGAGGCGGGCAAGGTGCTCATCAATCCGGCGGGTCTGAAGCTCACGCAGCCGTACATCATCACGCCCCAGACCAACGAATTCCTCTATTTTGCTTTTATTACCGACTATAATGACAGCCTGCCTTACAGCGTGCAGTGCTGCATCAAGGGCGACCGCATCACCGCCATGCTGCCCGCGGGGATCGACCTCTCGGCACTCATCCCCTCCTTCGGCTATCGCGGCGGCGAGGTGCGGGTGAACGGGATGCCCTTTGTCTCCGAGGTGACAACGCTGGATCTCACCGAGGACGTGCTTCTCACGCTGATCGCGCAGGACGGCAGTGTCCGCACCGTCACCCTGCGGGTGGAAACGCTCGATACCGGTCTGCCCTCCGTGGCGCTCACCACCGAAAACTTCACCACCATCACCTCCAAGATCGAGCGGCTGCCCGCCACCTTCTATATCGGCGGCGCCGATGCGGGGGAGGGCGTCATCCTCTCCGCCGGTGCCAAGGGACGCGGCAACACCAGTTGGGGCGAGCCGAAAAAGGGCTACAATGTGAAACTGGATAAAAAAGCACGCTTGCTCGGCATGTCCGAATCGAAGGACTGGTGCCTCATCGCGAATTATGAGGACAAATCCCTCATCCGCAACATGGCCGCCGGCTATCTCGCCACGGCCGCGGGACTCGACTATGTGGTGCAGAACCGCCCCGTCGATCTGTGGTATAACGGGCAGTACTGGGGCACCTATAACCTCTGCGAAAAGATCGACATCGAAAAAGACCGGGTCAATGTCACCAAGTATGAGGAGGGCATGGCGCCGGGCGCGTGCGGCTTCATCGTCGAGGTGGACGGCCACGCCCGCGGTGCGGCAACGGCCGCCGACGCACAGCATCCGCTGCCGGGCAACACCGCCCTTGCCTACAGTCCTTCCAGCGACGAGATCATCATCGTCTACACCCACGCCTTTGTGGTGAAGGCCCCCTCCACCGAAAAGCTGCTGGCAGATCCCGCACAGCTGCAGTATATTTACGATAAGGTCATCTACACGGCCAACGAGATCTATTCCCGCGACTGGTCGCGCATCAACAAGGTGGTGGATGTGGAATCCTTCGTGCGGTGGTATATCGTGGAGGAGGTCATGAACAACACCGACGGCGATTTCTTCTCCAGCTGTTATATGTCCATTGATGTGAACGGCAAGTTCAAGATGGGCCCCGTGTGGGATTTCGACCGCTCCTCCGGCAACTGCAATTATAACAACTACACCGACAAGATACCCTATATCTGGCAGCACGGCTGGCTCAACTACATCTTCGGATGTAAAGAGACCATGGCCATGCTCAAAGAGATCTATAAAGAGATGCGCCCGGCACTGGAGGGCGTGAACGCCTTTGTCGACGGGATGGCGGATACGCTCTATGCCTCGCAGAAATACAATTTCGAGCGGTGGGATATCCTCGAAAAACTGGTCGCCGGCGGCGATACCGTCAATCCGAACGTCGTGACGCGGGAACAGCTCAAATCGCAGACTTTCGATTCCGAGGTCACCCGCCTGAAGTACTATTTCAACCGTCACCTGAAGGATATGGACGCCTATGTCGATAGTCTGTGACCGTATGAAAAGGGGTACCTGCGGCATTGCCGCGGGTACCCTCTTTTGCGGGAGATGCGCCGTCAGGGCATTTTGTCCGGCAGCCGCAGCCGCTGGCCGGGGAAGATGAGGTTCGGGGTGCGGATATCGTTCAGGCGGATCAGCGCATCCACCGTGGTGCCCTCCCGCGCCGCGATGAAATAGAGCGTGTCGCCCGGCTGCACGATGTAGTCGTTGTCCTCCGGCGGCATCGGCTCCTCCGGTTCCTCCGGCATCGGCGGCATCGGCGGTGTCGGCGGAATGGGGCGCTGCGGTACGGGCCGCGGGGGAACGGGACGCTGCGGCGGAATGGGACGCTGCGGCGGCAGAGACATCCCCTCTCCCGGGATGCGCAGCCGCTGGCCGGCAAAGATGCGGTCGGGGTCGCGCAGGCCGTTCAGGCGCCGGATCGCCTCCACCGTCGTGCCGTACTGCACGGCGATATCGCCGAGCGTGTCGCCGGGACGCACGGTGTAGATCATGAATGCAGGCATAAAACTCCTCCTTTTCAGTCGTTCTGACAACAGTATATGCCGCGGCAAAAAAATGCGTGCCTTTTTTTGAAAAGTGTGATATGATGGTAGAGAAGAACACAAACTTTTGGGAGGGTGTATATATGAACAAATTTATCGAGATCGATCCCACCGAGATACAGGACAACGTGTTTCGCCTCATCGGGCGCGACTGGATGCTCATTACCGCGGGGGATCGGGAGAGCTATAACACCATGACGGCCAGCTGGGGCGGCATGGGCTGCATCTGGAACGCGCACACCGCCGCGGCGCTGGTGCGCCCGTCCCGTTACACCTACGGCTTCATGGAGCGGGAAAACTTCTTCTCGCTGTCGTTTCTGGACAACGGCTTTCGCCGGGCACTGCAGATCTGCGGCAGCCGCTCCGGCCGTGACGGCGACAAGGTGCGCGAAGCGGGGCTGACCCCGCTGTTCGATGCCGCCGCCCCGTATTTCGACGAGGCGCGTCTGGTGCTGGTCTGCCGCAAGATGTACGTCTCCGATATCCGTCCGGAAAATTTCCTCGATCCCACCATCCCCGGCCACTATCCGGGCGATACGGACTATCACCGTCTGTATCTCGGTGAGATCGTGAAAGTGCTTCGTCAAACAGAGTGAAAGGATCCTGTATTATGAAACGTTGGTGCAGTCTGCTTCTGTGCGCGGTGCTGGCGATCTGTCTGGCGGCCGCGCCGCTGACGGCACAGGCGGCGTATGAACTGCCCGAAGAGGTGACTGTCAGCGCCCGTTCCGCACTGCTGATGTACCTCGGCGGCTCGCCGGAGGAGGACACCGTGCTGTTCGAGCGGGAGGCGGATATCCGCCGTTCCCCCGCCGCCACCGTGCGGGTGATGGTGGGGCTTCACGCCATCCGCCTCATCCGGGCGGGCAATATCGATATCGACAGCGCCACCGGCGTCTACGACCGGGAGTGCTATAATCAGATCACCGGCACCGGTCTGGGTGTGGTGGGGATGCAGATCGGTGACGAGTGGACCCTGCGCGACCTGCTCACCGCCACCATGGCGGAAACGGCGGCCGACGCCTGCGTGGCGCTCTGCCGCCGGCTGGCGGGCAGCGTGTCGGCGTTTGTCGACGGCATGAACGCGCTGGCCGGGGAACTGGGCTGCACCGCCACCGCTTTTGCCAATGTGACGGGGCTCGACGCGCTGGGGCAGTATACCACCGCGCGTGAGTTGGCGCTCATCACCCGCGCCGCCATGGAGTATCCCGAACTGGTGGAGATGATGGGGGTCAACGGTTATGCGGTCACGCCGGTCGTCGGCCGTCCGCAGAACCGCGCCACCGTCAATTCCATGCTCCGTCCCATCACCGACAGTTACTATCCCCGTCTGCAGTTCGGCCGCACCGGCTACGCCGACGAGGCCGGCCGCTGCATGGTGTCGGTGGCGAAGGACGGCGGCTATCAGTATATGGCCGTGGTGCTCGGCAGTGCGGCCGCGGACGGCACCGACCGGGCCATCGCCCATTTTGAGGATTCACAGGCGCTGTTTGAATGGGCGTTTAGGAATTTCAGTTACAAAATTCTTCTCTCCGAGGGGCAGCCGGTCAGTCAATTGAACGTGGGGCTCGCCTGGTCGACCGACACGGTCGTGCTGGCGGCGGGTCGGACGTTCGGCACGGTGGTGCCCAATGATCTGGATGTGTCCACCGTGATCCTGCAGCCGCAGATCGCCGTCGAGGGGGCGGTGGACGCCCCTGTGGATAAGGGGACTGCCTACGGCACCGTGGCGCTGCTCATCAACCTCGACCGGAAACTGGGTGAGGTGCCGATGGTGGCCGCCGAATCGGTGGAGCGCAGCGAGGTGCTGGTCGTGTGGCGCGCCGTGAAAACGGTGTTCGGCTCCCGCTGGCTGTATATCATCATTGCGCTGTTCCTGCTGCTGGTGGTGGTCTATGTCATCATCAGCATCGTGCACAACCGCCGCCGTCGCCGTCGGCGCCGCCGCTGAAGGAGGCCGCCATGCCGTCTCTCACCGATATCGCCTATGTCCGCGACCTGCTTTCCCGTCACGGATTTTCCTTTTCCAAAAAACTGGGGCAGAACTTTCTTATCAATCCCGCCGTCTGCCCGCGCATGGCCGCCTCCTGCGGCGCCGGGCCGGAGGACGGCGTGCTGGAGATCGGCCCCGGCGTGGGGGTGCTCACGCGGGAGCTGGCCGCCGTCGCGGGGAAGGTGGTCGCCATCGAACTGGATGACCGTCTGCTGCCGGTGCTGCGGGAAACGCTGGCCGACTGCAACAATGTGGAGATCGTCCACGGCGACGCGCTGAAGCTCGACCTCGCCGCCCTCATCGCCGAAAAATTCGGCGGCCGGCGGGTGTTCGTCTGCGCCAACCTGCCCTATTACATCACCTCGCCGCTCATCATGGCGCTGCTCGAAAGCCGTTTGCCGGTGGAGGCGCTCACCGTGATGGTGCAGCGCGAGGCGGCCGACCGCCTGTGTGCCGCGCCCGGTACCCGTGCCGCCGGTGCCGTCACGCTGGCCGTGGCCTACTACGCCGCCCCGCAAAAACTGTTCGATGTGTCGCGCGGCAGTTTTCTGCCCGCCCCGAATGTGGACAGTGCCGTCATCCGTTTGGCGGTGCGGCCGCAGCCGCCGGTACAGGCAGCGGATGAACAGCTGATGTTCCGCCTCATCCGCGCCGGCTTCGGCCAGCGCCGCAAAACGCTGATGAACGCCCTTTCGGCCGCCGTGCCGGATAAAGATGCCCTTCGCGCCGCCCTGGCCGCGGCAGGCGTGAGCCCCACCGCCCGTGCGGAGGAGATCACCCTTGCCGGGTTCGCCGCCGTCACGAACGCACTGGACGCACAAGCCAATAAGGAGTTGTAAAAAGATATGAACGAGATCTGTGACCGCACCTTCGATGAGGAGCGGGCGCTTTATAACCTGCAAAACGCCGTGGTGACGGACTGCACCTTTGAAGGTCCCGCGGACGGAGAGTCGGCGCTCAAGGAGTGCCGGGGTGTCACCGTGCGGGACTGCCGGTTTGCCCTGCGCTACCCGCTGTGGCACGCCGACGGCTTTACGCTGGAGGATTCGGTGCTGGAGACCACCTGCCGCGCCCCCATCTGGTACGCCCGCGGCGGGCAGATCGTCCGCACCCGCATCGACGGGATCAAGTGTCTGCGCGAGTGCCGGGACATCACCCTGCGCGAGTGCCGCATCGACTCCCCCGAATTCGGGTGGAAATGCCACGACGTCACCTTTGAAGACTGTACCGTCCACTCGGAATATTTTCTGCTCGAACTGGAGGGCGGCCGCATCGACCGCCTGCAGATGACCGGCAAATACTCCTTCCAGTACACCAAAGACCTGACGATCGAGAATTCGGTGCTGGACACCAAGGACGCTTTCTGGCACGCCGAAAACGTCACCGTGCGCCACTCCACCGTGAAAGGCGAGTATCTGGGGTGGTATTCCCGCGGCCTCACCCTCATCGACTGTCACATCATCGGTACCCAGCCGCTGTGCTATTGCGAGGGCCTCACCCTCATCAACTGCACCATGGAGGATACCGACCTCGCGTTTGAATACAGTGACGTGCAGGCGGATGTGCGCGGCAGCATCCTTTCGGTGAAGAATCCCCGCAGCGGCCGCATCACGGCGGACGATTACGGCGAGATCATTCTGGAAAACGCCGTCATGGCCACCGATTGCGCCATCCTGCGGCGCTGAACGACAAAAAGAAAACGCCCGTGCCGGCTTGCCAGCCGACGCGGGCGTTCGTTTTTTTCTCTTATTCTTCGTTGGGCAGCTCCAGCAGCAGCCCGGCCTCGGCGGGGGCGATCTCCTCCACGCCGCGCAGCTTCTTCTGGATCTGTTCGTTGCGGTTTCGCGCATCCTCCAGCGAGTTGCCGGCCTCTTCGATCTTGCGCTGTACCTTGTCCAGTACCACCCCGAATTTTTCATACTGCGCCTTGGCCGCGCCCAGCACCTTCCACACCTCGGCGGCGCGCTTGTCCAGCGCGATGGTGCGGAAGCCCATGCGCAGCGTGTTCAGAAACGCGGTGATGGTGGTGGGGCCGCACACCATCACGCGGTATTTGGTCTGCAAGTCCTCCACCAGTCCCGGCCGACGCAGCACCTCGGCATAAAGCCCCTCGGTGGGCAGGAACATGATGGCGAAATCGGTGGTGGCGGGCACGTTGATGTAGAGCCGCGAAATATCCGCCGCCTCCCGCTTGACGATGGTCTCCAGCGCCTTGACGGCCTCTTCCACCGCCGCGCTGTCGGCGCGCTCCGCCGCTTCGGAAAGCCGCAGATAGTCCTCCTGCGGAAACTTCGAGTCGATGGGCAGCCAGACGAACTTGCCGTCATCCTCGCGCGAGGGGATCTTCACGGCGTATTCCACCCGCTCGCTGTTGCCGCGCACCGACACATTGCGCTCAAACTGCTCTGCCGTCAGCGTCTGCTCCAGCAGATTGCCCAACTGCACCTCCGCCCACGTGCCGCGCGCCTTCACGTTGGTCAGCACCCGCTGCAGGTCGGACACGCCCGACGAGAGCTCTTTCATCTCGCCCAGCGACTCATACACCTTTTTGAGCTGCTCGCCCACCGTCTGAAAACTGGAATCCAATCGTTTCTGCAGAGTGGAGGTCAGTTTTTCGTCCACCGTTTCCCGCATCTGCTCCAACTTTTTCTCGTTGCTCTCCTGCAGCCGTCCCACCGCCTCGGTCAGGGTGGTGTTCAACTGCCGCGACTGCGCCGACAGGGTGCGGTACAGCCGCTCCTGATCGGCGGCCTGCGCCTCGCGGCGGGCGGCCTCCTGCTGTGCCTGCTGCCCGGTCACCTGCTGCGTCATCGACACCACCGCCTCGCCGGTCTCGCGGCGGGCGGCGCGGATCTCCTCCCGCAGCCGCTCCTCACTGCCGTCGTCGACAGGCTTTTGGCGGCGCACCAGCAGCACCACCAGCAGCACGATATTTACGGATAGTAATCCAACAATAATATAATCCATTTTGTATACTCCGTTCGGGAACATATGTTTGATATCAGTATAGCAGACTTTGTCGCCGGATGCAAGTCTTTTTCGAAAGAATGCGGTTTTTCTTGCAATTTGCCGCGGGATAGTATAAAATGAAACTATCAGAAGAGACTAACGGGAGATGATCGCATGAAGCGGGAAGGCTATATCAGTTGGGACGAGTTTTTCATGGGGGTGGCCATGCTGGCCGCCCAGCGCAGTAAGGACCCGAACACGCAGGTGGGCGCCTGCATCGTCAGCGGGGAAGACGACCCTGCGGGCGGCAACGTGATCCTGTCCACCGGCTATAACGGGTTCCCCGCCGGCTGCTCGGACGATGAGTTCCCGTGGGAGCGGGAGGGCGATTTCGGCGAGACGAAGTATCCCTTCGTGGTGCACGGCGAGCTCAACGCCATTTTGAACGCGCGGGGCAAATCGCTGCGCGGCGCGCGGCTGTATGTGGCGCTGTTCCCCTGCAACGAGTGCGCCAAGGCGATCGTGCAGGCCGGCATCCGCGAGGTGGTCTATCTTTCGGACAAATACGCCGACACCCCGGCCACCCGCGCCTCCCGCCGGATGCTGGACGCCGCGGGAGTCACCCTGCGCCGCTTCTCCTCTCCCAAAGAGATCACATTGCGTTACACCTGTGACGAGTGAGATTTTTGCAAAAGAAAACCGTGAAAGCCCTTGCAATTTGGTGCCCGGCGGTTTATAATAACAAGGTAATTTAAAAACACGGAGGTTTTGAAAATGTTGGTTTCGGCAACGGAAATGATGCAAAAAGCGCGTGACGGCCACTATGCCGTCGGTCAGTTCAACATCAACAATCTGGAGTGGACGCGTGCCATTCTGGAGACGGCGCAGGAGTGCCAGTCGCCCGTTATTCTGGGCGTGTCCGGCGGCGCCGGCAAATATATGGCCGGTTTCGGCGTGGTCTCTGCCATGGTGAAAGCCATGATCGAGAGTCTGCACATCACCGTCCCGGTGGCGCTGCACCTCGACCACGGTACCTATGACCAGTGCTATCAGTGCATCAAGGCGGGCTTCTCCTCCATCATGTTCGACGGCTCGCATTATCCCATCGAAGAAAACATCGCCAAAACCACCGAGCTCGTCCATGCGGCGCATCAGCTCGGCCTGTCGCTGGAGGCCGAAGTCGGCGCCATCGGCGGCGAGGAAGACGGCGTGGTCGGCATGGGCGAATGTGCCGATCCGGCCGAGTGCAAGGGTATTGCCGATCTGGGCGTGGACATCCTCGCCGCCGGCATCGGCAACATCCACGGCAAATATCCCGAAAACTGGCCCGGCCTGCGCTTCGACGTGCTGGCCGAGGTGAAGGCGGCCGTGGGGGATATGCCCCTCGTGCTGCACGGCGGCACCGGCATCCCGGACGAGCAGGTCAAAAAGGCCATCGACCTGGGTGTCTGCAAGGTCAATGTGAACACCGAATGCCAGCTTGTCTTTGCGGAGGAGACCCGCAAGTATATCGAGGCCGGCAAGGATCTGGAGGGCAAGGGCTTCGACCCGCGCAAACTGCTGGCTCCCGGCACCGCCGCCATCAAGGCGAAGGTCAAGGAAAAGATGGAACTGTTCGGCTCCGTCGGCAAGGCCTGATCGAATAACGGCAATAAAGAAGCCGGCGCACGTTTTCCGGCCCCGGGCTTTTTTGTGGATCCGAATTTTGCAAAAAGGGGGGCCAAAGGC
>JAZRVU010000066.1:0-52943 GCA_045599305.1 Acutalibacteraceae bacterium | reverse complement strand
ACCCCGCTGCACGCCTGCACGGGCGGCGGCTCACGCCGCTGACCGCGGCCGGCAGCCGCGAAATACGCCTGACGCAGTTCCTCTGCCTCGTGGACACGGTGATAGGTGAGGTCCGGCTCCGGCTCGTCCGGCAGACGGACGAACAGGTCGCCCCCCACCGCCTGCTCGGCCAACATCCGCGCCGTGGCCTGACAAAGCTGATATTCGATCAGTTCGCCGGGCAGTTCGGCGCGCATCTCCTCCCCCTCGTCGTGCTTGGGCAGCAGCATGAAGGACTTGATCTGCACCAGACGGGCCGCCATTTCCAGAAACTCCGAGGCGACCTCCAGATCGGCGGCCTCCATCTCATGAATGGCCGCCATATACTGCTCCAGCAGCTGCGCAATGGGGATATCGTAGATATTCAGTTTGTTTTTCTGCACCAGCGAAAGCAGCAGGTCCAGCGGGCCTTCAAAGCCGCTGATGCGATACGATATGGCTTCCATTCCTACGCTCCGTTCTTCAGAATAGGCCGGGCAAGCGGAACAACCGGCATAACCCGTTGCCGATCAGTCCCTCCATGAATGCGAGCGGTCGGTCGAGCACGCCGGTGAACACCAGCAGCAGCACCGCCAGACGCACATAGGTGTGGTACCGATCCATCCAATACGTCCAGCGGGCGGGCAGCAATGCCCCGAAAATGCGGGAGCCGTCCAACGGCGGGAGCGGCAGCAGATTGAACACCGCCAACGCGATGTTGACCCGTGCCAGCACGGCAATGAGCACCATATAGGCCGCCCAGGAAAAATGGCTCAGATACACCCCATCGGCCTCTACCCGCATTCCGCCGGTGAACAGCACGATCAACCGGAAAAGGCCGATGCTGACCGCCGCCATCAGCAGGTTGGCCGCCGGACCCGCCAGCGCGACCAGTGCCATGCCGCTGCGCTCGTTTTTAAAATTGCGCGGGTTGACCGGTACCGGCTTGGCATAGCCGATGCCGCACAGCACGATCATAAGGGCACCGATGGGATCGATGTGTGCCAGCGGATTCAGAGTGAGACGGCCGGCAAAGCGAGGCGTCTGATCCCCCAGCCGCACGGCGGCCCACGCATGGGCAGCCTCGTGTGCCGGCATCATGATGCCGAGCAGAATGAGGTAGCCGAGAAGCAGCAGTCCCAGTTCCGAAAGGGACGGAAATCCGCCGCGAAGGATCGACCAAAGCATCGCATGCGCCTCCTTTACCGTATAGTACACACAATTATACAACTACAGTATATCACAAAATTTCCGGTCACGCAAGGTCTTGCCGGAAAATTTTGCCGCACAAATCAAAGCGGCGGGGATCGCTCCCCGCCGCACGCTTTCGGCCAATCAATACATATTGTTTTTGGACATATACTGATAGATCTGCTCGCCGTGCTTCTGCTCGTCACTTTGGATCTGATTGAGCTTCTGACGCACCGACGGATCGGCGAACTCAAAAATGCTCACGTCATAAAGCGAGGACACGTGCTTCTCCATCGAAAGCATATCCTGACAGAGAAATTTGTCGTTTTCGCCGCACGCGGACGAGGGCTGGGGCAGCGGCGCGGTCTGCCACTGCGAAGTGGTGCCGAGAAAGCCGTCCACGGTGGAGAGGTGTTGCTGTTCGGTGGAGCGGATGGAGGTGAACAGGTTTTTCAGTTCGCTGTCGCAGGCATCGGCGGCATATTTGCCGTATTTTTCGATGCACAGTTCCTCCTGGGTCTTCATGTCCTTGAGCAGGCCGGTCTCTTTCTGACTGAATGTCATCGGGCATCTTCCTTTCCTGTTTTTCCACAGTATGGCCGAAAGGAAGACCGATTATACATCACTCCTGCAAATAGTGGAACCACTCCCACGGCGACTCTTTCGGCGGCAGCGCCGAGATATCCACCGGGCGGCCGGTAACGGGATGGGCAAACGCCAGATGATGCGACCACAGGGCGATATTCTTCACCGGCACACGGCTGCCGTACTTTTCGTCGCCCAGCAGCGGCATATGGCGGGAGGCGCACTGCACGCGGATCTGATGGGTGCGGCCGGTGTGCAGACGCACCAGCAGCAGCGACATTTTCCCTTCGGGTCGGTCGACCGTCTCCAGCACACGGTAGGAAAGCACCGCTTCCTTGGCGCCGCGGCGCAGCGAATTGACCACGAAGGATTTGTTCTTCACCTTGTCGCGGAACAGGTAATCGCGCCACTCCCCCTCCGGCTCCTCCGGGCAGCCGCTCACCACCGCGAGGTACTCTTTCGTCAGCTCGCGCTGCAAAATTGCGCGGGACAGCGCCGCCGAAGCGCGCGCGTTTTTGGAAAACACCATCACGCCGCCCACCGCTTTATCCAGTCGGTGCACCACATCCACACGATAGGTGCGGGTCTGCTCCTCGAGCATGGCGGGCATACACCGCTCCCGCGGATTCTCGCCGCGTTCGGAGAGTACCCCCACCGGCTTTTTGCACACGATCACGGATTTGTCCTGATAGAGGATCTCGAGCATGACAGCCACCCTTTCAAGAAGAAATGTCCCCTGCCCCGCTGTGAGCGGAGCAGGGGACGCGGATCATAAACTGATTACCGCATTACGCGTTTCAAAACTCGCTGATCTTCTTCGCATAATACTGGAGGATCAGACGGGCATCGGTCGAATCGATCGTGCCGCTGCCATCCACATCCGCCGCCGCGAGATTCAAGCCGTCCTCGCCGATCTTCTTCGCATAATACTGGAGGATCAAACGGGCATCGGTGGAGTCGATCTTGTCGTCGCCGTTCACATCACCGGGCGTACCGGTCGATCCGCCGCGGGTCACGAAGACGTAGTCGCACTTCACGATGGTGCGGTCGGTCGTATCCTCGGCACTTGCCGCCTGATCGGCGATGGCGCCGATATAGATCTGCTTGAAGTAGAGACGCGCATCCTGGAAATCTTCCGCGAAGGGGATCACATCGCTCTTGGCGAGTTCATTGTAATCATTGTCCATGAGCACGACCTGATAGGTCTTGTTCACAGGATCACGCAGGTCGATATCCAGCGCCACGCGGTACCAGGTATCGGTCTCATAGTCGGCCAGCTCGCTGCCGTCTTCCAGAATGACCTTGCCCGTATCGTTGAACGTCACGGGGTAGCAGGGCGTGCTGTCGTTATCGAAGAGGGAGAGCATGACACGGGCGTTGCCGTCCTTGTGGAACATGGACATATTCAGGCGGGTCTCCAGATGATAGAGGGCATCCTCCTCACCGGCGACCATGTTCAGGCTGGCATTGGTGATGCCCACGCCGGTGTTGGTGCCCATGTTCAGCGTGGCCTGACCGCTCTTGAAGCTGACAGACGCATCGCCGCCGGCAGAGGCCTTGAAGGTGACCTTTTCGGCATCGGTGAAGGCATCGGTGAACCACATAGTCGCGCCGTCCGCAAACTGTGCGTTGGCCGGAGCATCCCAGCTTTCCACACGCTTGATCATGTTGTCATACTGACCGAGCTTGTCGGCATCCACGATATCCTGATAGGTGATACCGCCGTTGACAAAGACATTTTCGGTACCGGCAGAGGCCATAGTGGTCACGTTGTTTTTGAAGAATGCGTTGGTCATGCAGATCTTGCCGTCACCGGTGACATTGGTCATCTGTACGGTGCTGTGATACGGAGCCATAATCACACCGTAGAGATTCAGCGTGCCGCTTTCCGCGCAGAATTCCTGCGTAGAGTCGGCCCACATCACGGTGCTGATCATATCGACCTGACCCTCGAAATCGGGACCCAGATGCACCACATACATGGGATGCTGCAGCATATCGCCGATCTGGTTAAAAGCGGTGAGCTGCGTGTTCAGGAATATGATTCGCTCGGCAGCCAGGATATCGAAGTCGATGGTGCTGTAGTCGCAGCCGTGGCCGACGATGGTCACATCCGCGGCACCGGTGTCCTCCGCGATGAAGCGGATGCCGGCGTAACCGGAATAGTTGAAGGAGTTGTAGATCAGTTCGTTTTCGACATGGCCGAGGGTGAGGACGGTCATATCGTCGTGGTTATCGAGCTGCTCCTGCATGATGTCCTCGAACTCGTCTCTTTCGAGCGGCAGGTTGCCCCAGCCGTAACCGGAGGCCTGGAAGATGGCGTTATAGTTGAACTGATAGTTGCGAATGATACCGTCTTTGGCGCCCTTGCCGATGGAGAAATCATTGTGCAGGCACTCGCCGCAGAGATAGTCGATATAGTGGTTATCGCACTTGTAGGTCATCATGTCGAGGCCGTCCCAGCCATTGTGGAAGGCAACGTTGATGACATAGATGTCCGCGCCGCGGCCCTGCATGGCATAGGGATAGGCGGTGAATTTCTTTTCCTTTTGGAAGAGGGTGTTGTAATACTGATCCGGATAATGGAACACCACACCGCGGATACCGCTCTTTTCGGAGAGGATAACGGTGGGATCGGTGCCGCATTCATCCGTCACGGCAATGATGGTACCCACGTTATACGGCACACGGCCGAAGTCGCAGGCGCCGCGCAGTTCCACGCCGGAGGGCACGGTGACCGAGCCGTCGACGCGATAGGTACCGCTGACCAGATAGACCACGCCGCCGCCCTGCTTGGCCGCACTATCGAGTGCCGCCTGAAGCGATTTCGTCACATCGGTCTTGCCGGTCGCATCCAGCGTATCGATGATGTAGGCCATTTCCTTCGCGGGCTTGTGGGGCACAAAGGAGATCTCATCGATGGAGAGGACGGGTACTTCGGGAGTATCCAGCGCCGTCGCGTCATACTCGATCGGGCAGAGGCCCTGATTGTCCACTTCGATAGCCTTGCCGTCCTTGTCGAAGTTACCCACCAGGACCGCGTTGAGCGAGCCGTTCTCCAGCACGACCTGCGGGGCTTCCGTCTCGAACGTGTTGTCGGTGATGACATACCAGCCGCTGGTGCCGCCCACCTCACCGGAATGGATGGTGGAGGACATGAGCATCACGGTGGTGACCTGCTGATTGCGGATGGCATAGCTGGAAGCTTCGATCTCGGTGTTCACGATCTGCAGCACGGAGGCGGAGTTGAAATTGCCCTCGCCCAGCACGATACCGTTTTCGCAGTTGATGAAATGCGAGTTGGTGATCATCTCACCGGTGCCGGAAATGCTTTCGGCATAGACACCGTAACGGCAGTCTTCAAAGGTGATGGTGTTGCACTGGCCGTTCGGGAAGTTGCTGCCGTCGCCGGAACGGGCAAACGCCAGACCGGTGGCATAGCCTTTGATACGGCTGTAGACGAAATAGGACCAGTCGATACGGCGCAGGATGACACCGGTGCCGTTATAGAGCAGATAGTTGCGCAGAGCCGCCTGATCATCCTCGCCGGTGGGAGCGCCCTCCAGGCCGGAGTTGATCCAGTAATCCGCCGCAAAGTTCACGTTTTCGATACGCATGATGTCGATGACGATATCGATATCGAGACCGCAGAACAACGGCGTGCCGTAGATATTTTCAACGTTCGGGCAGTTGGCACCCGAAGAACGGCGCACAACGCCCCAGTAGGAGTTGACAAGGGTAATGTTCTTCGCGTGGTTATACTGATCCAGACTTATCGTGGGCGGATAAGCCACCGGCGAGGTCGCACTCTGATCGGGATACCAGAAAGCGAGGTTCTTTATCAAGCCGTCGCGGTTCATGGTAAGGAACGGGGTATCCGTGGAACTGCCCGCGCCGCATTCCTCATGCACCTTGATGATGGTGCCTTCGATCTTGGGATTCTCGTCGGGGTTCTTCCACTCGCCGTAGATCGACACGCCGGTGAGCATGACGATGGGGCTGTAGCAGTCGTATTCGCCGGCGGGGATGAACAACGCGCCGCCGCCCGCAGCGGACAGGCCCTCGATCAGGCTGTTGAAGATCGGTGCCCAGTCTTTGACTTCGATGCTGTGATCCTTCACATATTCCGCCGCATTGTAGCCGGCCACGATCACGTCATCGTTGTTGTAGCCCTCTGCCACGGTATACTGCTTCCATTCGGGTTCGTCCGGCACGAAGGAGCCGTCGCCCAGCGGATCCTCTTCTTCGTCGAGAGGCTCGGCCTGCAGGTTGACCAGCTTCACATTGCGGATCTTCATGGTGAAGCTGTACCCTTCTGTGGAAGCGGGGGCATTCAGGTAAATACGGAAATAGTTGATGGCTTTGGAATTGAACGGCGTTTTACCGGTCGTATCGGTGACCGAGGTAAAGGTCGACAGGTCGATCACGCAGCGGTTCCATTCATCCGCCTTCCATTTGATGGCGTTGGGATAGGTGCCGCGTTCGCCGACATCGCAGGTGCCGCCGCTGCAAAGCTCGATCTGGCCGGAGAGGCCGCCGTTGACGATCGGTCTGATGCCGGCGGACTCACCGCCGATGTACACATCCAGCGACAGACCGACCTTTTTCCTCGGAATGGCACCGCCGCCGGTCACATCCACGCCATAGGGCGAAAGATCGATCGGGCTAAGCGAGGTACCGGTGGAAAACAGGGTACCGCCGCCCTTATATGTGCCGGAGATCTGGTACGGGATCGTTGCGATCACATACTCCTCCTCCGCACTGGCGGTCTGCGCCAAGGAGAGCCCCATGGTGGGGATCAGCAGACACAGACAAAGGAAAACAGCGAGCAAACGTTTGGTCATAATTAATCTTCCTTTCTTAAAACGGGCAATTGCCCATAATCGGACAAATATATGATACCATGTTTTTGACGGGTGTGTCAAGAGAAACAGAAGCGGGATTTGAACTTTGTTCAACATAGACAAAGCCCCCCTGTTTTTTTGTGCGTGTGTATTTTCACAAAAAAGGCCTCGCGCCGTTTTTGCAGCGTGAGGCCTTTCGGTATATGCCGGGGAGTGAAATTTGCTGGTCTTCTTTTCGTAGATGGCGGGGGGCGAATCCCCCCTGCTGAGGAAAAATTACGCTACCGGAAATTCGCTGATCTTCTTCGCGTAAAAGGCGGGGGGCGAATCCCCCCGCAGGAAGAATGGCACGGCGTGCCATTCTTCGTCCCCCCTGCTGAGGAAACAGCGAAATCTCATCTGGAAAGGCTTTTACGCCTTCGAGAACTCTGCTATCTTCTTTGCGTATAATTGCAGGATGAGACGGGCGTCGGTGGAATCGACCTTGCCGTCATTGTTCACATCCGCCACGGCGGTGTTGAGGCCGTCCTCGCCGATCTTCTTGGCATAATACTGGAGGATCAGACGGGCATCGGTGGAATCGATCTTGTCATCGCCGTTCACATCGCCGAGAGTACCGGAAGCACCGCCGCGGGTCACGAACACATAGTCGCACTTCACGATGGTGCGGTCGGTCGCATCCCCGGCGCTCGCCGCCTTATCGGCAATGGCACCGATGTAGACCTGCTTGATGTAGACGCGGTCATCCTGGAAATCCTCGGGGAGCTCAAGGACAGCGCTCTTCGTGATCTCGTTGTAATCGTCGTCCATCAGCACGACCTGATAGGTCTTGTGCGCACCGTCACGCAGATCGAGTTCCAGCGCCACGCGATACCACTCATCGGTCTCATAATCGGCGATCTCCATGTTATTGACCAGCACCTTGCCGTCCGCGGTGAAGTAGACGGGATAGGCGACGTCGTTGTCGTTATCATAGAGCGCGATCATGGCACGGGAGTTGCCATCCTCGTGGAACATAGACATGTTCAGACGGGTCTCGAGGTGATAGAGGGCATCCTCTTCCCCGCCGGTCAGGCTCATATCCGTGTTCATCATGCCCACGGCAGTGCCGGTGCCCATGTTCAGCGTGGCCTGCCCGTTCTTGAAGGAGACGGTGGCATCGCCGCCGCCCTTACCGCGGAAGGTGGTCATTTCGGCATCGGTGAAAGCATCGGTGAACCACATGGTGGCGCCGGCCGGGAACTGCGCATTGGCCGGGGCATCCCAGTTGTCCACACGCACCTGGATGTTATCATACTGCGCCGCCATATCTTCATCCGTCATGTCATCGTAGGCCATGCCGCCGTTGATGAAGATGCCGTCGTAATCGCCGACAGCCAGCGTGATGAGCGGCTTCTTGAAGAAGACGTTGGTCATGCGGATCTTGCCGTCGCCGGAGATATCGGACATCTCCACCGCGCTGACATAGGGATGGCAGATGACGCCGTAGAGGTTCAGCGTGCCGTTTTCCACGCGGAATTCCTGCGTGCAGTCGGCCCACATGATGGTGCTGACCATATCGACGGTGCCTTCGAAGTCCTTACCCAGACGGATGCTGTACATATTCAGTTCCAGCGCATCGCCGATCTGGTTGAAGGAGGTCAGCTGGGTGTTGACGAAGGCGACCTCCTCGGCCTGCTGGATGTCGATGGAATAGGTACCGTAGTCGACACCGTGGCCGATGACCTTCGCCGTGGCGGCACCGGTTTCCTCGCCCACGAACTGCAGACCGACGCAGCCGGCATAGTTGAAGTTGTTGTAGAGCAGTTCGTTTTTCACATCGCCGACCTGGCAGCAGACGACATCCTCATGATTGTTGAACTGCTCGTTCATGACATCCTTGAAAGCCGCGCTTTCGATGGGCAGGGTCGCCCAGCCGAACATGCTCTCCCAGGTCATCATGTAGTAGTTGTACTGGAAGTTGCGGATGATACCGTTTTCGCTGCCGCCGCCGACCTTGATGAAGCTGTGGATACCCACACCGCCGAGATAGTCGATGTAGTGGTTGTCGCAGCGGTAGGTCATCATGTCGATGCCGTCCCACGCATTGCGCAGCGCCACGTTGATGACGTAGATATCGGCACCGCGACCCTGAATGGCAAACGGATATTCGGTGAATTTCTTTTCTTTCATGAACAGATCGTTGTGATACTGCTCGGGATAGTTGAAGACGATGCCGCGGATACCGCTCTTTTCGGAAAGGATGACGGTGGGATCGTCGCTCGCGGTGGCATAGACATCCAGCGTGGTGCCCGCGTTATAGGGCATGCGGCCGTAGTCGTTGGCGCCGCGCAGTTCCACGCCGGCGGGCACGGTGACCGAGCCGTTTAGGCGATAGTGACCGGTGGGCAGGAACAGCACACCGCCGGTCTTGCCGATATCGTTCAGCGCCGCCTGCAGCGCCGCCGTCACATCGGTGCCGTCCGTCTTCAGATCGGCGATGACCACGTGGGAGGCATTGGCGGGCTTGTGCGGCACGAAAGCGGCTTCCTCCGCCGTGATGGTAAGGACTTCCGGCACATCCAGCGCCGTGTCGTCCAGCGACATCGGGCAGAGGCCCTCGTTGTCGACCACGATGGGCTTGCCGTCGGCGTCGCGGTTGCCCAGCAGCACCGCATTGAGGGTGCCGTTGGCCAGCGTGACCTGCGGAGCCGCGGTCTCAAACACGTTATCGGTCAGGGTGCACCAGCCGCACTCGGTGATGACCTCGCCGGAATGGATGGTAGAGGACATGATCATGAGGGTGGTCTTCTGCTGATTGCGGATGGCCGTCTGATTGGCGCTGATCTCCACCTTGGAGACCTGCAGCGCCGAATCCTCATGGATGGCGATGCTGCCGTCGGCGTTACGCATGGACTCGCCGATCCAGATACCGTTGTTGCAGTTGCGGATGACCGAATTGGAGAGCATCTCACCGAACTGAGAGATACCGGTGACATACAGACCTGTCTGGCAGTCTTCCAGCAGCAGGCCGGTGCACTGGCCGTTCGGATAGACATCGGCGGAGTACTCCGACAGGGTGAACATCAGGCCGGTCTGATAACCGCGCACATGAGAGAACGCAAGGTAGGACCAGTCGATGCGGCGCAGGATGATGCCGATGGCGTTATTGTAGAGCATCCGCTCGAGCGCTTCGGCATCTTCTTCTGCAGCGGGAGCGCCCGGCAGACCGGAATTGATCCAGTAATCCGGAGCAAAGTTGATGTTTTCCAGACGCATGATATCGCCCACGCCGTCCATATCCATACCGGTGTTCAGCGGAGTGCCGTAGATATTCTCGGCATTGGGGCAGAACAGGGTGGTGTCCGTCATGGTGACGAAGCCGACGTAGGAGTTGACCAGGGTGATATTCTTCGCGTGCGTGGTGGCACCCAGACCGATGGTGGCCGGATACTGCACGGGGTTGGCATAGTTGGTCTGATCGGGGTACCACACAGTGATGCCCTTGATCATGCTGTCGGATTTCAGGGTGATGAAGGGAGAGCCGGAGGCTTTGCCCGCACCGCAATCCTCGTGCACCTTCAGAATGGTGCCCTTGATCTCGGGATTCTCGTCCGGGTTGGCCCACTCGCCGTAGACGGAGACGCCGGTGAGGACGGAGATCTCACTGTAGCAGTCGTATTCGCCGGCGGGGATGAACAGCTCGCCGCCGCCTGCCGTGGCCAGACCCTCGATCAGGCTGTTGAAGATCGGTGCCCAGTCGGTGACGGTCAGGTGATGCTCTTTCACATAGTCGGCCGCGTTATAACCGGCCACGATCGTATCCTCGTCATAGTAGCCGTCTGCCACGGGATAATGCTTCCACACGGGCGCATCCGGCACGAAGGAGCCGTCGCCCAGCGGGTCTTCCTCTTCGGAGAGGGGCTCGGCCGTCAGATCGACGAACTTCACGTTGCGGATCTTCAGGCTGATGGTGTATTCACCGCTGGAAGCCAGCGCGTAGGCGCGGAAATAGTTGATCTTGGAAGGATCGAAGGGGCTCTTGCCGCCGTCGTCGGTGTGGGTAATGAACTGCGACAGGTCGATCACGCAGCGATGCCACTCGTTGGCCGTCCAGCCGATGCCCGCAATGGACATATGCCGTTCGCCGACATCGCAGGTGCCGCCGCTGGTGATCTCCAGCTGACCGGACCATGTGCCGTTCGTCAGGGATTTGATACCCAAAGGATCGCCGGCGATGTACACGTCCATGCACAGAGCGACTTTCCCCGAGGGAATGGCCGCTGCGCCGGTGGCGGTGATGCCATAGGGCGTCAGATCGACCGGATCGAATTTCGTACCGATGGAGAACAGGCTCCCCGATCCGCCTTTGTATGCGCCGGACACCTTATAGGGGATCTCAGCGATCACATAGTCGGAACCGGCGGCGCTGACTGTCTGCCCGAAGGTGAGTCCCACGGAGGGGATGAGCAGACACAGCGAGAGAAGAATGGCCAACAAACGTTTTGTCATGGTGCGATCGTCCTTTCGTCTGTCAAATAAGAAATGCACAGGGCATACCTAGACGTACAATAGCACCATTCGCAAATCGTGTCAATACTTTTGCTGTATGTGTTTGGGGTTTTGTGAAATACGCACAACCGCGTGCCGACGCTTTTGTGCAAAAAAGGCACCCCGTGTCCGATTGACACGGGGTGCCCGGCAGCGGGAATATCTCCTCACCAAAGCAAATTATGCTTTTAGAACTCGCTGATCTTCTTCGCGTACAATTGCAGGATGAGACGGGCGTCGGTGGAATCGACCTTGCTGTCGCCGTTCACATCCGCCACGGCAGTGTTGAGGCCGTCTTCCCCGATCTTCTTCGCATAGTACTGGAGGATGAGACGGGCGTCGGTGGAATCGATCTTGTCGTCGCCGTTTACATCACCGAGAGTACCGGCGGCACCGTAGGTGACGAAGAAATAATCGACCGACATGGCGCCGACACTGTCACCGGCATCTCGGTCGGAGAGCAGGCCTAGCCACACCGTGTTGAAGTCGACACGCGCATCCTGGATCCCCTCCGCAAAGAGAATCGCCTCGCTGCGGCCGAGTTCGGTGTACTTGTCATCGTACAAAATCACCGTATAGGTCTTGGCGGCCGGATCGGTGTTGTCGACCTCGATGGCGAGACGGTACCATTCGTCCGCCGCGAAGTCCGCCACCTTGGTCTCCTCGTCCCCGTTCTGGGCGAACAGGCCGTCCTTGGTGACGATGGCACAGTTGACCACATCGCCGTCGTTGCTGAAGAGCTGCAGCACCATGCGGCTGAATGCGCATTCGCGCAGCGTCTTTACCCGCACGCGGGTCTCGAGGTGATAGAAATTTTCCGCCGTACCGCAGGCGAGATGGGCTTTCTTATTGTAGATACCCACACTGGAAGCGGCATTTTTCAGCGTCAGCTCCAGCATGTCGTTCTTCGGCTGCACGATGGAGCTTTCGCCGTCCGAAAGGAACTGGAAATCACGTGCGCCCGACTGCACCGACGAATACTCGGTGAACGCCTCGGTGAACAGCATATTGTCCTGGGTGAACTGTGCATTCTCCGGCACGTCCCAACGGATCCGGCGGGTCAGCACATGATCGAAGCGGCCGAGGCGGTCGGTATCGACCACCGAGCCGAAGCAGTAACCGCCGTTGACGGTGAGGTTCTCCCCTGCCGACTCCGTTGTCAGGGCCTTCACAGCCGCGTTGTGCTTAAAGAGCCCGACACGCACGTTGAACTGACCGTTTTGGCCCACATCGGCCAGTTCGATCTTGTCGGAATAGGCGCGCCAGTTGAGGCCGTAGACATTCAGGCGGCCGCCCTGCACGGAAAACGCCTCGTCCGGATCGGCCCACAGAGCAAGACCCGTAACGGTGGTCTCCCCCGTGAAGTTTTCGCCCAGACGGATGTAGTGCATCCGGGCGATGAGTTTATCGGCGATCTGGTTGAAGGAGGTGAGCTGGGTGTTGACGAAATTGACCTTTTCGGCCGATTGCAGGTCGATGGCCACGGTGGTATAGTCACAACCGTGACCGTAGACCACCGCCCGGGCGCCGCCGGTCTCCTCCGCCTCGGACAGCAGGCCGTTGTAGCCGGAATAGTTGAAGCAATCGTAGATGATCTCGTTTTTCACGTCGCCCACGCGGATCATCACCGCATGATGGTTGAGCTGCTCCTGCATGAGCGGGATGAAATCGGCCTGCGGCACCGGCACGGATGCCCAGCCGCCCCAGTTGGCCGCACCGGCGCTGGCCAGCGCATTATAGTTGAAATGGCAGTTGCGCAGGATGCCGTTTTCGACACCGTGACCGACGGAAAGCGCATTATTGAGGCAGATGCCGCCCAGGAAATCCACATAGTGGTTTTCGCACTTGTAGGTCATCAGGTCCACGCCGTTCCAGCCGTCACGGAAAGAGGTATTGATGATGTAAATATTCTCGCCGCGGCCCTGGATACCGTAGGGATAGGTCACCCACTTCTTCTGCTGATACTGGTTCGGATAATCGAACACGATACCGCGGATGCCGCTGTTCGCTTCCAGAATGACGGTGGGAGCGGCATCGGGATCGTCCTCGCCGCCGCGGACGGCAAGGATGGTGCCGACGCGGTACGGGATGCGGCCGTAATCGCAGCAGCCGCGCAGTTCCACGCCGGAAGGCACCGTGACCGAGCCGTTCAGGCGGTAGTTGCCGCCGGGCAGATAGACGGTACCGCCCGTCTTGGCCGCCTTATCCAGCCACGCCTGCAGGGCGGCGGTCACATCGTTTTTCCCGGTGTCGTCCAGATCGGTCGCGAGATACACGTCATCGCTCGCGGGCTTCTTCACCTGCGGCATCACCTGCTCGGCCGTAACGGCGGGGATCTCACCGATGTCGCTCGCTTCGGTGTCCACGGTCACCGGGCAGAGGTAGGGATTGCTCAGCGTGATATCCTTGCCGCTGCCGTCCTTGCAGTTGAGGATGACAGCCCCCGCGGCACCGTTTTCCAGTTCGACCTGCGGTGCCTCATTGTAAAAGACGCTGTCGGCGGCGGAGAGCCAGCCGCCGCCCATCGACACGCCGCCGGACTTGACCGTGCAGGAGAGCAGCGCCGTGTTGACGGAGCCCACCTGATTCACCGCTTTGCCCGTGCACTCGAACGTGTCACGGATGAGCTGCAGCACGCCGGTGGCGTTGCCGGACTCGTTGGAGACCCACACACCGGTGCCGCAGCCGCGGAATTCGGAATCGGTGACCATCTCGCCGTCGGGTGCCACACCGGACACATACAGACCCACGTTGCAGTCTTCGAACAGCAGATGATGGCTTTGGCCGTTGGGATAGGAGCTGCTGGACTGCGCAAAGATCAGGCCGGTGTTATAGCCCTTCACGCTCGACCAGGTCAGATACGACCAGTCGATGCGGCGCAGGATGAAGCCGGTCGCGTTGTATTGGAGATAATCGCGCAGTGCCGCCTGTTCCTCCGTACCGACGGGAGCACCGGGCAGGCCGGAATTGATCCAGTAATCGGCCGCGAAATGCAGATTTTCAAGCCGCATGATGTCGGTGACCATATCCATGTCGATACCGACGGAAAGCGGCGTGCCGTACACATTGGTGGCATTGGGCAGACCGCCGCCGCTGTTGTGATAGAGACCGAGATACGAATTGACCAGCGTCACATTCACAATGTGCGAGCTGCTGCCGCCGCAGTCGATCGTGGCAGGATAGGCCTTGATGGTGCTCGCGGTCGCCCCCTGCTCGGGGTACCAGAACGCCAGATTTTTCACAAGGGAGTTGCCTGCCAGCGACAGGAAGTCGCCGGAGGTGCCGTACACCTCCAGCACGGTACCGGTCACCTCGGGGTGCTCGGTGGGATCGACCCATTCGCCGTACACACTGACACCGTGCGGCACGGAAATGGGGGTATAGCAGGGATAATGCCCGGCGGGGATGAACAGTGCACCGCCGCCCGCAGTCTGCAAGCCGTTGATAAGGCTCTGGATCACGGGGCTGTAGTCACGGATATTCGTGATCCCGTGGGCTGCCACGTATTCTTTTAGATTATAGCCGGCAATGACGGGCTCATCGTCCGCATAGCCGTCGGCAATGTCGATCTTCTGCCACACAGGCGGCACGGGCGCGAAACTGCCGTCGCCGATCGGATCCTCATCCGCACCGGGCGCCGTCTTGGTCAGGTCGACCAGACGCACATTGCACACGGTGATGCTGCACTGCTGCCCTTCAAAGGCGGCGAAGCCCATCATGTAAAGGCGCAGACAGTTGAAGTTCTTGGGATCGAACGCACCGCCGGTGGCTGCAGTGAATTGGGAAAGATCCACCACACAGCGGTTCCAGGCGTTTTGCTTCCATTTGAGCAGATTCGGATTGCAGGCGAGTTCTTCCACATCGTATTTGCCGCTGCTGGTGATCTCGAACTGCCCGCGATACTCGCCTCTGGCCACCATGGCAGCCAGCCCGTTATCGCCGCCCAGATACAGGTCCATCGAGATACCGAGCTTTTCCGGTGCGATCGTGCCGGTGGTCGGATACCCGTACTTCGTCAGATCGATCGGGTCAAATTCCGCGTTTTTGGAAAAAAGCTGACCGGAGGTGGTCGCCAGCGTGACGACCGTCTGCAGCCCGCTGAATCTCAGCGGGATATCGGCGATCACATACCCATTGTCGGCGGCGCTGACCGTCTGCACAGCCGTGAGTCCCATGGCCGGGACCAGCAGGCAGAGCGACAGCAGGATCGCCAGTATACGTCTTGTCATATTGGCATACTCCCTATCTTTGGATTCTTACTGCGCCGATGCGGCGATTGGGCGATTGTATTTATCTTATCATGGCACACAATATTTTGCAATAGTCAATTTGCGCAGCCGGACGGGCGGTACACAGAAACTGCCGAAAAAACAAAGAAAATATCGGGCATTTTGCCGCTTGACTTGATGCGGCGGGAATGGTAAAATAGCAGTGAATATGATCGGATCTTCGGGAAGGATGGGCACGGATGACGAAAATCGGCTTTGATAACGACAAATACCTGAAACTGCAATCGGAACAGATCCGCCAGCGGATCGCCCAGTTCGGCGGCAAACTGTATCTGGAGTTCGGCGGCAAGCTGTTCGACGATTATCACGCCTCCCGCGTGCTGCCGGGCTTCAAGCCGGACAGTAAGATCAAAATGCTCACCCAGTTGAAGGATCAGGCGGAGATCGTCATCGTCATCAACGCCTACGATATCGAAAAGAACAAGGTGCGCGGCGATCTGGGCATCACCTACGATCAGGATGTGCTGCGCCTTATCGACGCTTTCCGCGGTTTCGGGCTGTTCGTGGGCAGCGTGGTACTCACCCGCTATGCCGCACAGCCGGCCGCCGACGCGTTCAAGGCCCGGCTGGAAGGGCTTGGTGTCAAGGTCTCCCGCCACTATCCCATCGCCGGATACCCCTCCGACATCGCCGCCATCGTCAGCGACGAGGGCTACGGCAAAAATGAATACATCGAAACGAGCCGCTCGCTGGTGGTGGTCACCGCGCCCGGCCCCGGCAGCGGCAAGATGGCCGTCTGCTTAAGCCAGCTCTATCACGACAACGCCCGCGGTGTCTCCGCCGGCTATGCCAAATTCGAGACCTTCCCCATCTGGAACCTGCCGCTCAAGCATCCGGTGAACATGGCCTACGAGGCCGCCACCGCCGATCTCAACGATGTCAACATGATCGACCCGTTCCATCTGGAGGCCTACGGCTCGCTGGCCGTGAACTATAACCGCGATGTGGAGATCTTCCCGGTGCTGGCCGCCATGTTCGAAAAGATCGGCGGCTCCTGCCCCTACAAATCCCCCACCGACATGGGCGTGAACGTGGCAGGCAACTGCATCTTTGACGACGAAGCCGTGTGCGCCGCGGCGCGGGCGGAGATCCTGCGCCGGTATTATGGTGCCTTGTGCAACCAGCGCAAGGGTGCCTCCAACGAGGAGGAGGTCTCCAAGATCGAACTGCTGATGAAGATGGCCGGCATCACGGCGGAAGACCGTCCCGCCGCCGTGGCGGCCATGGCCAAGGCGGAGGCTACCGAAGCGCCCGCCGCCGCCATCGAACTGCCGGACGGCCGGGTCATCACCGGCAAGACCTCCAATCTGCTGGGTGCCTCCTCCGCCATGCTGCTCAACGCCCTGAAGGCGCTCGGCAACATCGACGACGGCATCTGCCTCATCTCCCCCGCCGTCATTGAGCCGGTGCAGGATCTGAAGGTCAATCATCTGGGCAACCACAATCCGCGGCTGCACGTGGACGAGGTACTGGTGGCGCTCTCCATCTGCGCCGCGACCGACCCGACAGCGGAACTCGCGATGCAGCAGCTGGACAAGCTGGCCGGATGCGAGATGCACTCCTCCGTGATTTTGTCGCAGGTGGATGAGAGCACGCTCAAGAAGCTGCACATCAACCTCACCTGTGAGCCGCGTTACCAGACCAAGCGCCTGTTCCACGGCTGATACGGTCATTCGACGCCGCCGTTTTTCAAAAAACCGGCGGCGTTGCTGTTTCATGTGAGTAAACC
Source organism: Acutalibacteraceae bacterium (assembly GCA_045599305.1). GTDB lineage: Bacteria > Bacillota > Clostridia > Oscillospirales > Acutalibacteraceae > SIG588. The sequence continues at coordinate 35,757 of JAZRVU010000066.1, read as the reverse complement.
GAAAAGGAGCAAACGGATTTGGAAACAGTCTTTGTGGGTATGAGCGGCGGCGTGGACAGTTCTGTGGCGGCGCTTCTGCTCAAAGAGCAGGGCTGCCGCGTGGTTGGGGTGACCATGCGGCTTTGGGGCGGCGAGGACACTGCCGACGCCCGCCGGGTGTGTGAGGCGCTGGACATCACGCATCAGGTGGCCGATTTCAGTGAAATATTCTGCCGACAAGTGGTGGATGTGTTCTGCGCGGAATACCGCCGCGGCCGCACCCCCAATCCCTGTGTGGACTGCAACCGGGCGCTGAAATTCGGCGCGATGTGGGAGTGGGCGCGGGCACACGGCGGCGACGCCATCGCCACCGGCCACTATGCCGACCGCCGCTTCAACGAAGAGAGCGGCCGGTGGGAATTGCGCCGCACCGCCTCGCAAAAGGATCAGAGTTATATGCTGTGGCAGTTGTCGCAGGAGCAGTTGGCGGCCGCACGCTTCCCGCTCGCGGGGATGGACAAGGCCGCCGTGCGCGAACTGGCGCGTCGGGCGGCACTGCCCGTGGCCGACAAGGGCGACAGCATGGAGATCTGCTTCGTGGAGGATGACGACCACGCCGCCTTTATCGAGCGCCACACCGGCCTTACCGACCGGCCGGGCGATTTCGTGGACAAGGCAGGGCGGGTGCTGGGGCGGCACAGCGGCCTCACCCGCTACACCATCGGCCAGCGCAAGGGACTGGGCATCGCGCTGGGACAGCCCATGTACGTCATCGGGCTGAACGCGGCGGACAACACCGTGACACTGGGCGAAGAGGGCACACAGATGGCCGACCGGCTGGTGGCCGACCGGCTCAACTTCGTGTCGGTCGCCCCGCCGACCACACCGATCACAGTAGAGGCGAAGATCCGCTATCAGGCGCCCCCCGCCCCCGCGCTTCTCACCCCGCAGCCGGACGGCACCGCGTTTCTGGAGTTCAACACACCGCAGCGCTCGGTCACGCCGGGGCAGTCGGTGGTGTTTTATCAGGGCGATCTGCTGCTGGGCGGCGGTCTCATCCGATAAGTCGGTCACATATATGAACTATTTGTTAATTTTTCGATATTTTATTGACTTTTTTTGTTTGCTATTGCCTTTTTCGTTTGGACGTGATATAGTGTAATTGAAATTATACTGTAGGAGGCGCCATATGAAAAAAATCGCTGTTTTGTTGGTCTTCGCGCTCACACTGTCCCTTTGCGGATGTGCCGCCGGCACCCAAGCGCCATCCGATGACCCTGCCCCAACGGTCGTGACAACGACCGCGCCCACCGAGGGCGGCTATACGCCCCCGGTAACGTCCGACAAGTCGGCTTTTTTGAAAGCGCTTGCCAAAACCGAGAGCAAAGCGGTGTTTTCCGATGGCGGTGAGATCCGAAAACGGGAAAGGGATGACCTTTTTGTCCTGTACGAAAACACCCTGTATCTGGTGGATGCGGATAAGGCGATCAGTCAGGTGACCGCCGCAAAGGAACTGACCGTGGAAAACGTGCAGAACTACTGGATCTGCGAAAATGCGGTGATGTGCTATGGCACTGACGAGCGGTTGATCCTTTGGAAGGACGGCCGGCTCTACACGCTCGCTTTACCGGAGACCTTCACAAAAAAGCAGGTCACGCCCATAGATTACCAAAACGGGTATCTGCTGTGCCGTGAGGAGCCAACCGGTCTGTGGCTCTACGACATTGCCGCCGAGGGATTCACCGAGGTGTCGCCGCACCAGATCGAGGGGGCGGCCATGCTGGACGGCGTGGTGTATTACGGTTGTCTGGACCGGGAAGGGCTTGTATATGAACTGAACGCATTCCAAATCGACACCGGGGAGACCACGGTGTTGTGCGACCCGGTGGCCGACACCACGATCGCTTTCCCGACCTTTTACGGCCGCACCATTCTGTGGGCGGTCGCGCCGCCCATGGACTCCCCCGCGCACTATACCTATCAGTCATGGAACGTGGATGATGCGAAATGGGTCGTATGGCACAAGGCGGTGGCAGAGCAGTATTCCCGACTGGTGCCGCAGGAGCAGGGGCTGCTGGCCTGTACCGACAGCGAAACGGGCTTTTTCCTCTGGCACCGTGTGGATGCGGTGACCGGCGAAAGCGAGCCCCTGTATCCCCTGCCGACAAGCAGCCTGTATTGGCCGGCAGAGGACGACTATGTGTACTGGCTCGACGGAGAGTACCTTTACAAAATGCCGCTGCCCCCGGCAGAAGAGCCGTGACGCGGCAAACGGTACCGACGCGATAAACAGAAGCCCCCATCTGCGGATGGGGGCTTCTTGGTTTTGCATCTTGGTTTTGCATATTTTCTCCGCCACCGGGACATCCTCACAAAAAAGGGGGATGCCGGATGACGAAGCACCGATGGAAATGCGCCGCGGCGCTGTTTTTACTGGGCGGCGCGGGATATGTGCTGCTGGAAAAATGCTGGCGGGGACACAGCCACTGGACGATGTTTCTGTTGGGCGGCGGGTGCTTCCATCTCATCGGGGCGGTGGCCACGCACTGCAAAAAATGGCATCCGGCGGCGCGCTGTGCCCTCTGTTCCCTGCTGATCACGGCGGCCGAATTCCTGTGCGGCTGCATCGTCAATCTGCGCTTTCGCATGAACGTGTGGGACTACAGCCGCCGCCCGCTTAATCTGTTGGGACAGATCTGCCTGCCCTTTTCCGTTTTGTGGGGGCTGCTCAGCGCCGCGGCCATGCCGCTTTATGTCGCCTGCCGCCGGTGGATTATTCGGCTATAGCCGAAGAGAGCCGAACCCGGTCGCCGTTCGGCGAGCCTTATTCGGCTATAACCGCTTGCGGCAGATGTCGGCCAGCGGGCAGGCATCGCACTGCGGTGCGCGGGCAGAGCATACCTCCCGCCCGAAAAGCACGAGCCGGTGGCAGAAATTATTGCTCTCTTCCGGCGGCAGGATCGGGCGCAGGGCAAACTCCACGCCTTTCGGATCACGTGTGTCGCAGAGCCCCAGCCGGTTGCTGATGCGGATGCAATGGGTGTCCGCCACCACCACGCCCGGCACGCCGTAGACATCGCCGCACACGAGATTGGCCGTCTTGCGCCCCACGCCCGGCAGGCGGGTCATCTCCTCCACCGTGTCGGGAATACGCCCGCCATACTCGCTCTGCAGCATCCGCGCCATCATCACCAGATCGTGTGCCTTGGCGCGGAAAAAGCCGCAGGAGCGGATATACGGCTCGACCTCCTCCGGCTCGGCCGCGGCAAAGGCGGCGGCGTCGGGAAACCGCGCGAACAGTGCAGGGGTGACCAGATTGACACGGGCATCGGTACACTGCGCCGAAAGCCGCACCGCCACCAACAGACGAAACGGGTCGGCCGCCTCGAGCGAACAGACCCCGTCGGGATATTTTTCTTTCAGCCGCCGGACTGCCTCGGCGGCGATCTGTTTTTTCGTCATGATATGACACCTCACGACCAGTATATCACGGCAAAAAGCGCTTGTCAAATCCGCCGGAATGTGCTATGCTGAACACATGAAAAGGAGGGAGAAATATGCAGATCGGGGCATCCACCGCCAATTTTTATCCCCAGCTCACCGAAGCGGCACTGGACACGGTGCTGGCCGCCGGCTTCAAGACCGTGGAGATCTTTTTGAACACCCCCTGCGAGGCGACCCCCGCCTTTGCCCGGCAGCTGCGCGAAAGGGCGGCAGATGCCGGTACCGTCATCGTGGCGGCACACCCCTTTTCCTCCTTTGCCGAGCCGCATCTGCTCTTTTCTCGCTACGAGCGCCGCTTTTCCGACACACTCGAGACCTATCGCGCCGAATATGAGGCCGCAGCGGTGCTGGGTGCGCGGTTTCTGGTGCTGCACGGTGACAAGGCGGCCGACCCGACGCTTTCGGCCGAGGAATTCGCCGCCCGATACGAAAAGCTTTACGATCTGGGGCAATCGTTCGGGGTGACGCTGCTGCAGGAAAACGTGGTGAACTACCGGGCGATGTCCCCCGCCTTCGTGCGGGAGATGCGCCGCCTGCTGAAGGTGAAAGCGCAGTTCGTGCTGGACTTGAAGCAATGCCGCCGCAGCGGCGTGAACACCGGCGAGATGCTCGACGCCATGGGCGACGGACTGCGCCATCTGCACCTGAGCGACGGTGCTCCCGGCCACGACTGCCTGATTCCCGGCGAGGGAGAGACAGATTTCGCCGCCCTGTTCGCCCGGCTGAAAGCGCAGGGCTACGCCGGTGACGGGGTAATTGAATTGTATCGCCGCAACTTTGACACCGCCGACGATCTTGTCCGCGGGCGGGCAGCGCTGCTGCGCTGTCTGTAGCCGAGGGAAGCCGAACTCCGATCGGTTTTTGACGGGCTCTTTTTCGCCCGTCTGTGTTATCAACGGCGACCATACGACAGTATGCTCACCGTTTCTGCCTTGCCGAACGAAAAATTGCCTCGTCAAAAACTGCATGCACCGTTCGGCAGAGAATTTTCGAGGGATTTTGTCGGTTTTTCAACGAGAGCGTGCTGACGCACGCCGAGGAGAAAACCGGCAAAAGCACCGAATAAGGCTCGCCAAACGGCGACCGGGTTCGGTTCCCCTCGGCTATAAAAAAACACTTGCACTTTTTTGGCGGGTGTGGTATGCTGAATGCAGAATGATGTTTTGGGAGGATCTTCCATATGAAATGCCCTTATTGCGGCTTTGCCGAAAGCAAGGTAATCGATTCCCGTCCCACCGATGAGGATACGCGTATCCGCCGCCGCAGGGAATGTCTGGGCTGCGGCAAACGCTTTACCACATATGAAGTCATCGAAAGCCTGCCCATCATGGTCGTGAAAAAAGACAATTCGCGTGAGGTGTTCGACCGCGACAAACTGCTCAGCGGCATGATCCGTGCCTGCCAGAAGCGTCCGGTCTCCATGGATACGCTGGAGCATGCCGTGGACGAGATCGAGGCGCAGCTGCAGAATTCGCTGGAGCGAGAGGTGCCCTCCATGCGCATCGGCGAATACGCCATGGAAGCGCTGAAGGACATCGATGAGGTCGCCTATGTGCGATTTGCCTCCGTCTACCGTCAGTTCCGCGACATCAAGAGCTTCCGCGAGGAGATCACCAAGCTGCTCAACGAATGACCGAATACAAAAAACGCATTGCCCGCGGGCAATGCGTTTTTTGTTTTATTTCACCGGATGCTCGAGCAGATCGGTCTCCTGCACCGTCCCGGCGGCAAGACGCAGTGTTTTGATCTCGTAGGGCTGCAGCGTCACATCCGTCGCTATGCCGAGCGGCACCGAGGACACCGTGAGATGTGCCGCGCGATCGAACGGATCGAACAGGCGCAGGATGTACCCATTGCCGTCTGCCGCTTTCTTGAGTGCGGGAACGTCCACCGCATCACCGCTCACGGTGACGGGCGGCAGAGGCCGCTCCCCGCCCTGCGGCGGGTAGAAGGAGAGCGCGAACGGCGGCTCGTTCATCGTGGCCGCCAGCCGCGGCAGAGCGGCGTCCACCGCCTCGGCGGTGCCGCCCAGCAGCAGGAAGCGGAACATCCGCTCCCCCTGTTCCATGTGCGGGGTGAACCGATCCTGCGGAATGATCTCCCGCTCGCCGATGGGGTGCGCGCAGTAGGCCGGTGAGCGCAGCAGGGTCATGAAAAGCGTGCTGTCCTCGCAGCTGGAGCCATAGACCGAATCGGTACAGACGCCCAGCGCGGCCTCGCGGTTTTTCAGCATCAGGTAATTGTGGGCGCAGTTCTCGCGGCCGTTTTGCGGGAATTTCTGCACACCGTAGGCCACCTGCCCGAAACACGCGGCCTCGTCAAGCGCGGCGGGGATGCCGAATTTCACCATCGTCTGCACCTCGGTCCACTCCAGGCGGATATCCACCGCCAGTTCCTGCGCGGTGTGGGAAAGGGTGTAGCGCATCACGGCGCGGGAACGGTCGTAGCCGAGCACCGCCTCGATCACGGTGCGCACGGCGCCGCTCTCCACGCAGCGCACCGAGGGGATCACCTCATGCACGCCGCTGAAACGGGAGCCCTCCTCCGGGCTGAGCAGCCGGAAGGTGCCGATCCGATCCGGGAACGAGCCGACTGTCATTGCCCACGGGTCGCAGCTGTCCTTCACGATGTGCAGCATGCAGGGACGTCCGTTCAAAAATTCGCGGCCGTCCACCGCATAGGCGTCCAGATAGCCGGTCGTCTTGCTCACCCGCGCCGTCACATGGGCGTTGCGCAGATAGAAGTAGTCCCCGTCCTCCTCGGCATGGGGCACGGGCTTGGCCGGCACCTTATCATACCGGCAGTCGAAACGGTTCATCTGCATCGGCTGCAGCGTGGCGTGGAACACCACCCGCTTGCGCCAGTCGAGATTGAGGGAGCTGTGCTCTTTTTCATTCTGCGTGGGCAATTCACAGCCGTTCTCCACCACCTGCGGCATGGAATATTCCGGTGCCCAGTTCTGATCCCACAGCATCATCTCGCAGGTAAAGTCCCCCTCCACCGGGAAGGGATGCGGATTATAGACCATGATGGGGATCTTGTCCGGCATCGGCGCCGGCTGACCGCCCGACAGCGCAAAGAATGCGCGAGCCCGCACGCGCGAGAGGATCTCGCGGCCGTGATCCAGCATACGCAGCGCCATATCTTCCGAGGGCTGGATGGAGGAGCCGGGCAGCATATCGTGGAACTGCACGGTGAGCAAGTCATATGCCGCCTCCCCCAGTTCCTTGGCCGGCCACTCCATTTTGCCCGCCAGTTCTGCCGCCGTGGCCATGCGCTCGGTGGTGAACAGCATATTTTCGAGCGCGCGATACCGCTGCTTGACGCGGATCATGCTGGTGTAGCAGCCGGGAGCCCACGAATTCAGTTCGTCGGCAAATTCCGGCAGCGTGCAGCCGCTCTCTTTCACCGCCCGGAAATATTCCTCGGGGGTGGAGTGCAGCACATGGATATGCCGCCCCTCCATCTCCTTCTGCAGCGAGGTGATGGCCTCAAGGTCCGCCTTGGAGGGCCCGCCGCCGTGATCGCCCACGCCCCACAGGCAGACGGAGAAGCCGTCCTCGGGGCAGATGGTGTCGATATTGCCGATGATCTTTTCGGTCGCGCGGCCCAGCGCACTGCCGTAGCCGTCGGTGCGCTGCGCCATCAGAGTCGAGCCGTCATACCCCACCCAGCGGAACAGGTCGGCCGGCAGGGTGAGCCAGTTCGGATCGGGACGCATGAACAGATAGCTGTCGTACCCGCACTTTTTCATGATCTGCACCAGACCGCGGGTGTGGCCGAAGGGATCGAAATTGATCGCCGTGGTCGGTGCCACGCCGAATTTTCCCAAAAAATAGGCACGGCCGGCGGCGATCTGCCGCACGAAGCCCTCGCCGGAGGGCATATTGCAGTCCGGCTGCAGGTGCCAGCCGCCCATGATGTGCCACTTGCCCTCCTTCACCAATTTTTGGATGCGGGCAAACAGCGCCGGCTCGAATTCCTCGATCCATCGGTAGAGCAGTGCCTCATTGTGGTTGAACACGAAGCCGTCGAATTCCTCGCACAGACGCGCGGCCACGCGGAAGGTGGACAGCGCCTCGGCAGCGCCCTCCTCCCACTCCCACTGCCACACCGGGTCGATGTGCGCATTGCAGATGAGATAAATTGTTTTGCTCATGTCAAACGCCCCTTATAAAGTCTCCCACCCAATCCCAACGGAAAAAGACGAGAGAAATATTCCGCAAAACAAAATAGAGCAGGAACAAAAACAGCATCCCCCACCACACGATTGGCCTGACCGCATACGGACGGGTGCCGCCGCGGCAGAGCAGGACAAGCGCCCGCAGGTCGATGACCGCCAGCGCGGCATAGATCACCACCACGGCGGCGTGATAGTGCAGGGCCGCGACGATCTGCCCGTGCAGCAATGCCCATGTGGCGCGGGTGGCGCCGCAGGTGGGACAATAGATGTGCAAAATATCGTGCAGCACGCAGAAACTGCCGAGCCGTTCGGCCAGCCACAGTATCAGCGGATAGGCCACCGCGGCGGCCGCCAGTGCTGCACCGTTCACGATCGCAAAGGTGCGCCACGCACGTTTTTGCTCTTCGTTTTTCAATCCTTGATCCCTTTCCAATAGGCCTCATAGGCCTGTTCGTTCTTGTTTTCGCCGGGGTGGTAATACACCGTACCGGCCAGCGCATCCGGCAGATACTGCTGCTGCACCCAATGATTCGGGAAACTGTGGGGATAGAGATAATGCTGTCCCTTCACGGCGGCGTCCTCCCCGTCATAGTGCTTATTTTGCAGCTGACGCGGCACCGGGCCGGTGCGCCCGGCCTGCACGTCCGCCATGGCGGCCTCGATGGCCAGACAGCCGGAGTTGGACTTCGGGCTGCGGCAGACTAAGATCACCGCGTCGGCCAGCGGCAGTTGTGCCTCCGGCAGACCCACCTGCAAAGCGGCATCCACCGCCGCTTTCACGATGGGGATGATCTGCGGATTGGCCAGACCCACGTCCTCGCAGGCACAGACCATCAGCCGCCGGCAGGCCGACGGCAGATCCCCCGCCGTGAGCAGGCGTGCCAGATAGTGCAGCGCGGCGTTTTCGTCCGAGCCGCGCATGGATTTCTGATAGGCCGAAATGATATCGTAATGCTCGTCGCCGTCCCGGTCGTAGCGCATGGCACTGCGCTGCGCCAGCTGCTCGGCCGTATCCCCGGTCACGGTGCGGGAGCCGTCCGCCGCCGGAGGAGTGGCCAGCACACACAGTTCCACCGCATTGAGCGCCTTGCGCACATCGCCGCCGCAGCTGCGGGCGATGTGCCGCACCACCTCATCCGAAGCGGTGATCGGCACACCCTGCTCCTCTGCCATAAAGGCAAAGCCGCGGCGGATGGCGGCCTCCATGTCCTCCGGCTCCACCGATTTGAATTCGAACACGGTGGATCGGCTCAGAATGGCGTTATAGACATAAAAATACGGATTTTCGGTGGTGGAGGCGATGAGGGTGATCTGCCCGTTTTCAATGAATTCGAGCAGTGTCTGCTGCTGCCGTTTGTTGAAATACTGGATCTCATCAAGATAGAGCAGGATGCCGTTCACACCCGCCAGCGTGTCCACCTCGCTCACTACCGCTTTGATATCGGCGGTGGAGGCGGTGGTGCCGTTGAGCTTGTGCAGACGCATATCCGCCCGTTCGGCGATCATGCGGGCCAGCGTGGTCTTGCCCACGCCGGAGGGACCGTAAAAGATCAGGTTGGGGATCTTCCCGCCCTCCACGATACGGCGCAGGGCTTTCCCCTCGTCCAACAGGTGATGCTGACCCACCATGTCCTCCAGCGTCTGCGGGCGCAGACGGTCGGCCAAAGGCGCGTTCATCGGTCTTCCCTCCCCTTTTTCGGAAAATCAGACATTCAGGGCTTGTCCGCCGTCACCACCCGCAGGTACGGGTCACACGGCGAGAGCAGTCCCTCGGGGCAGGCCGCCCCTTCGCGAAAAGCGACATCCACATTTTTGAGCGTCACCGTCAGCGGCACAGAGGGTGCGGCATCGGTGCGGGAAACAGTATTGAGCCCTGTGAAGCGCACATCCTCGAGCGTCAGCTCCGCCAGATAAGCGCCGGTCTGCAAAAAGTTGCTGTCGGCATGGTAATTCAGCAGTGACTCGGCGTTTTCCACCAGACAGCGGCGGAAAACGATATCCCGCGACGGCGGTGCCGGATGGGTGACGCTGGCGAAATAGTCGAGCAGGCAGATCAGATTGTGCCGTCCTGCTTCGCGCGGCAGACATTCGGTGCGGCTCTTCACCACCGTTTTGCGGTGCGGATAGTAGCCGGGGCCGTACATATGGCAGTTTTCGACCAGCACGTGCGAGCCGCCCAGACGGAAAATGTTGCAGGAGGTGTTCATCACGCAGTCGCGCACCAGCAGGTGCTCCACATTGATGCCGGCGATACAGTCGTCACCGGTGCGGAAGATGCATTCCGTAATGGCGGTATTCACACAGCAGTGCAGGTGGATGCCGTCGCTGCCGCCCAGGCAGGTGACACGGTGCATCACGGTGTCGGTACACTTGTCCAGCTGATGCATAAAGTTCCCGCAATGCTGAATGGTGTAGCCCTCCATGCGCACATTCACGCAGTTGGTGAAAAAGATGCCGTGCGGGCCGCGGTAATCCTCCTCACCATCGGGGTCGTAGCAGTCCGCCCCGTCGATGAAAGAACCCGGCTCACCCAGAACGGCGATGTCATGTTCACCGTAGGCCGAAAGGATGGCGCGGCGGTAGGTCGGCCACGGCTCCTTATTGAATACCTCGCGGTAATAGTCGCCGATCAGTTCCATGTCGGTGCACAGTTCCACCCCTTCGGGCACGTCGTACACCTCATAATCATGGCAGTCATCACTGCCCACGAGGACAGCCCCCGTCTGCAGCAGCAGGGTGGTATCCGACCACATCCGCAGACTGCCGGTGTAAAACCGGCCGGCCGGCACCACCACCGTGCCGCCGTTTTCGCGGCAGAGATCGAACACCCGCTGGATGGCGGCCGTCTGCAAAGCCTTGCAGTTCGCCTGCACACCGTGATCGGTTATCAAATAAGTGCTTTTCATGCGTTTTCCTCCTGTTTTTCATCCGTCTCCGGCGCCTCGATCACGGCTTTTACCGTGACGATACGGATGCCGCCGGTGTTTTTCGATTCAAAGGTGATCTGCCCGTCGCACACCGAGCAAAATGCGCGCGGCTCCTGATCCGGCACGGCACAGACGGGCAGCGGTGTGCGGGTGCGGGCGGCGATACAGGCGCGCTGGTGCCCCGTGACCACCTCGGCATGGCCGCATTCGCAGGGCAGGATGGTGATGGGTTTATCCTGCTCCTTGTTCTGCATGGCACGATAGAGACGCGGGCAGTAGAGCAGATCGTTTGCCGCGAGTTTCCCCGCAGGCGACACATAATTGTCCCCGATAATGGACAGGGAACATTTCCCCGTTTTCATAAAATAACAGGTCGCCTTGCTCAGGGTTATGGTGGCTTCCATATTGCCGCGAATCACACTCATGCCCGCTGTCTCCGTTTCGTTTGAATTCCATATGATTATATCTCCTTTTTATGCAAAAAGCAAGCCATTATTTGACTTTTTCCCTAATCGACACGCTGAACAGGAATGCGCCGCAGGCCAGCAGCATGGCCACGGACGCCGCCGTGGAGACCGCGCCGCCGTACACTGTGCGTGCCGTGCCGATCGCAGCGGCGCTCACCGCCTGTATCGGCAAAAAGCGAAACGCCAGCGCCGAAAGCACGCCGCCCAGCAGCGCCTGCCAAAGACGCGCCAGATAATAGCCTTTATCCTGTATTTTTTCTTCCGAAAACATACCCCCTATCTGACAATGCACCGAAAGGCCGCCCCATCCGAGCGCCATCCCCAGCAAAAACGGCAGTCCGCGGGCCGGACGGCCGCCGACAATGGCCACGCAGCCGCAGCTCACCTCCCAAAATGCCGCCCAGACCGACCGGAAGGGCTCATCGCTTCCGGTCAAACGTGTAAAGGGAATACACATGACATCCGTGAGGCCGGAGACATCGAAAACGGTGAGCAGCGCCGAAAAGAGCATCACGAACCCGCACATACCGAAAAGTGTGCCGCACGCGCTTTGTACGGCCCCGGTAAACGCCTTTGTCCACGGGACATTCGGCATATTCGGGGGTAGTTTTTTGTCGTTTTGTGTCTGACGCGGGCGGCAGGCGATCCCGATGAGAAACGAAGCCAGCAAATGGCAAGCGTAAAGCAAAATCCCTTTTCGTACACTGCCGAGAAGACCGGCACCGACGGTGCCGATGATGAATGCTGGACCGCCGTTGACACAGAATTTCAAAAGCCGCCGCGCCTCCGATTTCCCGATACGTCCCCCCTCAAGCAATTCGCGCACCGCGGCGGCACCGGCCGGATACCCTCCGATGGCACCGATGAGCACCGCTGCGCCGCAGCAGCCGGGCAAGCCGAACAGGCGGCGGGTCACGCGGTCGAGCCGGGTGCCCACCCGGTCGGCCAGACCGGAACGCACAAAGAAAGAGGTGATGACCAAAAACGGAAACAAAGACGGAATGATGATCTGGCCGCAGATGGCCAGTCCCCGGCTGACACCGCCGGCGGCCCCCTGCGGCCAGATCATCAGCGCCGCACAGCCGAGCGCCGTCGCCATCAGCAAAAGCCATTTCACCAACGTACTCTTTTTCACGATCCGCACCTTCACTGTCACACACCTCCTTCTCCATGTATACGGTTTGTCCGGCGGCATTATTCCGCCCGCCGCGACATAGTATGCGGTAAAGGAGGCGTGACGATGAAGAAAAAGGTGCGCCGTTCGCCCGCTTCGCGGCGGGTGGAGGAAACGCTGGCGCTTCCCGAAGGCATCCTGGGGCATTGCACCCGCATGGAATGGACGGACAACCGCCGTGTGCTGCTGGAAGGTTGCTGCGAGATCCGGGAATATGAGGATGACCGGGTGGAGATCGCGGTAGCCGGCGGCCGGGTGCGGTTTTGGGGACAGGCGCTGGCGCTGACCTGCCTGACCGCCGACAGCATCCTGCTCACGGGCAAAATGCAATCGGTGGAATTTTTGAATGACTGAGAGGGACTTTCATGGAGCAAAACGGACTGTGGCACCGGGTCGCCGGGTATGTGCGATTCGGTGCCGAGGGCGGACTGCCCGGACGGCTGCTTTCGCTCGCGGCACGAGAGGGCATCACCGTGTGGGGCTCCCGCCGGCAGGAAGCCGCTTTTGACGCCTGTTGTCTGGCGCGGGACTACCGGCGTCTGCGTCCGCTGGCACGGCGATGCGGCCTGCCTCTGCGGGTGAAGGAGCGGCACGGGCCCGTCTTCTTTTTGCGGCGTTACCATGCGCGGCCGGGACTGGTGGCCGGCATTGCCGCCTACATCCTGCTGCTCGCGTTTCTTTCGGGGCGAATATGGGCCATTGACCTTTGTCCCACCGCCCCCGAAAACGCAGCTGAACTGCGTCAGTTCCTTACCGCGCAGGGAGTGGCGGTGGGCGGCCGCTGCGGCGCGATAGATCCCACGGCGATCAAACTGGCGGCGCTGCAGCAGCTGCCGGATATCTCCTGGCTGGCCGTCAATACCGACGGCTGCATCGCCGAGGTGGAATGGCGCCCGGTCGGTACCGACGAGGCGCCCAAAGACCCGGACGCCCCCTCCAATCTGATCGCCGCACGGGACGGGCTGATCCTCTCCACCGAGATCACCGAGGGGGAAGCTACCGTGCATCCCGGCGATGCCGTGGCACAGGGCGGTCTGCTGGCCAGCGGCATCACCGCCACCGCGGGGGAGACCCTTCTGCGCCGCTCGGCCGGCATCGTGATGGCCGAGACCACGCGGGAGGTCGTCATAACCGTCCCGCTGCAGGAGAGCATCGCTCTGCCGACGGACGGCGGCTTTGAGACGCTGGAACTGCGCCTGTTCGGCCTGCTGCTCCCCCTTTCCCCGCGTGACGCACCCGCCGCAGACTGCCGTCTGGAAGAGTGCGACCGCCTGTGGCGGCTGGGCGGCGTGGATCTGCCGGTCGGCCTGCGGATGCGGCGGTATACGCCGCTGACCGCGCAGACGGCCACCCGCACCGCCGGCGAGGCCGAGGCGCTGGCCATGCAGCGCCTTGCCGCCGAGGAGGGCGCCGCCCTGCTCGGTGCGCAGGTGATCGGCCGCACGCTGACAACCGAAGTCGGCGAAAACGTCCTCACGCTGCGTGTCGTCTACCGCTGCGTGGAAAACATCGCAGAGGAGGTGCCGCTGCATCTGCAAAGCGCCGATGCCGCCGGATAAGTTCACGGTGCCACACGCCTCGACTGTCTTGATTGTGATATTTCTGATATTCCTCGCACTTTTTTGTTGAAAATTGACAATGACATTCCGAAAAAACTGTGGTACAATAATATAAATTCAAAGCAAAACACAGGAGTACAGCATGTTTGAACAGATCCTCAATGTCGACCGCATGGAACAGATCGTCTCGCTGTTCGGCAGTTTCGATGAAAACGTGCAGTTGATCGAGCAGCACTATCAGGTGGACATCGTGAGCCGCGGCACTGACCTGAAGGTGAGCGGCGAGCCGGAAAACGTCTCCAAGGCCATCAAAGCGATGCAGGGCCTGCTGCAGCTCGTCAACCGCGGCGAACAGCTCGGCGAGCAGAACGTGCGGTATGTGCTGATGCTGGTGGACGAGGGCAACGAAGACTCCCTGCCGCAGTTGACCGACAGCATCTGCATCACTGCCAAGGGACGCCCCATCAAGGCCAAAACGCTCGGGCAGAAGCAGTATGTGGAGTCCATCCGCCACAACACCATCACGCTGGGTGTCGGGCCCGCCGGCACCGGCAAGACCTATCTCGCCGTGGCCATGGCGGTCAACGCTTTCCGCGCCAAGGAGATCAACCGCATCATCCTCACCCGCCCGGCGGTGGAAGCGGGCGAAAAACTCGGATTTCTGCCCGGCGATCTGCAGTCCAAGGTCGACCCGTATCTCCGCCCGCTCTACGACGCTTTGTTCGATATGCTGGGGACGGAGACATACCAGAAATATCTGGAGCGCGGCAACATAGAGATCGCCCCGCTCGCCTATATGCGCGGGCGCACGCTGGACGACTGCTTCGTCATTCTTGACGAAGCGCAGAATACCACGCCCGAGCAGATGAAGATGTTCCTCACCCGTCTGGGCTTCAACTCCAAAATGGTCATCACCGGCGATATCACCCAGATCGACCTGCCCGACGGCAAAAAGAGCGGTCTGCGCGAGGTGACGCAGGTGCTCAAAAACGTGGACGATGTGGCGATCTGCACCTTCAGCGAAAAAGATGTGGTGCGTCATCAGTTAGTGCAGGCCATCGTAAAGGCTTATGAAAAATACGAACGCGATGAGAACAGAAAGAAGGACAGAGCAAATGGAAAAAATCCGGGTCGTCATTGAAAACAAACAGAAGGTCGTCAAGATCCCCACGGGTATCCGTATGCTGATCCGCCGCTGCTGCAATGCCGTACTGGTCACAGAGGGGTTTCAGGGCAACGCGGAGGTGGATGTCTCCATCGTGAGCGATGAACAGATCCATGAGATCAACCTGGAGCACCGCCATATCGACGCCTCCACCGATGTGCTCTCCTTCCCGCTGGGCGAGAACGGCGTGTATGATGTGGATCCCGAGACCGGCGCCCAGATGCTGGGCGACATCGTCATCTCCATCGAGCACGCCGAAAAGCAGGCGCGCGATTTCGGCCATTCGCTGCAGCGCGAGGTGGGTTACCTGACCGTCCACTCCATGCTGCACCTGCTGGGCTACGACCATGTGCAGGGCGGGCTGGAGGCCGTGCGTATGCGTGAGCGAGAAGAAGCCGTCATGCTCTCTGTCGGGCTGCCCCGCGACGAGAGTTATGTCATGTCAAATTAAAGGAGCATCACATGGAGCAACAGACCAAGTCCGCGTTCATCGCCCTTGTGGGGCGGCCGAACGTGGGAAAATCCTCCCTGCTCAACCGGTTGGTCGGCCACAAGGTCGCCATCGTCTCGGATAAGCCGCAGACTACCCGCAACCGTATCATGGGCGTGCTGACCAGAGACGATCTGCAGTTGGTGTTTCTGGACACCCCCGGTGTCCACCGCCCCCGCACCAAACTGGGCGACTTCATGGTGAAGTCGATCGACGAGGCGGTGAGCGGCGTGGATGCGGGCGTGCTGGTGGTCACGCCGGACGCCAGGGTGTCCGATGCCGACCGCGATCTGCTCGCCCAGTTCAAGCGGCAGAAAATGCCGGTGGTGCTGGTCATCAATAAGGTGGACCTGCTGGAGGACAAGCTCCCCCTGCTCGCCACCATCGACGCCTGGAAGGACGAATACGATTTTTCCGCCATCGTCCCGCTTTCCGCCCTCACCGGCGAGGCGGTGGACGATCTGGTGGAGGAACTGGCGGCCTTTGCCTTTGAAAGCCCCCACTTCTTCCCCGACGACACGGTGAGCGACCAGCCCGAGCGTGTGCTGGCAGCCGAACTCATCCGCGAACAGATGCTGCTGTTGCTGCAGCAGGAGATTCCCCACGGCATCGCGGTGGTGATCGACGAATTCGAGGAGGGCACCACCGAAAAGGGACGGGATATCCTCGATGTGGGTGCCACGATCTACTGCGAAAAGGAAAGCCACAAGGGCATCGTGATCGGCCGGCGGGGCGCCATGCTCAAGGAGCTGGCCTCCCGTGCGCGGGCGGAGATGGAGCGCCTCTTCGGCATACAGGTGAACCTGCAATGCTGGGTAAAGGTGAAAGAGGACTGGCGCAACCGCCAGGGGCTTTTGAACAACTTCGGCTACAAAATGTAATATCATCCAAACGCTGTGCTGCGGCACGGCAAGCGGCTTTGCCGCTCTCAAAGGCTGTCGCCTTTGGTTTTATGATATGATAATCGCGCAGCATCCGCCGTCTGCCGACGGCGGATGCTTTTTTGTGCCCTTTTCGGCAAAAAACATTGCATTTTGCCGTGGCTGCTGATATAATTTCATTAAAGAAAAGGGGGCGCATTTCGATGGAAAAAAAAGAGATCTATCATGTACTGTCCAACACTCACTGGGACCGCGAGTGGTATCAGTCTCACGAAAAATATCTCGTACGGCTGATCGAACTCTGTGACCGGCTGGTGGACATTCTGGAGACGCAGCCGAATTACCGGTTCATTCTGGACGGCCAATACGCCATGATCGGCGACTATGTGGAGGCCAAGCCGGAGATGAAAGAGCGGGTGGCGGCACTGGTGAAGGCCGGGCAGCTGCTTTGCGGCCCGTGGTACACCCAGCCGCTGGAAAATCTGGTGGGCGGCGAGGCACTGGTACGCAACCTGCAATACGGTGTGCGCGCCTCGGGAGAACTGGGCGGCGTCATGCGTTTCTCCTATGAGGTGGACGAGTTCGGCCACACCTCGCAGCTACCGCAGATCTTGCGCGGTTTCGACATCTCCGGTGTCATCGCCTGGCGCGGTGTGCCGCAGGATTCCCGCAGTTATTTCGAGTGGGAAGCGCCCGACGGCTCGGTCGTCAATTTTCTGCGCACCAACGGCGGCTACGGTGAGGCGACTGCCCTGCCGGATGAGGCGGAGGATTATACTGAGATCATCGACGGCAAGCCATTCGACCGTCCCGGCTTGAAAAAGCGGGTGGAGTCGATGCGCACACTGCGGATGTCCGTCTCCGATTCCAAACACATGATGTGGCTCAACGGCATCGACCATTCCTGGGCACAGGAGGATCTGCTGCCCATTTTGAAAAAGATCGAAGCGCTGTACCCGGATATCGAGGTGCGGCAGAGCACGCCGCAGGAGTACGAGGCCGCCGTGCTGGCCGATTATAAAGAAAAAAGCCTCATCCCGCAGCGCTACAAGGGCGAACTGATGTGCACCCGCGAATCGGTGCTGGAATCCGGCAATGCCCTGCACCCCCGCCAGAAAAAGCGCCACTACGATTGTGAGGATATGCTCACCCGCGAACTGGAGCCGTTTACCGCCGTGTCGTGGCTGCTGGGCCACAAGTACCCCGCCTGGGCGGTGGACAGAGCCTGGCGGTATGTGCTGGAGAACCACGCGCACGACAGCCTGGACTGCTGCTCGGTGGACGAGGTGTTCGAGCAGGTGATGGCGCGCTACGGCGCGGCGATGTCGCTGGCGGCACAGGAGACGGAGGAGTGTCTGCGTTTCCTGATGAGCCGCGGCAGCGAGGAACCGTCGCTGTGGGTGTTCAACCCCACCCCCTATCCCATCGGCGGTGTGGGGCAGTACACGTTTGACGTCCCCGAAGGCATGGGCAATGCTGATTTTGCGCTGATCGCGCCGGACGGCAGCGCCGTGCCGGTCAGGATCCTCTCGGCGGATGTGTCGGGCGATGTGCGCTATAACCCCCGCCTCGGTCATCCCACCTGGGGCTCTCTCACCCGCGTGACGGCGCTGATCGACCTGCCCGCCGTCCCCGCCGCCGGCTATCTGCGGCTGAAATTCGACCGCGCGCCTCACGACCACCGTATCGCCAACCGCCACGACTATTTTCTCGGCAAGGCGCCCGGCGTGATGGAAAATGAATACCTGCGCGTACAGTTCAACCCAAACGGCACCTTTGACCTGCTCGATAAGGTGACCGGCCGCACCTACCCCTCGCAAATGCTGTGGGAGGACCGCGGTGAGGCCGGCCATGTCTACACCCATGTGGAGCCGACATTCGACCCGCGCACCGTCTATTCCACTGCCGCGGCGGCGGATGTGTCACTGCTTTTCGACACCCCGCTCGGCACTGCCTATGAGGTGAAGGTCACGCTGACCGTGCCCTGCGGCCTCACGCCCGACCGGCGCCGCCGCACCGAAGAGACCGGCACCGTCACCGTGACCTACCGTGTCACGCTGCTCGCGGGGGCACGGCGTCTGGCTATTCACCTGAAGGTGGAAAACACCTGCCGCAACCACCGTCTGCGCGCCCTCTTCCCCACCTATCTCTCCGCCGCCACCCATTCGGAAAGCGGACAGGCATTCGACCGCGTGCGCCGTCCCATCCATGTGGAAGGGTACGATCTGCCCGCCGAACAGCCCTATCCCACCCATTCCATGCAGGATTACTGCCGGGTGGCCGAGGCCGAGGCCGGTCTGGCCGTGGCGGCACGCGGCATCTATGAATATGAGTGCACCGACGACGAGACCCATGCGCTGGCACTCACCGTGCTGCGCGCCATTGAATTGATCGACAACGGCACGCTCGGCCGCTCGCCGGAATATTTCATGCAGGAGGCGCAGAACCTCACCACGATCGAATACGATCTGGCGCTGGTACCGCACAACGGCGAGAATGCCGACTTCCTGCCCGAGGTGGACGCCGCCATCTTCACCCCTCTGCTGCGGCTCAACCGCCAGACCGAGGACAGCGTACTGCCGGGTTACCAACGTCCCGAAGCCTGCCTCGGCGATGCCGGCGCGGCCTACGCCCTTTCGGGCAGCGGACTTGCCGTCACCACGCTGAAGCGGGCACTCGGGCGCGATTCGCTGATCCTGCGGGTGCTGAACACCGGCGATGCCGCACAGGACGGGCGGCTCACCCTCACCCTGCCGGGTGTGGCGGTACGGGAGGTCTATGAGACCGATCTGGAAGAAAAGCGCCTGCAGAAGCTGGGCGACGGTGCGGCCGTCGATTTCCGGCTGGCGCCCCATAAGCTGCTCACCGTGGAATTCGTCTGCGAATAAACCAAAAAGGAGCGCGTCACATGAAAAACTTTCTGATCGGTGCGGCCTACTATCCCGAGATGTGGGAGGAAGCGGAGGTCGATAAGGATATCGAGCGCTGCCGGGAATACGGGCTGAACGTGCTGCGCGTGGGCGAATTCGCGTGGTCAAAAATGGAGCCGCGCGAGGGCGAATATGATTTCGGCTGGCTTTTGCGCACGGTGGACAAACTGCACCGCGCCGGGATCGGCACCGTGATGTGCACCCCCACCTGCACCCCGCCGCGCTGGCTGATGAACGGATACCCCGAGGCACGCCGGGTGGGCGGCAATCGCCTGCGGGTGGAGGTATCGTCACGCGTGCACACCTGCAAGACCTCGCCGCTGCTGCGGGAAAAGAACCGCGCCATCGTCACCGAAATGGCCAAAGTGTTCGGGAAGCATCCCGGTGTGATCGGCTGGCAGATCGACAATGAGTTCTACCCCTATGAGGACGGCTGCTTCTGTGAACTCTGCAAGGCGGCATTCCGGGAGTATCTGCAAAAGAAATACGGGACGATCGAACAGTTGAACGAGGCATGGGGCACCGTGCGCTGGTCGCTCACCTATGACCGCTTCGAGGACATCGATGCCCCCTATCCCGACCAGTGGCGGCACCCTTCACTGTTGGTCGAGTGGCGACGCTTCCAGTGCGAACAGATCCGCTCGTTCCTCGATGAACAGGCGGACATCCTGCATCGCTATTCCGACGCACCGGTCGGCACGGACATGATGCCGAACAATCTGCTGGGATATTACAAGACCAACGCACACCTCGACGTGGTGCAGTTCAACCACTATGACACTACCACAGGCGTGGCCGATCCCTGCTTCTTCTATGATTTTCTGCGTCCGATCAAGGAACGCCCCTTCTGGGTAACGGAAACACAGGTGGGCTGGAGCGGATCGCATGTCACCTCCAACAGCGACCGGCAGGCAGGCAACTGCTATATCAACACCTGGCTGCCGATCGCTTCGGGCGCCGAGGCGAATATGTACTGGCTCTTCCGCACCCACCCCAACGGGCACGAACTGGCGCACGGGGCGGTGTTTACCACCGCCGGACGCCCCTACCGTGTCAGTGACGAGGTGCGTCAGGCCGCCGCGGATATCGAAAAGTGCGAAGACTTCCTCAAGAATACGCACGTAAAATCCGAAATTGCGCTCTACTATTCCGAGACATCGGAACTGAATTTCTCCGCGGCCCCGCTTCTGGAGGGCTTCCGTTATGCCGCCACGGTACGCGACCGGTTTTACCGCCCGCTTTCCCACCGCAATGTGGACGTGATCGACGAGGGTCATCCGCTGGACGGCTACAGCGTCGTGCTGTCCCCCTTCCAGACAACGATCGAGGGCGAGACCCGGGCACGCCTGCAGCGATTTGTCGAGGAGGGCGGCACATGGATCGTGGGCCCGATGAGCGATATCACCACCGATTATATGTCCAAATACACCGAGGCACCGTTCTCCTTTTTGGAGGACTTTGTCGGCGTGTACACCAAATATCAAAAGCCGGTCGGCAACGACGTTTTGCACGTCAAATGGCAGGACGGCTCGGACTGCGGCACCTCCCGGTATTACGACGCCTTTGAACTGCGCGGTGCCTCCTCGCTGGCGGATTACTGCGGCGGCGAGTTCGACGGGCTGTGTGCCATCTGCGAGCGCCGCATCGGCAAAGGCCGGGTGAT
This sequence comes from Acutalibacteraceae bacterium, assembly GCA_045599305.1. Taxonomy (GTDB): domain Bacteria; phylum Bacillota; class Clostridia; order Oscillospirales; family Acutalibacteraceae; genus SIG588. The sequence continues at coordinate 14,835 of JAZRVU010000066.1, read as the reverse complement.
CCTGCTCGGCTCGGTGCCGGCAGAGGAGGATCTGCGCCGTCTGGTGGACGTGCCGCCGATCGCCGAGGCATCGGACAATGTGCGGCTGGTGGCGCGCACAGGGCAGCAGCAGGGGCTGATCGCGCTGGAGACCGCCCGTCAGGAAGGTACACTGACGCTGACGCGCCCGTACACCGAGCTGATCACCGGCCGGAAGATGACCGGCACGGTCACGCTGGCGCCCTATGAGGTGCTGGTGCTGAAAGAGGATTGACCCCGTACGTTCAGCAAAAGACAAGCCCCGATCGTTCTTCGATCGGGGCTTGCTTTTTTTGCAGGCGGTGTTACTTTCAGAAATACGACTCCCGGCGGATATCACGGGGACTTTTGCCGGTCTGATTTTTCAGGCACTTGCGAAAATAGGAAGGGGAACTGAACCCCAGCATATCGCTGACTGTCTCCACGGGTATATCCGTATTGGTTAGCATATCCACGGCCTTTTCGACGATCACGCCGACACGCAGCGCGTGAGGCGTGGTGTCGAATTCCCGCCGCAGCACCGCGTAAAGTCCCGATACGCTGATGCCGCACTGCGCCGCCAGCGCTTCCACGGAAACGGCGGTGTCGGTATGCAGAGCTTTGATCACTGTTTCATAAATATCCGTATGCCCGGCGGTGTCCCGGCGTTTCATGCGGGGAAGCAGACGTGCCATGATCGTATACAGCAACCCAACGGAGGCAAAACCGACCACTTTGTTTTCGGACAGCGTGGACAACAGTATCCTCGTTTCCTTGTCACACGGTATCTTCTGCAGCATCAGCCCGGCGCTTTTGGCGTCCGGGCAATGCAGAAAACTGTAGGAGTCCCAACTGACCGTGCCGTCGGGCGTCCAGTAGGAATGATATGGCAATCCCTTGGGGATAAAGAACACGTCACCCGGCTTTAAATGCAATGTCACGTCCCCCGCCTTGATTCTGGCGCTCCCCGTTTTCATCACCGCCAGAAAATTGGTGCCTGCACCGCCGCTCACATCACTGTGGCGAAAGCAGGTGAAAACCAGTTCGTTGAATGAAAACGAATTGGCGAAAATTATGTCATTCATAGCGAATCACCCGATATTGATTGCAGAAAATTACCCTATATTGTATACAATACTATGTTTTTCCGCTCTTGTCAATGATGTATAATGACGGCAGGAGGCGATTTTTATGAATAAAGGGATCGTATTTACATCCGCCGGCGTGGCCGAACTGATCGACGAGGCCATACCGACACCGGCAGCCGACGAGGTGGTGATCGAAGTACAGGTCTCCACCATCAGTGCCGGCACCGAGCGAGCCAATCTTACCGGCGACACCAATATCAGCATCGCGGATAAAGCCACCGAGGCGGTATTCCCCCGCTACGGCGGATACAGTTCAGCGGGATATGTGACGGCAGGAGGCAATGCGGTGACCTCTGTCAAGCCGGGTGACCGGGTCATCTGCTCATGGGGCAGGCACAGACAGTTCAACTGCGTGAAAGAGATGAATGTGTGCAAAATTCCCGACACTGTGTCCTTTGAAGAGGCGGCACTCTGGCATATCGCCACCTTCCCGTTGGCTGCCATACGCAAATGCCGTCTGGAACTGGGCGAACCGGCCATCGTGATGGGTCAGGGCATTCTGGGGCAGATCGCGGTGAAACTGCTGAAGGCCGCGGGCGCCGCGCCCATCATTGTGGCAGACCTTGACGAGGCCAAGCGTGCGGACGCGCTGAAGATCGGCGCCGACTACGCCTTTGACCCCCGCCGGCCGGATTTTGCCAAACAGGTAAAATCGGTCACAGGCGGCGGCGCGCAGGTCGCCATCGAGGTCACCGGCTTCGGCGAGGCGCTGGATAACGTGCTGGACTGCATGGCGCGCTTCGGCAGGGTGGCGCTTCTGGGCTGCACCCGCAACTCCGATTTTACGATCGACTACTACCGCAAGGTACACGGGCCGGGCATCACGCTGATCGGTGCGCACACCCTCGCCCGCCCGCAGCACGAATCCCACGGCGGCTGGTGGACACAGCGCGATGACCTCACGGCGCTGACGCGGCTGCACGGATGCGGACGGCTGGCTCTTGCGGACATGGTACAGGAGACCCACTCCCCCGAAAAGGCACCCGAGGTGTATACGCGTCTTGCCGCCGGCGGAGCATTCCCGCTGGTGCAGTTTGATTGGAGGAAACTCAAATGAGAAAGATCCGTATCGCCCAGATCGGCATCAACAGATTCAGCCACGCCATCCCCATCTTTCAAAGCCTGGTCAGGCAGAGCGACCTGTTCGAGATCGCGGGCTATGTGTTGGTGGAGGATGAGCGGGAAAAGTTCAAGGATGCGCTCTCCGTCTTCAACGGATACCCCGAACTGACCCTTGACGAGGTGCTCAGCGACCCCACCATAGAGGCAGTCGCCATTGAGACCGAAGAGGTGCATCTGACCAAATATGCGCTGTTGGCCGCCGCCCACCGCAAGCACATCCACATGGAAAAGCCCGGCGGACTGAGCCTTGAGGACTTTGAAGAGCTGATCGTCGCAGTCAAAAACAACGGCACCGTTTTCCACACGGGCTATATGTACCGCTACAACCCCTTCATCAAAGAACTGGTCGCCTCGGCCAAGGACGGCGAACTGGGCGATATCGTCAGCATCGAAGCACAGATGAGTTGTCTGGAGCCGGATGATCTGCACGCGTGGCTGGGCACCTTCCCCGGCGGCATGATGTTCTTCCTCGGCTGTCATCTGATCGACCTCTGCCTGCAGACCAAGGGTATGCCCGAACAGATCCACCCGTTCAATCTATCCTCCGGCAAAAACGGCCTGCAGGTGAAGGACAGCTGTCACGCCCTTTTGACCTACCCGGACGGCAATGCCGTCATCAAGACTGCCGCCAACGAGATCGGCGGCTTTGCCCGCCGTCGGCTTGTCGTGACCGGCACCAAAAAAGCGGTGGAGCTGTGCCCGCTGGAAATGGCGAGGGACAACGGGCAATATACCGGCCGCACTGTGCACGACAGCACCGCCTGGCAGGTCACCGGCGCGCACGACGAGAGCGAGACCTGCGACCGCTATGACGACATGATGGCAAGCTTCGCCGCCTATGTCACGGGCGAAAAGGAAAATCCGTACACCTGTGAGTATGAACTGGCGCTTTTCAAAACGGTGCTGGAATGCTGCAAATAAAGCGACAAAGCAAAAGGCTCCGCACACATCACACGATGTATGCGGAGCCTTCTTCATGCCAATCGGCAAAATATTTCTGTGCCGCCAATCAGGCGTTGCCCATATACGCATACAGCACCCGGCCGGACTGCCGGCCCAGTTTGACGGTATACGGCCGCGACGGGTACAGATCGAAGTAGTTGTCGGAAAGCGCCCCGTCCTCGCCGTTAAGGTCGAGACAGACGCCGAAGACGAAGCTGTCGGACACATAGGTGGCGGTATCGCCGTCGACCGTCACACGGATCTTTGACGGACGCAGCCCCAAGGTGTTATAGGGCTTATCCACAAAGCGGCGGCGCGAGACCAGCCGACCGTCCACATACAGTTCCGCAAAGGGGATCGCCTGTGCGGGCAGCGGGCCGTCCACGTGCAGCAGGACAGTGGACGTGTTCGCCTCAAGAGTCACCGCCTCTTCCTGCAGGTGCAGATCGGAGCCGTCCGGGCCGGCCATGCCGAAGACCAGTTTGGCCTCCCGCGCTTCCAGATACTCATTGATGCCGTACACATCCAGCCCGTTTTCACCCACCACGATATCCAGTGCCACGGGGGCAAACGCCCGCTTGACCGGCCAGAAAGACGGGGTGCGGTTGCGCAGATAGTCGACCGTCGTCCACGAACGGGTGGCCGGCCAGCAATCGTTATACATCCAGAAGATGGCGGAGCAGGTGGTGTCGTTCATCCGGCGGCGGAAGTTCAGGATATACTCCGTCAACCCTTCCCCCTGCAGGAATCCGCCGTAGTACACGTAATCGGGCAGGGACATCTGCCCCTGTTCGATATCCATGCCCAGTTTCTCAAAAAGGAGGCGTTCCGGCGCACAGTCATCCATGTCGCAGATGGAATTGTCATGCACCTTGAAGTCAAAGGAGTGCATATACTCCTGCCCCTCGCCGAGCGCCGCCATCATGTTGGGCAGGCTGGTCGGCCCCAAAATGCCCCCTTCGTTGGGGAAGCGGCAATCGTACGTGCGGTATTTGAAATAGTCGCGGTCGCGGAACCCGATATCCCACGGGTGCTGGTCACCCACGCTGAAATCGCAGGGATGGATCCCCTCCGGCGAGCAGGGGCTGGAGGGCTGATAATAGTGGTTGTCACCCTCCTGCCGCAGGATCATCGGCAGCGTGTAATAATAGAGAGCGGCATCGGTGTAATAGTGCTGCGACGGCACGTTTGCCATGAACTGGTCGATCTCATTGTTGCCGGCGTAGATCACCAGAGAGGCATATTGGGACAGACGGCGGATCTCATAGGCGACTTCCCCGATGTAGTTTTTGTGGAATGCCGGGTCGGCGGCGGGATAGGTGGCGCACGCGCCGATGAAATCCTGCCACACGATCATGCCGCGCTCGTCGCACAGATCGTAAAAGTCATCGCTTTCGTATATACCGCCGCCCCAGACGCGCAGCGCGTTGAAGTTGTCTTCAAAGGCGCGGTCGATCAGCACCTCATACGCGGCGCGGTCGAGTTTGGAGAAGAGGATATCGGCGGGGATCATGTTCCCGCCCTTGGCAAACAGTTTATGACCATTGACGATCAGCTTAAAATATCTTCCGCCCTGCGGGCGCGGCGACTGGTCGATCACCACATGACGAAGACCGATCTTGCGGGACGTTTCGCTGATGATCTCGCCGCTCGCCTCGTCGCGCACCGTGATCGTCAGGGAATAGCGATAGGGCGTGCCGTGGTTTCTCGGCTGCCACAGCGTGGGGTGATCGACCGTAAAGGTCAGCGGCGCATACTGCTCGCCCGAAATGGTGCCGACCCATGTCGTCCCCTCGCCGGTCTCCTCGATCTTCGCCGAAACGCTCACGCGCCGCTCGGCGGACAGGCTCAAAAACTGGCGGATGCGGACGGTCGCCTGCGAATAATCGTCGTTCAGATCGTGGAAGACCGACGCTTCATTAACAAAGAAGGGCGCGATCTCCAGATGGCACGGCTTGTAAATACCGACATTCAAAAGACGCGGCGACCAGTCCCACTCAAACGCGGACTGCGGCTTGCGCATATACATGCGGCGCAGCTGACGGCCGACATCGTTGCAGTGCATGGCGGAGGTGTCTTTGTTGCAATAGGAATAGATGCCGCTCTCCAGACGCACGGCAAGGCGGTTTTCGCCCGGGTGGACAGCCGCCGTGACATCCACGCGGCAGGGGGTGTAAAAGTTGGCGTGCCGCCCGACCTCACGGTCATTCACATAGATGACGGCGTTCAGATCCAGACCCTCAAAGACCAGCCGGACGCGGTTATCCCCGGCCAGATCCGCCTCGTTTAGCACGAACGACCGGGAATACAGCCAGAACTGCTCTTCGATGAAACGGGCGTTGTACACATTATGCGCCAAATGCACGTCTCCCGTGACAAACTCCATGGCCTCCTGCACCGAGCCGGGGACCGGCGCATCATATGTCGGCATCCAGCGGGTGTCCCGCGGCCAGTCTCTCATCCCCCCGCGGTCGCTTGTGGCACCTTTGATCTTCCACGTGCCGCAAAGGTCAATTATTTTCGTTTGCATAATGATCCCTCACTATCAATTGGTTTGGATAACAAGATAAGTATACCAATAACGGAAAAAAATTGCAAGAAAAACAGCCATTTTCAAGCGATAAAAAACCCGCCGAAAAAATCTTTTCGGCGGGTCACGCTATGCAATGTGTTTTCGGGTCTTACTTGAACTCAAAATGCTTCTGCTCAAAATGCTTTGCAAACTCCTCGACTGCCATCGGCAGCGCGTCTTTGCCGTTCAGCGTCACCTTGGCGAACTGTTCCTCGCCGTCATTATGGCGGAAGCGCACCTCCACAACCACGCCGTTCTCCGCCCGGCAGCTGACCTCCAGAACGTGCTTTTCGGGATCAGACTCCTGCAGGCAGGTCCAGCCGTTCTCGTTCATAATGACTTTTGTCATGATAGCGTACCTCTTTTCAAAATGATGTGTCCAGTATAATAGAGTGCGGCAAAAATGTCAAGAGCCGAGCGGCTTTGAGATCCGTTGCGGATTTTCCGTCTCGCTATGCATTATTTGTTGTTGCTGTTTAATTCTTCCATAAATCCGGCTGTAACGATACCGGACGGAAGGGCGATAATGGCAATTCCGAAAATCGAAGAAAACATTGTTACAATTCTTCCGACAGTCGTGATCGGATAAATATCACCATATCCCATTGTCGTTAGCGAAACGGTTGCCCAATACACAGCATCAAAATACGTATTGAACGATTCCGGCTCAACGTTGAATACTACCAACGCAGATATTAAAATGTAAGCAACCGCCAGAACTCCCACAGTCAGCAATGGCTTTTTTTGACGAACAAAGACGCCCTTTACCAAGCAAGTATTGAGTATTCTGTTCGTTGTGTCCGCCATGCTGTCCTCGACCGTCTGCCGCCGATCCAATGACACACCCACCGCTGTCTCCACAGAATCAACCGCATTTTTGACCACCGTACCCACCACCTCCGTCATACCGGACACCACGACCGAACACCATACCGAGGCATCTGCCGAATCCGAAACGACGAACGCTTTCGTTACGGAGGCTTCGTCGAGCGATGTCCTCTCCCCCGTTTCGACAGCGTCCACCGCACCCGCACCGACGGAGGCGTTTTTGACAGAAAGCACCAACGCCGACACCCGGACACGCAATCCCGACAAAGAACCGCTGCCCAAAGCACTTCCGGAAAACCGGGAACAGCAGTTTACCCTTTTGGTGGAGGGCAAGGCGGTCTTGATGACGTTTGCGGACGCGAGTGCCGATCAGGAATGGACCTACTGGCAATACGGGGGCCGAATGGGCACCGGAGAAGAGGTTTCCTGTCGGGGTGCCGTTCCGAATGAGCGGCAGCAAAGCGAAGGCACTCTTCCCCAAAAACGGCTCAACTCCGTTTACATCAAACGATCCTACGACGCTGTGCTTATAAAAGAAAACGACAAGGACAAGGTCGTCTCCTTTGTACTGACGCAGCTGCGCTATATGGGGTTTGAACCGATCGACGATAAGGTGTTCGCGGCTTTTTACAGAACAGAGGTGACCTCCAATCTCGTTGAGGTATCGGTTCCGCTGTCCTCGGGAGAGAGCCTGCGCTGCCAAATTCGGGTACACAAGGGACAGTACTATGTATCCTATTTTAGCGGCTGGCTCTACAACAGCGAAAACGTCTGTCCCTTTTTGGGGGAATGATCTTCCGCCCACAATCGGCATTTCTAAAAAGCACACCCCGCGGGGTGTGCTTTTGTCGCAGGCTTGCGGCGGTTTTCTTGTGATCCGCGAGACTTGCCCACCGGCTTCGCCGGCGGCACGCACGCGTCGGCGAAAACAGTCCACCGGACTGTTTCTTCCGAAACGCCTGCGGCGTTTCTCCCTCCCCTCAAGTCTCGCCGAATAGAAAAATGCCGCAGCCACCTTTCGGTGACTGCGGCATTTTGGTACGAGTATTCATAAGGGATTTGATAAAAATCTATTTCACCGACACCAAATACACATATTCCGCTTGAATACTTCGAAATCCGCACATTCGATTTATTTCTTGTTATCGCCTACAATATAGGCGCAAGGAGGCGATAGCTATGAGAGAAAAGCGGAGACACATTTACTTGGACGATTTTGAGCACAGATTACTGGTCGGGTGCCTTATGACGGCACGGAATGAGTACATTCACGAGGATAAGCCGATTGAGGACGTCAATGAACTGATACTGAAAATCATTGATGCCCCGACAAAGAAACTGCGAGTTATTGTAAAGGAGGACGCATAATGAAAAAGTACATAACGGATGAACGTACCGGACTGAAATACGAGCTTGTAGGTGATTACTACCTCATTGCCGGAGATGATGAGCCGGAGGAAAGTCCCATCGGAATATGGGGACATCGGCACTTGCGGCATCTGAAGCAACACTGCAGAACAGTTTACGCCGAGCTTCTGACGAGCGGAAAGCTGAATGAATACCTTGCCGATCTGAACGAGCAGGCGGAGGATATGTTCTTTCGGCTGGTAAAAGAACTTGCCGAAAAGGAAGGTATCACAGAAACGTTCAAAGCGGAAAATCAAATGCTTTGGGTACAGAAAATGAACGCAGTCCGTGAAACGGCAACGGAAATCGTCAATAATGATCTGATTTACACATAACAAAGCAAGGGCGTGTGAAAAATGAGTAATCATCTTTCACACGCTCTTTTTAACAATTATTTTCTAAAACCAGCTACCGTTCCCAATATTGTTGTTATCATTGTTATTCCTAACACGATAAAGCAAGCATAATCTAAAAATGTATCAAACAAATGAGTAAATAATCCCATAATAGAAACACTAAAACAAATCACGCTTGGAGCAGAAGCAAGATGGTATAAGGCAAAATATTTTTTCGTCTTTTGTGGTTCGGGAGAAACGCTTAAAATCCAACTTGATAATTTTCGTGATTGTTTTGTAGAACCACGCAATTCCGCACGATACTCCATAACATCTTTTACGGTTAAATTTGCTGATTCATATACTTTATCTAAAATCCATTTGTTAAACTATTTGCTAACAAAAATCATAGCCGCAAAGAAAATTACATATATGGCTGCTTTCTCATTCAAAACTTATCACTTCCTTTATTCATCAAAATATCCTATTTCGATCATAATGGCATTTAATTTGTTCGCATTCTCTTCGTTACAATAAGCAAAAACCAATGTGTTATCGACTCGCATACAAATTGTATATAATCCGTTTGCTTTTATGGTATATAGCATATAATTAGCTGCACCTTCTGAAACTTCAATGTTGGGATAATCATATCGATTTTCACGAATATAGCTTTGATATTGCTTCCGAATATGTTCGGCATTCTTATAACTATCAAACTCAAAAAAATCAAATCTTATATCGCCATCTTCAAAGGCAATTGCATTTTGAAGTTCGTTACCCATATCCCATTTTTCCTGATAATCGCTTGTTATATCTGCACCAACAAAGCCATTGTTTTCTATTGCATTAAACACTTTTTCTGTTGTAGCAGGGGTTTTTGGATGCCCTTTAGTGAAAACAACAATTAGAATAACAGCCAATAAGACAACTACCAATATGGGAAACAAAATAAGTTTCATATTACCATTTTTGAACATATCATTTCTCTCTTTCATACAAAAAATAGATTTCATTGTATCCCAACTCTTTTATAGTAAAATGCGCAAATCATTCCACAATGAAATAACTTGCGCATCAATATACTTATCAACTTTTACACGGGATGCTTTTGGGCTCGCTGACTGCAAGCTACTAACTTCCATATTGATTATATCATAAATCCAAGCAAATGTCAATATATGCTAACTCAAGTTTATCGTCTTAATTTATGTGGCCATCTCTCCAACGAACTCGCTATGGTCTATGTGAACGAAAAAAATCAAATGGGTTTATACCGCAAGTTCGTCTATAATGGCGCTGCTTAGTTTTTGGATAATGATATAAACCGATATTTGGCAAATGTCCCCTCGGAATCAAGGCTTTCTTGGCTCCGGGCGGGGCTTTTTTGCGTTTATGGGCTATATTTTTGTGATCGGTAAGACCACCGTCTGCGGGAACTGCTCCTTTGCGGCTTGACGAACGATCCACTCGCCTGCAGCGGCAAAGAAGAACCCGCCCTTATTCAGGTGTTTTGAGTCCTGATTATGTCAGAAACATCTTGTAAGGATATAAACGCATATTTGTCAATTTCATGCACTATCTTTTTTAATCTGTTTATTTGAAAGTGGTTAATTATAAAATAGATTATTTCTTTTTGTTGTTTTGAATAGCCGCCTACCGCATTAACGATCGTGCCGCTTGTGCCAAAATTGTCTGATAACGCATCAGAAATCTTATCAGCTTTTGTCGTGACAATCATAGCACACTTTGATCTGTTAAATCCTTCTACAATATAATCTACCGTTTTAGAGCCAACATAATATGTAACAATCGAGTACAACGGTAGAATCCAACTTTGAATCACAATTCCGCAAACAACATAAAGGATTGTATTGAAAATCAAAACAAATGTACCAATTGAAATGCCAATCCGTTTTGCAAACACCACCGAGAGGACGTCAATACCATCTATTGCTCCACCGAAGCGAATTGTCATTCCGCTTCCGATTCCGGATATCACACCTCCAAAAATTGCGCACAGCAACAAATCGGAGCCTGCAAGAGGAGAAATGAATGACACATCTATCGGCAGAATATCCATAATCAAGAAGGACATAAAGGAGTAAACACCCACTGTAAAAACAGAATAGATCGTGAATGAAATCCCTTGCCGTTTCATGCCAAATATAAAAATCGGGACATTCAACAACAGTAGGAAGATAGAAAGTGTTAAGTAAGATGGAGTTACTTGGTCTAACAACATAGAGAGTCCGGAAATACCACTATCATATAGTTTCACTGGAAACAGGAAAACCGTAACTCCAAACGCATTTATTACACCTGCTATGGCAAGCATAGCAAAATTTAATAATTTAAGTTCTTTGATTACAACATCCAAAGAGGATTTCAATGTATCTTTTTTTGTTGTTCTTTTTGCCATAAAAGCCCTCCTTTAAAAGAGAAAACCGTGATATTTCTCAGTATAATTGAGATACTGTCATTCTATTGATCAGGTGTTATGAGGTTCAAAATCCATACATACACCAAATATAAATATAGGCTGGAATGACCGCAGAAAATGTAAACGGAATACCAATCTTAAAGAAATCCAAGTTTTTAACTGTGTAGCCTTCTTTACGAAGAATTCCTATTCCGGTTATATTGGCGGATGCACCGATAGGTGTGCAGTTTCCGCCAAGAGTTGCGCCGGAAAGCAACCCGAAATATAAAAGTGTCGGATCCATATTTAACGCAGAGGAAAGTCCTGCAATTACAGGAATCATTGTGGCAACGTATGGAATGTTATCGACAAATGCCGAAATAAGAACAGATGCCCATACAATAACAGTATAAAGCAAAAATATATTTCCACCTCCGGCTTTTGCAAGCAGATTCGCTGCCGCATCTATTACGCCTTGTTCGGCGATCCCACCAATCATCAAAAACAGCCCAAGCAAAAGCCCTATCGTTTCAAAGTCGATTGCTTTCAGCGGTTCGATAACCGCTGAAAACTTTTTCTTTTGAATCACATTGGCTATGATTCCCGCCACCATTAAAACACAGCAAATCAATCCGTTCGTGATAGCAGGTTTATTGGGAATGAAGGAAGCGACGATAAGAAATACAATTGTGCCAAGAAGCAAAAAAGAAGGAATATAATTTGTGACTTGAGTACCTGATGCTCCTTTGGGGATTGTCGACTTTTCTTTGCGGAAAAGAAAATAGAGTATAATTGCAGAAAAGATTGCTCCGATTTCTACGGCAAAGAACATACCGGGTCTTCCTTTGTACCAAAAGAAATCCACAAAACTCATATCTAAAGCAGAGCCGAGCATAATAGCCGTCGTGTCCCCTACAAGAGTTGCCGCACCCTGTAAGTTTGAAGAAACAGCAATTGCTATAATAAACGGCACCGGATTTGTCTTCAGCTTTTTACAGATTTCAAGAGCAACCGGAGCTACCATTAAAACTGTAGCAACATTGTCCACAAAAGCTGAGATAATCCCGGAAAACAGTGCAAGAGCGACTGCTGCCCATTGAACCGATGGTACGTGTTCCATCAGCAGATCAGCTAAACGAGCAGGCATTTTGCTCTCAATAAACAACGAAACAATTCCCATTGTGCCGGCAATCATCAGCAAAACATTAAAGTCTATACTATTAATGATATTACTCAAAGACAGCATCCCTGATATAATAAAAACCAATGCTGAAGTTAATGCGATAAAGGGACGATATTTACTGAAAGCCAGCATCAGAATATAAGTAACTGCAAACAGTATTATTGCCGGAACCATATTTAACAATTCATTTTCCTCTTTTTATCTGTAATTTGCAAGCATCACTCTATTGTTTCTACCCGAATCGTGTTAGTCTTTCCCGACTCGCCGAGAGATGTTCCCCCGGTTATGATAATTTTGTCGCCACGTTTCAAATTAAACTTTTCAGCGGCCAAACGCTTTGCCGAATAAAATAAAACTTCAATTGACGGATACATTTCGCACATAACCGGAGTCACTCCCCAAGAAAGTGATAGCGTTTCCCAAACTTTTTCATTTACACACAAAGCAAGAATATCAATTGGAGGACGAAATCTGGAAACCATTCGTGCGGTTACGCCTGACAAAGAACATACGACAATTGCTTTTGCATCAATATCCATTGCCATTCCGACAACTGCATGAGAAATAGCATCCATCTCGTTTCTGATCGTAAACTCTGTTTTCAAGAATCGCTTACTATAATGAATACTTTCTTCTGTAGTTTCGGCAATGCTTGCCATCGTTTTTACTGTCAGAACGGGATATTTTCCCATAGCAGTCTCGCCGGACAGCATAATGGCACTCGTACCATCGTAAACCGCATTGGCTACGTCGGAAATTTCTGCTCTTGTGGGGCGAGAATTATGTATCATTGATTCCAGCATCTCGGTAGCCGTAATTACTCGTTTTCCCAGCAGACGGCATTTTGTAATTAGTTTTTTCTGAATCGCAGGCAGCTTTTCAAACGGGATCTCTACTCCCATATCGCCGCGTCCGATCATAATTCCATCGCATTCCGAGCAGATTTCTTCAATATTATCTATGCCGGTGCTGTTTTCGATTTTTGCAATTAAACTTATTAACCCTGCACCGTTTTGCGCCAGAAATTCTTTTACATCCAACAAATCCTGTTTGCAGGAGACAAAAGAACAGGCGATATAGTCGACATCATTTTTAATTCCAAAAAGCAAATCGGCTTTGTCTTGTTCGCTCAAATAAACTTGCTTTAATACCTTGCCGGGGAAACTCATGCTCTTGCGGTCAGAGATTTCGCCACCGACATCTACACGGCAGACAATGTCTGTCTCCGTGACATCTGTCACTGTAAAAGCAAGAAGTCCATTATTGACAAGCACTTTGTCACCCACGTTCAATTCTTCAGCAAGATGTTTATAACTTACAGAAACGCGTGATTTATCTCCTTTGATATCAGCGGTGGTAAACGTGAACGCATCGCCGTCATTCAAAGTAATAGGACCATTTTCAAAAACACCGATGCGATATTCCGGTCCTTTTGTATCAAGCATAATGGCAAGAGGAACATTAAGCTTTTTGCGTACTGATTTCACTGCGTCAATTTTCTTTTGATGCTCCTCGTGTGTTCCGTGTGAAAAATTCAGACGAGCAACATTCATTCCTGCCAAATACATTTCTTCTAATACTTTTTGGGACTCACAGGCGGGGCCTATTGTGCAGACAATTTTCGTTTTTCTCATATCAATACCTCTGTAATATTATTTTTTTAAAAGAAAAAGCCGACAGAACACAGTGTTCTGTCGGCATAGCAATTCATGTTTTAATCACGAGACGCTTTATCCAACTGATATAAATAGATAATTAAAAATTATCTATGACAGACTCCACCACTTATATCAGCCATTTAAGTATATCACAGAATTGCTGGTTTGTCAATGGCAAAAATATGACTTCGTAACCCGATGGCTGCTCCCGGACAGATTTTTTTCGTTTATGTGCTATATTTTCGTAATCGGTACGACCGCCGTCTGCGGGAATTGCTCCTTTGCGGCTTGATGAACGATCCAGTCGCCTGCGACAGCGAAGAAGAAACCGCCTTTTTTGTCAGCGTACACGTAGCGGGTGACATCGTAATCGTCTTCACCGAGCGTGTAGTGAATCTCTCCCCAGTCGTTATTGTGGTCAGCGCAGTATTCATATACGATCTCTGTTTTCGTCTTTTTCGTGCGCCGCAGTTCTACGATGTGGATATATTCGTCAACGGCAAGGTCTACAAGAATTTTGTCGTATGCCTTATGAACAATTCGGAAAGCGGTGTCGGGTGAGGAAAGCGTGTGTTGCAAGGCAAGGTCGGCGTATGCTTTTTTCTGCCGGAACAGCTTTACGGGAGAACCGTTTTCATCTTCTTCCATCTCAAAGATACCGTGACATTCTCTGCAAAAGCCGAGATGGTCGGCAATCATTGAACGTTCCCGGATATCCAACTTCTCATAGCGGTCGAAGGCAGCGTTTGCCCGCCGCTCGTCGAAGAACATCTTTGCCGGATCGGTGGAATCATCCCGTGTTACATCCTCTGCGGAAGTTTCGCTGTCCTCGTCGGCATACTTGCGGTAGAAATCGACATAGGACATATTCCGTAGTCCTGCGGCAATGAGTTCTTTTGTTAATTTAGTGCTTCTGTCAATTTCAGCAGCTATTAGTGCTATCGTTTCATCGTCGGATGTGCCGTATTTATTATACAGCGCCATTGTTTTGCGAAGTAGCTTGTATTCATCGTTGCTCTGTACGGTATAGCCCGTCCGCATCATACGGATATAATCGTCGATCTCGTTTTTGACGTAAAATTCCTTGTAAACGAGAAACGGAACTCCGAGAGAAATATCATAGTTAGCAAGGGCTTTCAGAATCCCGTACACGGCGGCTTGCTTCATATCCACGAAATGCCCCCGCATCGAATACTCCTGTACAGCGGTCATTATCTGCGT
>JAZRVU010000065.1:0-7228 GCA_045599305.1 Acutalibacteraceae bacterium | reverse complement strand
CCACAGTTTTCTGTATGTTACAGCCATAGTGATGCCTCCTGAAACATTCCCTTGGTCTATATGATCAGTATAGCACATTTTTAAAAAGAATTCAACAAAAGTGTGAGAATTCAAACTAAAAAGTGTGCGCAAAAACATTTTGCGTGCGACTGTTAATTGCCTGCAATCATAAAGCGCCCCAGTCTAAAATAGGTCGGGGAGCTTTATCGGTGCCGCTGACCGGATCCTGAACCGTGACTGCGCGGTCAGCTGCTGCGATCGGTCACGTTTCTCATGCGCAGTCAAGTGAAAACGGCTGCGCCGTTTTCGCGGTCCTTCACACTCCATGCAACAGCAAAACCGGGGTACCCCCGATGGGGGTGCCCCGGTTTGGTGCCGCTGACCGGGTTCGAACCGGTATGATGTCGCCATCGAGGGATTTTAAGTCCCTTGTGTCTGCCAGTTTCACCACAGCGGCAAATCATGATGAACTTATTTTACCCTTGCAGGGCAAAAATGTCAAGAGCCAAAGCGTCCGTTTTTGCGGATAACCTCTTGAAATTGCGCGGGAAAGCGGTATAATAAAGCAAGAAGCGCAAAGGAGGCTATGCTGTGTATACGATCGTGAAAAAGCGGGTGCTCAACCCGTTTGTGACTCTTATGGAGATCGAGGCACCGCTGATCGCGCAAAAGGCGCAGGCGGGGCAGTTTATCATATTGCGTGTGAACGAGACCGGCGAGCGCATCCCGCTCACCGTGGCCGACTGCGATGCCGCGCGCGGCACCGTGACCATCATTTTCCAAAAGGTGGGGAAGACCACCCTGCTGCTGGACACTCTGCACGAAGGGGACGCACTGCTTGACTTCGTCGGGCCGCTCGGCCGTGCCACCGAAACGGCCGGACACCGTCGGGTGGCCGTGGTGGGCGGCGGCGTGGGCTGCGCCATTGCCTATCCCGAGGCGAAAGCCTTTTTCCGTGCGGGGGCGCAGGTGGATATGATCGTCGGTTTTCGCAGCAAGGACATCGTGATGCTGGAGGAGGAGTGTGCCGAGGTCTCCACCCGCCTTTTCGTGATGACGGATGACGGCTCCTATGGCGAAAAAGGCTTCGTCACCGCAAAATTGCAGGAATTGCTGGATGCGGGGGAGGCATATGATCTGGTGCTGGCCATCGGGCCGCTGCCCATGATGCGGGCGGTGGCCGATGTGACAAAACCGCTGGGCATCCCCACCGTGGTCAGCATGAATCCCATCATGATCGACGGCACGGGCATGTGCGGCGGCTGCCGCCTGACAGTGGGCGGCGAGACCAAGTTCGCCTGCGTGGACGGGCCGGAATTCGACGCCCATCAGATCGACTGGAACGAGGCCATGCAGCGGCTCGGACAATACAAGGAGCGGGAGGCCGCCTGCCGCCTGCTGTTCGAAAAGGAGGGGCGCTGACCATGCCGAATATGCAGCAAACGAAAACTCCCATGCCGGAGCAGGAGGCGACCCTTCGTGCCGCCAACTTTGACGAGGTGGCGCTGGGCTACACGCCGGAAATGGCGCAGAACGAGGCCGCCCGCTGCCTCAACTGCAAAAATCCGCTCTGCGTCACGGGCTGCCCCGTGAACGTGCAGATCCCCGATTTCATTTCGTGCATCGCGTCAGGTGACGTGGACGGTGCTTACCGGAAGATCAAAGCGACCAATGCCCTGCCGGCCGTCTGCGGGCGCGTCTGCCCGCAGGAGAGCCAATGTGAGTCCAAGTGTGTGCGGGGGATCAAGGGTGAGCCGGTGGCGATCGGCCGTCTGGAACGCTTTGCGGCCGATCACCATTCCAAAGCGGCCGACGAGGCCCCCGTTGTGGAGCCGAACGGCCATCGGGTGGCGGTGATCGGTGCCGGCCCTGCCGGGCTCACCTGTGCGGGCGATCTGCGCCGCAGAGGGTGCGATGTCACCGTGTTCGAGGCGTTCCACACCGCGGGCGGCGTGCTGATGTACGGCATCCCGGAGTTCCGTCTGCCCAAGGTGATCGTGCAGCGGGAGGTAGAGCAGTTGCGCGCGGCCGGGGTGAAGATCGAAACCAATATGGTCAT
Source organism: Acutalibacteraceae bacterium (assembly GCA_045599305.1). Taxonomy (GTDB): domain Bacteria; phylum Bacillota; class Clostridia; order Oscillospirales; family Acutalibacteraceae; genus SIG588. The sequence goes on along the minus strand of JAZRVU010000065.1, from coordinate 5,169 downwards.
CGGCCGGGTACTTTCGGTGGACGAGCTGTTCGAACAGGGCTATGAAGCCGTCTTCATCGGCAGCGGCGCCGGACTGCCGCATTTTGCCGGCATCCCCGGTGAGGGACTGCTCGGCGTGTTTTCCGCCAACGAATTTTTGACCCGCATCAATCTGATGAAAGCCTATCGGGAAGGGTACGATACCCCCATTCCGCGGCCGAAGAACGTGGCAGTCATCGGCGGCGGCAATGTGGCCATGGATGCCGCCCGCTGTGCCAAGCGCCTCGGGGCGGAGAATGTGTACATCGTCTATCGCCGCGGCGAGGAGGAGATGCCCGCCCGCCGTGAGGAGATCCACCACGCCAAGGAAGAGGGGATCACATTCCGACTGCTCACCGCGCCGGTCGCCGTTCACGGTGACGAGCGGGGCTTTGTCACTTCTCTGGAGTGCGTGAAGATGCAGCTCGGCGAGCCGGACGCTTCCGGCCGTCGCCGTCCGGTGGAGATCCCCGACAGCCATCATGAGATCGCGGTGGACATGGTCATCGCCGCTATCGGCAATTCTCCCAATCCGCTGCTGCGTGCCGCCACCGCGGGGCTTGAGGCCGACCGCCGCGGCTGCCTGATCGTGAACGAGGAGACGCTCGAGACCACCCGTCGCGGCGTGTTTGCCGGCGGCGACGCGGTGTCGGGAGCGGCCACCGTCATTCTCGCCATGGGTGCCGGCAAGCGGGCGGCGCAGTCTATCGCGGCGTTTTTGGGGCTTTGATCAGTGTCAAAAAGCGGGAAAACTCTGCTTTTTTCGGTCAAATGTCACAAGAAACGTCCAACGGGTTTGTCATTTTTGAAAAATTATGAAATTTTTTCAAATTCCTCATTGACAAACCGATTGAAATGAGTTAAACTGGCAATGATCAATAGTGGTGTCGTGTCCCGTGCAGGGGGGATCGCTATGTCAATGGTTGGGGCATCTGTCGACGGCGCTTTGGAAGAATCCGCTTTGGTGGAACTGGCGCAGGCGGGGGATGACCGGGCTTTTGCCATGCTGGTGGCCCTGTGTGAGCCGATGCTGCGCACGCAGGTCGCACATTTCCGTCTTTCCCGCACGGATGCGGAGGATATGTCGCAGGAGGGGCTTTTGGGGCTTCTGGCGGCGGTGCGCACGTTCCATCCGGAAAAGGGCGTGCCTTTCAGAGCCTATGCCGCCGTCTGTGTGCGCAACCGTCTGTTGTCGGTGCTGCGGCGCCGTGCCGCCCGTGCCAACGAGGTGCCGGTGGGGGACGTGGTGGAGCAGTCTTCGGATGCCGTTTTGCCGGATCCTGCCGCTCTGCTGACTCAGCGGGAATCTGCCGACCGGCTGCTTGCCCGTGTGCGGGAGCAGCTTTCCGGCCGGGAATACGCGGTGCTGGTGCGGTATCTGGATGGCGAGTCCTATGCGCAGATCGCCGCGTCTGTGGGGCTGACACCCAAGTCGGTGGACAATGCGCTGCAGCGTGCCCGCCGCAAACTGCAGAAGTCGTTACTTTTCTGATCGGTCGAATCGGCATTTGCCGTTCGCATATATGCCCGAGTAGCTTAATGAGAGCGTTGGATATTCCAAGATGTCGGTCTGAATCCGTCCACAGGGCAAAAAAATTCTAAAGCGAGGTAAAAACCCCATGTACGAAGACAAAACATTGGTCTGCAAAGACTGCGGTGCGGAGTTCGTGTTCACCGCCGGTGAGCAGGAGTTCTACGCTGAGAAGGGCTTTGTGAACGAGCCCCAGCGCTGCAAAGCTTGCCGCGATGCGCGCAAGAACGCTGCCAGACCCGAGCGCGAGATGTTTACCGCTATCTGCGCGAACTGCGGCAAAGAAGCCCGCGTTCCCTTCAAGCCCCGCGAGGATCGTCCTGTGTATTGCAGCGAGTGCTTCGCCAACATGAAGGCCGAAGGCTGATTGTTCAGTAAAAGAGGACCCGTCCGCTTTTTTGCGGGCGGGCTTTCTTTTTTTATTTCGTTCACAATTTTTCCTTTTTATGTGTTATACTGTAGGAAAGTGAAAGAAGGAGGCGGTCGCTGTGAGCATTTCCTCACTCAACCGTATGATCACGCTGGTCGGGCGCGTGGCCGACAGACGGCACAGCACAGTGCCCTTTGTGACCCCGACGGCGGATAAGCCGCTTTGTCCGGACGCGGCGGGGGACAGATTGCCCCGTGTGACGCCGGAGAAGGCAGGCGTTTCCTCACGTACATTGGCGGCGTTTTTTCGGGCGCTGGCGGATGAGCCCACGCTGAACATGCACAGCGTGATGGTGCTGCGAAACGGCCGGGTGCTGGCCGAGGCGGCTTTCGGCGATCGCAGTACGGCGGGGTGGCAGATGACCTTTTCCGCCTCAAAGAGCATCGTCTCGCTGGCGGTGGGACTGCTGGCGGACGAAGGACGCCTGCGGGTGACCGACCGGGTGATCGACTTTTTCGGCACACAGGTCAGTCCGCTCGCACGCTTGAAGTGGCACGACCTCACGGTGGAGGACTTGCTCACCATGCGCAGTGCGGCCTCCTTCAACGAAGGCGAGGCGGTGTGCGAGGCAGACTGGGTGAAAGCGTTTTTCGGCTCCTCGCTGCGCGGCACACTGGGAGAGACCTTTCATTATAACAGCCTGAACACCTATATGCTGGCGGCGATCGTCCGGCAGATCACGGGACAGAGACTCTGCGATTTCCTGCGCCCGCGCCTGTTCGATCCGCTGGGGATCGGCGAGGTGTTCTGGGAGCCCTGTCCCGCCGGCGTGGAAAAGGGCGGCTGGGGCTTGTATATCTGCCCCGAAGACATGGCCAAGCTCGGCCAGCTGGTGATGGATCGCGGGATATGGCACGGCGAGCGGCTGATCTCGGAGGAATGGATCGCCGCGGCGACGGCCGCTCACGCCGCCGCGCCGGAAAGCTACGGCGATTACGATTACGGATATCAGATCTGGTCGGGACGGTCGCAGCCGCGCTTTTTGTTCAACGGTATGCTGGGGCAGAACGTGATCGGCTTCTGGGAAAACGGGATCCTGCTGGTGAGCAACGCCGGCAATAACGAAATGTTCCAGCAGAGCCGGTATTTCGATCTGGCGCACGAGGCGTTCGGCGGCTCATTCCCGGATGCACTGCCGCAGGATGCCGCGGCACAAAAGGAACTGGCAGACACACTGGTCGGTCTGCGTACGGTGTATCCCTCGCCGCCGCGCGGCAGCTGGAGGCAGCGCCTTTTGGGGCAGCGCCCCGACTTGCTGCCCGCCCTCTGCCGTCAATCGGACGGCAGAATATTCACGGCCGGCGAGGATGCCGCGGCGGTGGGACTGCTGCCGATCTCGCTGCAGCTTGTCACGAACCGCTACGCCGCGGGACTCCGTGCGGTGCGGTTTGCCGTGGAGGACGAGGTGCCGGTGGTCTATTTCGATGAGGGGGAAGCGGAAAATCGCCTGCCGGTGGGGCTGTATGCGCCGCAGCAGACGGTGCTGACCTTTGGCGGTGACCGCTATGCCGCCACCGTGAGCGGCCGCTGCCTGACGGATGAGGAAGATCGCCCGGTGCTGTTTTTGCGGGTGGAATTTTCCGAAACGCCCTATACCCGCCGCTTGAAATTCACTTTCTGCGGGGAGCAGTTGCGGCTGGAGCAGAGTGAAACGCCGGGCGAGGACTTTATATGGACTTTTGCGCAGGGTACGCTGGACGATGCCAAGTGGGCACAGCCGCTGGCCGGCACGCTGCAGAAGTGGGATCTCGACTATGTGCGGTATAAGGTGGAGCGTCTTTTTAAGCCGCGGCTGATACTTTTTGAGAAAAAGTAAAAGAAATCTATTGTAATATGCTTGGAAGAATGATACAATGACCACATAGTCATTGTTTGGGAGGTATGTAAAATGTTGAAGGAACTCAGTATCCAGGCCTTTTCGGTGCGCGACAATCTGCTGACGGCGCAGGATGCGGCGGATACGTTTAAAAAACTGGCGTCCTACGGTTTTACCGGTGTGCAGACGGCCGGTGTGCCCGCTTACGGCTTTGAGGAATACGGCCGCCTGGCCAAAGAAGCCGGACTGCGCATCATCGGTACCCACATCAGCCTCGATTTCCATGAGGATCTCGAGAAGTCGGTGCCGCTGCACAATATGCTCGGTACCACCAACTGCGGTATCGGCTGCATGCCCAACTGGAACGCGCCGGATTTCGGTGCCGAAAAGCTCAATGAGTTTATCACCCGCGCCAATGCGCTGGGCGAAAAACTGAGCAAGTACGGCATGAAATTCACCTATCATAACCATTCCTTTGAGTTTTCGAAGATCAAGGGCGAACGGATTATGGATATCCTCGTCCGTGAATTTGATCCGAAGACGGTCTCCTTCGTGCTGGATACCTACTGGCTGCAGCACGGCGGCGGGAACGTGCTGGAATGGATCGAGAAACTGGCCGGTCGGGTGGACATCCTGCACCTGAAGGATAAGGGCGTGCCCTTCGGCGGTACCATGGACGGCGTGATCACCGAACTGGGCGCCGGCAACCTGAATTTCCGCGACATTCTGCGGGTGGCGGAGGATACCGGCGTGAAAGAATACTGCTATGAGCAGGACGGCAATTTCCGCGTGAGCGCGCTGGAGAGCGCCAAAGAGTCGGCACAGTATTATTTCGATCTGGTGGCTTCGATGTAACTTTCAAAAACGCCTCTTCCGGTTGCCGGAAGATGCATTTTTTGTTGTCAAAATCCGCTTTTTTGCGGAAAAATGCTTGCATAATACCGCCAAAAGGAGTATCATCAAAGGAGAACGGAGGGATCGTATGGATATGGTCACTTTGGGGCGTACCGGCATCACCGTGAACAAGAACGGATTCGGCGCGCTGCCCATTCAGCGCATCTCGCAGGAGGATGCCGTATATCTGGCACGCAAGGCTTTTGCGGCCGGCGTGACGTATTTTGACACCGCCCGCAGTTACACCGACAGCGAGGTGAAGCTCGGCGAGGCGTTCGACGGCATCCGTGAGCAGGTGTATATCGCCACCAAAACGGCGGCCAAAACGGCCGAGCAGCTTTGGAGCGATCTGGCCACCTCACTGCGCAATCTGCGCACCGACTATATCGACCTGTATCAGTTCCACAATCCCGCCCAATGCCCGAAGCCGGGTGATGGTACGGGGCTCTATGAAGCCATGCTGGAGGCCAAGGCGAAAGG
>JAZRVU010000064.1:0-22019 GCA_045599305.1 Acutalibacteraceae bacterium | reverse complement strand
CCTGCCCGCACGCCGCGTATTCCTGCTTTTTCGGCTTCCTGTTCATGTGCGTTCCCCCAAATCGGATTCCTTTTGGGATATCCTATCACACACGGGCGGGCGGTTTTTGTCATATCGCGCGGCAAAAACAAAAAGCGGCACGGAAGGGTGCAGTCTCGTAAGGAAGTTTTTTGATAAAGCAAAGCCCGCCGAAAAGAAAAATCTTTTCGGCGGGTTTTCCTTTCGGCTCGACAAACCGGGATTTGTCATTCTGACAGTTTACGCAATGTATCTCCGGTAATACGGTAGACCGTCCAATCGTTCATAGGCTCTGCACCCAGCGATAAATAGAAATCAATACTCGGCCGGTTCCAGTCCAAGCACCACCACTCGAGTCTGCCGCATCCGCGTTCGACAGCGATCCGCGCCAATTCCTTCAGAATGCCTTTTCCGTAACCCTTTCCACGATAGGCCGGTTTGACATACAAATCTTCCAAATAGATGCCTGCTCGGCCAAGAAACGTGGAAAAGTTATGAAAGAATAAAGCAAAACCAACTTCACAGCCGTCTTCCAGGGCAAAAATGACCTCTGCTTTCTTTTTTTCAAAAATCCATTCCTTCAAAAGCGCTTCTGTTGCGATAACTTCATCCAACATCTTTTCGTATTCCGCTAATTCCTTGATAAATTGCAGAATCAGCGGAATATCCTTTTCTTTGGCGTATCTGAATTCCGTTTTCCCCATGATGTCACCCCGCCAAATCCTGATTTTTCTACATCAATAACAAGCATCGAATTTTGCCGTACAAAATCCGCATCCCGAAAAATATCCTTATCGGGCTATCGCTGATCCCGTGCCGCAAAAGAGATATTATCCGATAGGTGCCGCCTTTTTCACGTTGGGACGCGGGTATTTTGCCGGTGTGCGGGCGATCTTCTCCGCCACCAGCAGATGCCGCTCGCACTGACCCTCCACCGGGTCGGGCAGGGTCACGGTGAGCCCCTCGGCAAACCGCCCGCCCAGCGCTTTCACGGCGGCCTCGGCCTCCTGCCGCTCCCGCACGCCGTCCGGGCCCTTGAGCGCCACGAACCGCCCGCCGGGCTTCACGAACGGCAGGCACATCTCCGAAAGCACCGGCATGGCCGCCACCGCACGGGCGGTGGCCACATCGAACTGCTCGCGCAGGGCGGGGTCGCGTCCCCCCTCTTCGGCGCGGGCGTGCACCCGCACCGCGGTCACCCCCACCGCGCGGCAGAGTTCCTCCAGAAAAGTCAGCCGCTTTTGCAGGCTGTCCAGCAGGGTGAGGGTGATATCCCCGCGCAGAATGGCGAGCGGCACACCGGGAAATCCCGCGCCGGTGCCCACGTCAATGAGGGAAAACGCTCCCTGCGGCATCAGCGGCAGAGCGGCCAGACTGTCGACAAAATGCTTGAGCACGATGCCCTGCGGGTCGGTGATGGCGGTCAGGTTCATCCGCTCGTTCCATTCCACCAGCAGACGGGCGTAGACGTCCAGCCGCTCGGCGGCGGTGTCATCCACCGTCACCCCGCAGAGGGCCGCGGTGTGTTTGAGCAGTTCACGGTCGATCATGCGCGTCCTCCTTCCCCAGCCAGATGATGAGCACCGCCAGATCGGCGGGGCTGACCCCGCTGATGCGGGAGGCCTGCCCCAGACTGCGCGGCCTCACCCGGCTCAGTTTCTCCACCGCCTCCAGCCGAAGGCCGGTCACGGCGGCATAGTCCATATTATCGGGCAGCGCGCGTCCCTCCAGCCGCCGCATCTCGTCGATGGCGGCCTGCTGACGGCGCAGATACCCCTCGTAGCGGATCTCCACCTCCAACTGCTCCTGCACCAGCGGGTCGAGCGGCGGACGGGTGACATCCACCGGCTCCAGCGCCGCATAGTCGATCTGCGGGCGGCGCAGCAGTTCGATGAGCCGCACGCCGGAGGTGACGGGGGACGTTTCACGTGAAACAAGCAGGGCGTTGAGTTCGTCGGTCGGCGCCAGCACGGTGTTTTCCAGCCGCGCCCGTTCCGCCTTTTTCTGCTCCTGCCGCGCGGTGAAATGCGCCCAGCGCGCATCGTCCACCAGCCCCACCTCGCGGCCGATGGGGGTCAGCCGCTCGTCGGCGTTGTCCTGCCGCAGTATCAGGCGGTATTCCGAGCGGGAGGTCATCATGCGATAGGGGTCGGTGCAGCCCTTGGTCACCAGATCGTCCACCAGCGTGCCGATGTAACTGGAGGCGCGGTCGAGCCGCATGGCCGGGCGTCCCAGCAGCTTCAGCGCCGCGTTGATGCCGGCCACCAGCCCCTGCGCCGCCGCCTCCTCATACCCGGAGGAGCCGTTGAACTGTCCCGCGCCGTAGAGTCCCGGGATGTCCAAAAATTCCAGCGTGGCGTCCAGCTGCAGCGGGTCACAGCAGTCGTATTCGATGGCGTAGGCCGGGCGCATCACCTGCACCCGCTCCAACCCCGGGATGGTGTGCAGAAACGCCAACTGCACGTCCACCGGCAGCGAGGAGGACAGCCCCTGCAGATACATCTCGTCGGTGTGCAGGCCGCAGGGCTCCACGAACACCTGATGCCGTTCCTTGTCGGCAAAGCGCACCATCTTGTCCTCGATACTCGGGCAATACCGCGGCCCCACCCCTTCGATCCTGCCGCCGTAAAGCGGCGAGCGGTGCAGATTCTGCATGATCGTCTCGCGGGTGGCGGCGGTGGTCCAGGTGATGTGGCAGGGCAGACGGTTTTCGGGCGGGGTGACCGTCTCAAACGAAAACGGCGTCACCGGCTCCTCCCCGTCCTGCTGCTCCATCACCGCAAAGTCGATGCTCGAACGCAGCACCCGCGAGGGGGTGCCGGTCTTGAAGCGGCGCAGCTTCACCCCCATGGCCGCGAGGGACGCGGAGAGGTCGGCCGCGGGGAACATCCCGTCCGGCCCGCTCTCGTAGGAGACGTCCCCCACGAAGACCTTGCCCTTCAGAAAGGTGCCGGTCGCCAGCACGACGGCGCGCGCCAGATACTGTGCCTCCAGTTTGGTGGTGAGCAGAAAACGCCCGTCCTCCTGCCGCTGCATGGCGGTCACCTCGCCCTGCTTCACGGCCAGACCGTCGGTGGTCTCCAGCGTGTGCTTCATATAGGTGGAATAGTCCCTCCGGTCGATCTGCGCGCGCAGCGAATGCACTGCCGGCCCCTTGCCGCGGTTAAGCATCCGCGACTGCAGGGTGTTGGCGTCCGCCGCGCGGCCCATTTCGCCGCCCAACGCGTCCACCTCCCGCACCAGATGCCCCTTGGCGGTGCCGCCGATGGAGGGGTTGCAGGGCATATTGCCCACCCAGTCCAGATTGATGGTAAAGATCACCGTGCGGCAGCCCAATCGCGCCGCGGCCAGTGCCGCTTCGATCCCGGCGTGTCCCGCCCCGATGACGGCCACATCATATTCGCCTGCCAGAAATTTCATGCTCTCGCCTGTTTCTTTCCGCGCAGAAAATATAACCGTCGGTTATATTCCCGCAACTTTTCACACTTTACACGGACTTTTCCACAGCGCCGTGGAAAAGTCATCATTTTTCCTCTTTTTCGCCGCTGCGGTGTTCTTCGGCCGCTTCCAGCACCTGTTCGGCGATCTTTTTCGCGGTACCGGTCATTTTGCCCATCAGCCAGTAGCAGGTGCCGGCGACCGCCAGCACCGCCATAATGAATTTGATCAATGCTTTCATCTGTCTGTTCCTTTCAAAAATGAAGCCGTATTTCGTCTCTGCCGTACGATGAAGAAAAAGCAGCGCCCGGGGCATTATCGCCGGTGCCGCTTGCCGCAGGCAGCGGCATGCCGGGTGGGATCTATGCCCGGCAAGGCGGTAATGCGGAAGAAAAAGCAGCGCTTTTTCTTCACTTCACTTCCCGACGCAGAAGCGGGCGAACACCTCGTCCACCACCGTTTCTGTCACGCGCTCGCCGGTCAGCTCCAGAATCGCCGCCACCGCGTCGTCCAGACTCACCGTCACCGCGTCCAGCGTCATGCCGCCGGTCAGCGCATCCAGCGCCTCGGCCACCGCGTCCCGACAGCGCCGGGCGCAGTCACGCTGCCGCTCGGTCGCCAGCACCGGCTCGCCCGTGTCCAGCTGCTCCACCCCGGTCACCGCGGCGATGGCGTCCGCCAACTCCGTCAGCCCGGTGCCGTCTGCGGCCGAGACCACCACGCAATGTTGAAACTTGTCGCAAATATACTCTTTGTTGATTTTCAGCGGCAGGTCGGCCTTGTTGATGACGGCGATCGCGTGGGGCAGGGCGGCCTCGTCGGCAAAGGCGCGGTCGGCATCCGTCAGCGGGCGGCTGCCGTCGAACACGGCCAGCACCAGCGCCGCCTGCTTCATGCGGGCGCGGGCACGCGCCACACCGATCGCCTCCGCCTCGTCGCCGGTCTCGCGGATACCGGCGGTATCGGCCAGCCGCAGGGTGATCTCCCCCACCCGCACCGTTTCCTCCACCACATCGCGGGTGGTACCGGCCTGCGCTGTCACGATGCTGCTGTCGCAGCCGGTAAAAGCGTTCATCAGGGTGGACTTGCCCACGTTGGGGCTGCCCACGATGGCGGTGTCCACCCCCTCGCGCAGCACGCGCCCGGCATCGAAGGTGTCGAGCAGATGCGACAAGGTGTCTTTGGCCCCGCACAGGGTGGCCGAAAGCGCTTCGGGCCGCAGCTCGGGGATGTCCTCGTCGGGATAGTCCACGAACGCCGCCAGCTGCGCCAGCGCACCGGTGAGCGACTCCTTTACCTCCGATAGACGGCGGAAGATCGCGCCCTCCCGCGCGGCCAGCGCGGTGCGGGCGGCCATGCGGCCGTTCGCGCCGATCAGCGCCATCACCGATTCCGCCCCCGTCAGATCGAGTTTGCCGTTTTGAAAAGCGCGGCGGGTGAATTCGCCTGCACCGGCGGGACGGGCACCGGCCTCCAGCAGGGCGCGCAGCACCCGCTGCAGCAGATAGACGCCGCCGTGACAGGAAAACTCCACCACGTCCTCGCCGGTGTAACTGTGCGGCGCGCAAAACACGGTGGCCACGCACTCGTCCACATCCCCCTCGGCGTCACAGACATGGCCGTAGCAGGCGGTGTAACCCGAAAGCGCCGCAAGCGTTTTGCCGGGTACCGCCGCGCGGAACACACGGTCGCCGATGGCGATCGCCTGCGGCCCCGAAAGGCGGATCACCCCCAGTCCGGCCGGTGCCGGCGGGGTGGATATGGCCGCGATGGTATCAAAAAACAGGGACATGGCAGGTTTCACCTCAACTTTTTCGGGGGTATGTTTTCGCTATTTTGCAGAAATCGGTTATATTTGTATGGTATATTACGAACTGTAATATTTATTACCCGTTTTAGCGCCTTGCACTATTTTACATCAAGAAAGGGGGATTTGTCAACTGTGAGAATGGCTGCGGCCTCCCCACCCCGGTGAGGGGCGGCAAACGCAAAACAAAAAAACCGTGAAGCGCTCGTCACGCTTCACGGCTTTTCTCATCTCACAGATCAATGCGTCCGTACAGCGTCGCATTGGCCTCGGTCTCCGACTCGGTACGGGAGGGAGGGGTGGCACCGTCGGCCGACGGCAGCGGATTGCTGCGGGGCACGAAGGCGCGGATCTGATGCACCGGCGCCTCGATCTCGTCGCGGTCGCGGCGCGGGCGGTCGCCCTGACGGCCGCTCTTACGTCCGCCGTTGCCGCCGTTACCGCCGCGATGGCGGGCGCGGTTGGCGTTTTCCTCGGTGGGCCCGATGATGACGTAGCGGTTGGGCTCGCTGCCCACGCTCCACGAGGTGACCCCGTCGATGCCCTGCACGGCGGTGTGGATGATGCGGCGCTCATAGGGATTCATCGGCTCGAGCGACACGCGGCGCCCGGTGCGGGCGACCTGGTTGCCGGTCTTCTTGGCCAGACCGGTGAGAGAACGCTCCCGCTTCTCGCGGTAGTTGCCGATATCGATGGTGACACGGTAATAGTCGGTGCTGACGCGGTTGGCCACCAGCGAGACCAGATACTGCAAGGCATCCAGCGTATCGCCGCGGCGGCCGATGACGAACCCGAGGTCGCCGCCCTCCAGCGTGAGGACACAGCCGTTGTCGTCTTCCTTTTCCTTGGCGTCCACGGTGGTCTCGGCAAGACCCAGCGCATCCAGGATCTCCCGCAGGTAGCGGGTGGCCGCCTCGATGGGCGCCTCCTGTTTTTCCCAGATGGCCTTCACTTCGGCGGGCGTACCGCCGAACAGACCGAGCGTCTTTTTCTGCGGCTGCTGCAGAACTTCAAAGGTGATCTCTTCGGCCGGTACACCCAACCGGGCGGCGGCGGCAGCCTGCGCCTCCTCAACGGTGGCGCCCTGTGCAATAACTTCTTTGCGCACGGTGTTTCATCCTTTCCTGTTTATAAACGGGCTGCTGGCCCGTAGTGACCTTACTTTTTGTCTTTCTTGACCTCGCCGATCTCCAGACCCAGTTTTTTGGCCTTTTTGTCGGTCTTCTTTTCACCCGACTCTGCGGCGGCCTCTGCGGCGGCTTTCTGTGCCGCGGCCTCATCCTCCGCCTGCTCCCGCTCATCGTCGCGGCGGCGGGCTTCGGCCAGCGTGTTATTGTTCTTCTTCTCCTGTGCACGGCGGCGGCGGGCTTCCAGATAGTCGATCTCCGCCTGCTCGCGGATCTTCTTCGGGTTATAGATGATATTCAGCACGAAGGTCTGCAGCAGGGCGATCAGGTTGGAGCAGATCCAGTAAACGCCCACACCGCCGGGGACGGTGAAAGCGATATAGACGGAGAACAGCGGCATGAACAGCAGCATACCGGTGTTGCTGCAGCCCTGACCGGGCTGCTTTTCCTGGCTCATGCCCTGCTTGGAATAGTGCATGGAGAGCACCGAAGACAGCACGGCGGTAAGGCCGGAGAGCAGCGGGATGAGCCAGAGCAGCGAAATGTCGTTCCAGCCGTTCCACGGGTTCTGCAGCAGCGAATAGCGGCCGATGGTGAACTGGCCGCGCATATCGTTCATGCGGTCATAATACAGCTCGCCGTCGTCATATTTCGTATCCTTGACGATGGCGGCGATGATCTCGTCGTGATTCTGCTCCATCGCCTGCATCATTTTGAGTTCGCTGTAATAGCTCTTGGTGCTCATCTGCGCGGCGGGGAGCTTGGTGGTCAGATCCACCGTGCGGGTCACGCCGTCCACCGTGATGGTGGCCTGCGTCTTATCCGCGTTCACGGTGTAGGCGTCGTCCTTGGTATAGGTCTCCACGTTCACGGCGTTGATGGCCGCGGTGACGACCTCGTTGGGCACATCGGAGGAGAGATAGGTCAGCGGCTTGTAGATGACGGCGATGATGGCAAACAGCACGATCATCTGCACGATCAGCGGCAGACAGCCGCCGGTGAGGGACACGCCCTCTTTTTCATACAGCGCCTGCTGCTTCTTCTGCAGCTTCTGCGGATCGTCCTTGTATTTCTGCTGCAGCCGCTCCAGCCGCGGTGCCAGACGGATCCGTTCGGACTGCTTCTTCTGCGACTGAAGCGACAGAGGGAACAGGATGATGCGCATGAACAGGGTGAACAGGAAGATGGCCAGGAAATAATCGTTGACCCAACCGTAGACCACGCGCAGCAGCCAGCCGAGCGGCGTAGCAAGAAAACCAAACAGACCCATAGGGCGTTCCTCCTAATTTTCATCGGCCGGAGTCTCCTCCGGCTCACTATCGTAAAGTGCGGCGAGTTCCTCGTCGCTGATATCCACATCTTCTTTTTTGCGGCGGAAGGTGAAGGTCTCGGGCACCGGGTCCCATCCGCTGCCGCCGAAGGGGTTGCAGCGCAATATTCGCCAGCCGGCGAGCAGGGTGCCGCGCAGGGCACCGAACCGCTCCAACGCCTCCACGGCGTACTGTGAGCAGGTGGGGGTGAAACGGCAGACGGGGGCGGTGTGGGCGGAGATGTGCCGCTGATACCACCGCACCAGCGCGATCAGAGCCCGCTTCATAGGATACCGGCCTCCTCAAACTGCCGCCGCATGATGGGGATGAGCTCGGTGCTCTTCATCGAGAGCATCCGGGCACGGGCCACAAAAACGATATCCCAGCCGCCGCGCAGCTCGGGATAGAGCGCCGCATAGGCCGCACGGATGATGCGGCGGCAGCGGCTGCGGCGCACCGCCTTGCCCACCTTTTTGCCGGTGGTGATGCCCATGCGGATGAGCGGCTGCCCGTCCTCCCCTTTCAGCCGGCTTTTGCGGGTATAGGTGATCAGGGCGGGATGCACATGCGCCCGCCCGCGGTAATAGAGCGTGCGGAATTCCGTGTTGTTTTTCAGCACGACGTAGCGCGCCATCCCACCGACATCCTTTCTGCCTGCTTTAAGGTTTCACATGAAACACGCCATAAGAAAAAAAGCCACACTAAGGTGGCCTTTTTTAGTAGGTGAGTTGCTTTCTACCCTTTGCTCTTCTGCGAGCCAGCACCTTGCGGCCGTTGGCAGTTGCCATTCTCTTGCGGAAGCCATGCTCCATTTTGCGATGACGCTTTTTGGGCTGATAGGTACGGAACATTGGTAAAGCCCCTCCTTTCGAAATGCGGTTTTTTGCCGCCAAACACAGCGACAACCTTGCGAGGATACATTATACCGTATATTGTGGGAAAAAGTCAACCCATTTTTTCAGGTTTTCCGGATTTTTTTTCATAATTGTGGTCACGCCTCCTGCCAACCACGATATATTGTGGTCGGCGAAAATACTTTTTCCACAAAAATAATAAAAGGTGTTGAAAGCCTAAAATATATATGTTATAATGTATATATATAGTTATAAAATTTAACTATTTAAAATTATATAAAGGAGAGCAAAGCATGAAGACCATTCAAGAGGCGTGGGAGCGGATCCGGGAAGCACTGCGCGACTGCCCGGAGATCAGCTCCACCGCCTATAAAACGTGGCTGGAGCCGCTGCAGATCCGCGGGATCGAAGACGGCTGCCTGGTGTTATACATCGACACGGCTTTTCAAAAGGGCATCATTGCCGACACCTACACCTACCGTCTGGAGCAGGCGGTGCTGCAGACCACCGGCCTGCCGCTGGCGGTGAAGATCATTTCGGGCGAAGACGGGCAGGAGGACAAGGAGCGCGAGGGCGTGCAGCTGGCACGGGACCTGATGAAGTCCCGCTCGCCGGAATATATGTATTCCTTCGAAAACTTCATTGTCGGCCCCTCCAACCAGTTCGCCCATGCCGCCGCACAGGCGGTGGCCAAAAACCCCTCCTCTGTCTATAACCCGCTGTTCATCTACGGCGGCTCGGGTCTGGGCAAGACCCACCTGATGTATGCCATCTGCAACGAGATCCGCAAGCAGAACCCGGATTTCAAGATCATCTACATCAAAGCCGAAACGATGATCAACGAGATCATCGAGTCGATGCGTTCGGGCGAGGCTTCGCAGATGCGCATGACGGCACTGCGGGCAAAATACCGGCAGGCGGATATGCTGCTGGTGGACGACATCCAGTTCATTTCCGGCAAAGAGGCCACGCAGATGGAGTTCTTCCACACCTTTGAGGCACTTCATCAGGAAAATAAACAGGTCGTGCCCACCTCCGACCGGCCGCCCAAGGAGATCTCCGCGCTGGAGGAACGGCTGCGCAGCCGGTTCGAGGCCGGCCTGCTGGCGGATATCCAGCCCCCGGATCTGGAGACCCGTATCGCCATCGTCAAGCGCAAAGCCAAGCTGCTGGACTTTGAACTTTCCGACGAGGTGGTGGAATACATCGCCAGCCAACTGAAAAACAATGTGCGTCAGCTGGAGGGCACCGTGCGCAAGATCATGGCCAACTACCTGTTCTCGGGCGAAAAGCCCACGCTTGCCGCCGCGCAGAACGCCATCCGCGATATCCGTTCCGCCACACAGCCGGCACCGGTCACGGTGGATAAGATCCTCTCGGAGGTCTCCCGCACCATGAACGTGTCGGTAGACGATATCCGCGGCAAAAAGCACTCGGCACCCATCTCCCGTGCGCGGCAGGTGGCCATGTACGTGGTGCGCGAGGTGGTGGGCTCCATGTCGATGGAATCCATCGGCAAGGAATTCGGCGGGCGCGATCACTCCACCGTGGTCTACACCATCCAGAAGGTCGAAAGTCAGATGGCGACCGACGATTCTTTCAAAGGTATGATCAAGGATATCATCAAAAACGTATCGGATAAATCTTAAAATGAGTTTTGCACTTTTTATCCACTTTTCACCGCCCGTTTTGCACGGTGGAGTGGAATGTGAAAAGATGTGAAAAAAGTCATCCACCGTTTTGCACCGTCTCTTCACCGCCGCCTTTTTGAAAAAACCGCGGCACGGCGGCACAAACGGCACTTTTCCCCTTTTTCACCACGTTTACTACTATCTCTTAATAAAATAGAAGGTTATTATATTTCTTTTTTCGGAATTTCCCAAAAATCTTATTCTGCCAAAAGCGCAGAGAAAGGATGTTGACCATGAAGTTCTTATGTCAGAAGCAGGCACTGGTGGATGCGGTAAACAATGTGACCCGCGCCGTCAGCAATCGCAGTACCATTCCCGCACTGGAAGGCGTGCTGCTGCGCGCCACCTCCTCTCTGTTTTTGGCCGGCTACGATATGGAGATCGGCATCACCACCAATATCGAAGCGCAGGTGCAGGAGCCCGGTGAGATCGTGCTCGGCTCCAAGCAGTTCGGCGACATCGTGCGTCGCCTGCCGGACGAGACGGTCTCGATCGAAGCCAACGACAAGCTGAATGTGACCATCCGCAGCGGCTCGGCCGAATTCCACATCATCGGCATTTCGGCGGCCGATTTCCCGGAGCTGCCCTCCGTTTCGGACGGCATGGGTCTTTCGCTGCCGCAGAATATGCTCAAGAGCATGATCCGGCAGACTCTGTTTGCCGTGGCGCCGCTGGATTCGGGAAAACCCATCCACACCGGCACCCTGTTCGAGGCCGAGACCGATAATCTGCGGCTGATCTCGGTGGACGGGTCGCGTTTGGCCATCCGCACCGAGCAGGTCAAATGCAATGAGCCAATGAAATTCGTCGTGCCCGGCAAGACCCTATCCGAAGTGCTGAAATTGCTGCAGGACGAGGATCAGCCGGTGTTCATGGCGGTCGGCCGCCGGCACATCGTGCTGCAGATCGACGGCTATGCCGTGATCTCCCGTCTGCTGGACGGCGAATTTCTGGCCTACCGCAAGGCGATCCCCGTCACCAAGACCGCCACGCTGCGTGTCAAGACCCGCGAGATGATCGACGCGGTGGAGCGCGTGTCGCTGGTGGTGAACGATCGGATCAAGTCGCCGCTGGTCTGCCGCTTTGCGGATGACAGCATCGAATTTTCCTGCACCTCGGCCATCGGCAGTGCCAACGACGTGATCACCTGCCGGATGGAGGGTGAGCCGGAGGATATGGCCTTCAACAGCCGCTTCATGCTGGATGCGCTGAAAAACAGCGAGGCGGACGAGATCGTGCTGGAGCTCGGCGGCGCCGCCGCCCCCATGAAGATGCTTCCGGCCGACGGCGGCGAGGCGTTTTTGTTCCTTGTGCTGCCGGTGAGAATGAAGCGATAAAGAGGATATACAGATGAAGCAAAGGATAGTGATCCACACCCCCTTCATCCGGCTGGACGCCTTTTTGAAGCTCTGCAATGCCGTGGAGAGCGGCGGGCACGCCAAGGTACTGGTGCAGGGCGGCGGCGTGCTGGTCAACGGCGCTGTCTGTGAGATGCGCGGCAAAAAACTGGTGAACGGCGACACCGTGCAGGTAAAGGGACAGAGCGACATCTTTGCGGTGACGGTCGCATGAAGGTCACACGCCTGACCGCCGCCGGCTATCGCAATTTAAAAGAGGTGGATATCCGCCCGGACGGCGGGGTCAACCTTTTCTGCGGCGCCAACGCGCAGGGAAAGACCAATCTGCTCGAGGCGCTGTGGCTGTTCACCGGCGGAAAAAGCTTTCGCGGCAGCAAGGACGCGGAGCTGATCAATTTTGATGAGCAGTCGGCGGCGCTCAAAATGGAGTTTGAAGCCGCCGGCCGGGAACAGAAAGCCGAGATCACCCTCTCGCCGCGGCGCACCGCCCTGCTCAACGGGGTGTCGCTCGGCCCGGCGACTAAGCTGGCCGGCCGCTTTTGCGGCATCGTCTTTTCGCCGGCGCACCTCTCCCTCATCAAGGAGGGCCCCGAAAACCGCCGCCGGTTTTTAGACGCGGCCTACTGTCAGCTGCGGCCCTCCTATGTGGGGGCGCTGTCGGCTTATAACCGCACCCTCGCGCAGCGCAACACGCTGCTGCGGGATATGCGCCGCGCGCCCTATCCGGGCGCGGACGAACTGCTGGACGTGTTCGACGACCGTCTGGCGGCGGCGGGTGCCCAACTGCTGCGAGTACGCGGCGGTTATCTCTCCCACATCGCCCCCTTTGCCGCCCGCATTTATGACGGGCTCTCGCAGGGAAAAGAACGACTCACCCTCACCTATGCGCCCTGTGGCGGCATTTCGTGGGAGGCGCCGTCCGAGACGGTGCGTGCCGCGCTGGCGGATATGCTGGCGGCGGCCCGCGCGGCCGATGTGGCGGCCGGCTGTTCCACCGTGGGCCCCCACCGGGACGATTTTTCGGTGGCGATCAACGGCCTGTGTGCCCGCACCTACGGGTCACAGGGGCAGCAGCGCTCGGCGGTGCTGGCGCTGAAGCTGGCCGAGGCCGAAGCACTGCGCGAGGTCACCGATGAGCCGCCCGTCGCCCTGCTCGACGACGTGATGAGCGAACTGGACGAATGGCGGCAGGATTATCTGCTCAATCATCTGACCGACGGGCAGGTGTTCATCACCTGCTGCGAGCCGTCTGCCGTGATGCGCATGGCCGGCGGTGCCTGTTTTCATGTAAAAGACGGACGGGTAACGATCTGACCGCCCGAAAAAAACCGAACGGAGTGATCGCTATGAGCGAAAAAGCCAATGCCGAAAAAAACAAAATGCAGGAGATCGACCGCCGCGCGGCAAAGGATAAGCGGCGCTGGCTGATCATCATGCTCCTCATCATTGCCGCCGTGCTGGCGCTGACGGTGACGGTGGGCATCCTCTCGATGCAGCTGCTGCCCTATGCCTTCATCTTTGCCATCATCGCGGTGGCCATCACGGTGAAGCTGTGCGTGGCGCAGATGGGCAAGGTGCTGGAAAAACAGAAGAGCGAACGGCAGCGTCTGGACGACGACGGCCGCTTCTCGCGGTTTGACCTGTGACCGGCCTGTTTTTGCACCTCGGGGAGGACACCGTGGTGCACACCCGCGATATCGTGGGCATATTCGATATGGAAAAAACGACCGTGACCGATGCCTCCCGCCGGTTTCTGGCGGACGCACAGAAGGGCGGCCGGGTGTTCACGGTCTCTTATGACATTCCGCGCTCCTATGTCGTCTGCCGGGAGGCGGACGGCACCGAGACGGTGTATATTTCGCAGATCTCCGCCGCCACCCTGCGCCAGCGCGCGGAGGAGAAAACCCCACTACGGAAAGGAAAGGGCTCTTAAATGGACGAGAAAGAACTGGAAATGCAGGATATGAACGTCACGGCGGTGGAGGAGAATGCCGAAGCCTATGACGAAAGTCAGATCCAGGTACTGAAAGGTCTGGAGGCGGTGCGTAAGCGCCCCGGTATGTATATCGGCTCCACCGGCCCGCGCGGCCTGCACCATCTGGTGTATGAGATCGTGGACAACTCCATCGACGAAGCACTGGCGGGCTTCTGCACCCATATCGAGGTGAACATCCTGCCCGGCGATATCATCGAGGTGCGGGACAACGGCCGCGGTATCCCCGTGGGCATGAACGAGGAGATGGGCATGCCCACCGTCACCGTGGTGCTCACCGTGCTGCACGCCGGCGGTAAATTCGGCGGCGGCGGCTACAAGGTGGCCGGCGGTCTGCACGGCGTGGGCTCCTCCGTCGTCAATGCGCTGTCGGAATTTCTGGAGGCGGAGATCTCCCGCGACGGCAAGGTGTACGCCCAGCGCTTTGAGCGGGGCGACCCGGTGGGCGATCTCACCGTCATCGGCGAATCGACCTGTGACGGCACCCTCATCCGCTTCAAGGCCGATCCCCTCATCTTCACCGAAACGACCGAGTATGACTATGAGACGCTGCAGAAGCGTATGCGGGAACAGGCGTTCCTCAACGCCGGGCTGAAGATCACCCTCACCGATTCGCGTGACGCCGAAAACGTGCGGCAGGACGTCTTCTGCTACGAGGGCGGCATCTCCTCCTTTGTCGAGTATCTGAACAGAAACAATGAGGTGCTGCATGAGCACGTCATCCACCTTTCCAAAAGCGGACAGGACTGCTTTGCCGAGGTGGCACTGCAGTATAACGACAGCTACAGCGAGAATATCATCTCGTTTGCCAACAATATGCACACCGTGGACGGCGGCACCCACGAAAACGCGTTCAAGGTGGGCATCACCCGCATTTTCAATAACTACGCCCGCCGCCATGGCCTGCTCAAGGATGCCGACGCCAACCTCAAGGGGGACGATGTGCGCGAGGGTCTGACCGCTGTCGTCTCGGTCAAACTGGAGGACGCGCAGTTCGAATCGCAGACCAAGGCAAAACTGGGCAACACCTCGATGGGCACGCTGGTGAACACCCTGCTCAACGAAAAACTGGCCGACTATCTGGAGGAAAATCCCGCTATCGGCAAGGCGATACTGGAAAAATCCATCAATGCCGCCCGCGTGCGTGAGGCGGCGCAGAGGGCGCGGGAGGCCGCCCGCAAAACGAGCGGCCTGTCCGCCACCCGTATGCCCGAAAAGCTGGCCGACTGCATCTGGAACGACCCCGAGCGCACCGAACTCTATATCGTCGAGGGCGATTCCGCAGGCGGCTCCGCCATTCAGGGACGCGACCGCAACTATCAGGCCATCCTGCCGCTGTGGGGCAAGATGCTCAACGTGGAAAAGGCGCGGCTCGATAAGGTCTACGGCAACGAAAAACTCATTCCCGTGGTGGTGGCGCTGGGCTGCGGCATCGGGGACGACTTCGACCTTTCCAAACTGCGTTACGGCAAGGTCATCATCATGGCCGATGCCGATGTCGACGGCGCCCACATCGCCACCCTGATGCTCACCTTCTTCTTCCGCTATATGCGTCCGCTGGTGGACGCGGGCCATGTCTACATCGCCCAGCCGCCGCTGTTCAAGGTGTCCCGCGGCAAGCAGGTGCGCTACGCGTTCTCTGACGAGGAGCGGGATCGGTATATCGCGGAGCTGGGCGGCAACACCGCCGTGCAGCGCTACAAAGGTCTTGGTGAAATGGATCCCGAACAGTTGTGGGAGACCACCATGGATCCCGCCTTCCGCACCATGCTGCGCGTCACCATCGAGGATGCCGTGGCCGCAAACGAAGCCTTCACCATTCTGATGGGCGACAAGGTGGAGCCGCGCCGCGAGTTCATCGAAAAGAACGCCAAGTACGTGGAGAATCTCGATGTCTGATACTTTCACCTATTCCCCCACGGCGGCCGAGCTGCGCCGTGTCATGTGGCGCACCCGCCGCCCGCTGTGGCGGCTCATCACCGAAACGGTGCTGCTGCTTTTGCTGGGGGTGCCCGCGCTGGTCGCGGTGTGCTCCGGCAGCCGCGAAAGCGGCACGCTGCTCATCGGCGTGACCTTCCCCCTGCTGGCCGTCGCCGTGTGGCTGGTGCCGTTTCTCTCTTTTCGGCGGGAGGCGGCCGAGCTGGCCGCCCGTCCGCTCACCGTGCAGCTCACGGTGAGTGAGGACGTTATCGCGGCGGGCGGTGCTTCGTCGCCGCTGACCGAAGCCGACCTGCGCCGCTGCGGCGACCTGCTCATCTGGCAGGCGGGCAAGGGGCAGGCGATCGTCATCCCGCAGCGTGCCGTGTCCGAGGCGGCGTGGGTGCTGCTGCGCGAAACGGTGAGTTGATTTTACTCTAAATTATACGATTTGTTTATGAAAAAACCTACCCCCACAGGAAAGGAGCCCCTGTCATGGCCGAAAATCAGCCGCGCGCATCGTTCACCGTCACGGTGACAGAGGCGGACTATCTCGCCGCGGCGCGGATCGCGTCGGCGCGGGGCGGTCTGCTGGCCGGTGCCCGCCGCGGCGCATGGGCGGCGTTGGCCGCCGGGCTGCTGCTCGTGTTCCTCACCCGCGCACTGTGGGTGAAGGTCGCGGTGGCGGCGGTCGCCGTGTGTGCGGCGGGGCTCATTTGGTGGCTCTCCCGTCGGCGGGTGGCGGCGATCGCCCGGCGGGACTTCGCCGTGTTCGCCTCTCTGCTTTCTCCCGCCACGGCACAGTTGTGGGAGGATGAGATGCGTCTGGTGGGCGCCGCGCTCACCCGCATCGACCCATATGCCCTTTTGCCGCTGATGGTCGAGACCCCGACCCTGTTCGTCTTTTTGCGGGAGGACGGCTCCTTTGCCCTGCTCCCCAAGCACGATATCCCCGCCGACGGCGGCCGGATCCACGAGTTTTTGCGGACGACCTTTGCCCGCAAGACCCGCCGGATAAAGTAAGGGGGGTAGTTTTTTGGAAGCGTTTACCGTAGCGGTGCTGCTCACCAAAGAGGAATATATCGAGGACGCGGTGCAGCGCGCCCGCCGGGTCGGTCCGCTCGCGGGCGCAGGCGCGGCGCTGGCGCTGTGCGGCGCGGTGCTCACGGTGGGGCAGCTGACTGCCGCCGTCACCGGCTGGAGCGTGGCGCTGCTGGGCGTGCTGCTGGTGCTGTGCGACACGGTGTTCGCCCCCATGCTGGCGCGGGTGAATGCCGCCGCGCAGTATGAAGATCAGCCGGCGCTGCGGCAGGCAGTGACCGTCACCTTTTCAGATGATGGGCTGACGCTGAAAAGCCCCCGGGTGGAGGGCACCCTGCCCTATGCGGCCGCCGCGGCGACCGAGACCCCCGCATTGCTCGTGCTCACCTTCGGGGCGGAGCTCACTCTGCGCCTGCCCCGCCGTCTGTTCACCGACACCCAACTGACCGCTCTGTGCGAGCGTCTTTCTTGAAAGGAAAACCGTATGCAAGATCAGATCTATCCCGGCAGCCCGCCGCGGCTGCCGCTCACGCCGCTGCCCCCCGGCGCACCGCCGCCGACCGACCCCGTGCAGGTCTACGGACTGGGGCTGAACGCGGCACAGCTGCGCCGTCAGCTTCGCCGGCAGGGGCCCACCCGCTGGCTGGAGACGGTGATTCTCCTGCTGCTGGGCCTCCTCGGTTACATCGGGCTTGCCTACGCGGTGTTTTTTCTCTATGACACGGCCTCGGGCGCCATGGCGGCGATGATCGCACTGGCCGCCACGCTGATCGGCATCGGGGTATTGCGGCGGCATTTCAGTGAACGGCGGGCGTTCGTCTGCCGCTGGCAGCTTTACGCCGCCGAAACGGAGGGCGGACTCACCACCGTCGTCTATCCCGATCGGGTGGAGCAGTTTTCCGCCCGCTGGCGGGTGACGGTGCCGCTCGACGACCGGACGCTCTACACCGAAGAGGCGGATGTCCTCTGCGTCGAGCGGGACGGGCAATGCGCGTTTTTGCGGGCGGAGGATCTCGCCCCGTGGGAGGCGCAGGCGATCTATGAACGCATCAGTGCGGCGGTGCCGCCCGATCGGCAGTTGGTCGCCGGCCGGTTTATGGCCGGGCGCGACGACTCCGCTCCGCCCCCGTTCGTCACCGAGCCGCCCGCGCTGTATGAGCGGTTCTCCTATCTGCCCGCGCGTGAGCCGGTGTTCCGGGGGCTGCCCGTGGGGCTGATCCCCTGCCTGCTGGCCGTCTGCATCATCGGCGCCGTTTTTTTCACCATCCTGTACCGATTTGTGTTTTCGGTCGGCCTGCTGGCGGATTTTCTCATTTTCCTGTGCCTCTTTTTCGCCGTCAGCGCCGGCATCACCCTGTTGGTGCTGTGGCTGCGTGACCGCGCCGCCGCCCGCCGCGACGGCGGGCAGGACCCCACCGTCACGCTGGCCTTCACCGCCGCCGGGCTGCAGGTGACCTGCCGCGGCCGTCAGGAATTCGTGGCCGCGCGGGACGTGCAGTCCTTCCGCACCGAAAACGGGGTGACCATGGTCACCCCCGCCGGACGCTTCACCTTCCCGTGGAGCGCGGTGCAAAACCGTCAGCAACTGGAATGGATGCTGCTGGGGCAGCGATCCGCTTATTGAAAATATCCTTTGAAACCGAAGGGAGACACCATCAATGGCAGAAGAAATCACCACCACAAATACCAATGCATTGGGCAAGGAATACGACGTGGATCTGGAAAAGATCATGAAAAAGAACTTTCTGGAATATTCCATGTCGGTCATCGTGGCGCGCGCCCTGCCGGATGTGCGTGACGGCTTGAAGCCCGTCCATCGCCGCATCCTCTACACCATGCACGAAAACGGCCTCACCCCCGATAAGGAGTACCGCAAGTGCGCCGATACCGTCGGCACGGTGCTGGGGCGCTATCATCCGCACGGTGACGCGTCGGTCTACGACGCCATGGTGCGTATGGCGCAGGACTTTTCGCTGCGCTATCCGCTGGTCGACGGCCACGGCAACTTCGGTTCCATCGACGGCCATCCCGCCGCCGCCTACCGTTACACCGAGTCCCGCATGAGCCGTATGGCGCTGGACATGCTGGTGGATATCGACAAGGACACGGTGGATTTCGACCCCAACTATGACGACCGCCTCAAAGAGCCGCACGTGCTGCCCTCCCGCTTCCCCAACCTGCTGGTCAACGGCTCGTCGGGCATCGCGGTGGGCATGGCCACCAACATTCCCCCGCACAATCTGTGCGAGGTGGTGGACGGCATCTGCTTTTTGATCGATAACCCCGACGCCGAGGCGGTCGACCTGATGGACTACATCAAGGGTCCCGACTTCCCCACCGGCGGCGTGATCATGGGCTATTCCGGCATCCGTGCGGCCTATGCCACCGGCCGCGGCAAGGTCATCGTGCGCGCCCGCACCGAGATCGAGGAGACGACGAACGGCCGCTTCCGCATCGTGGTGACCGAGATCCCCTATCAGGTGAACAAGCTGCAGATGGTCAAGCAGATCATGGATCTGGTGGACGATAAGCGTATCGACGGCATCAGTGACGTGGTCGACCACTCCAGCAAAGCGGGCATGCGGGTGGTCATCGACCTGAAGAAGGACGCCAACCCGCAGGTGGTGCTCAATCAGCTTTTCGCCTATTCGCAGATGCAGGTCACCTTCGGTGCCATCATGCTGGCGCTGGTGGACGGCGTGCCGCGCGTGCTCAACCTCAAGGAGATGCTGGGCGAATACATCAAATTCCAGTGCGAGGTCATCACCCGCCGTACGCAGTTCGATCTGAACAAGGCCAAAGAGCGCGCCCACATCATGGAGGCGCTGAAAAAGGCCTGCGACTTCATCGACGAGGTCATCACCATCATCCGCGAGTCGAAGGACGTGCCGCTGGCCAAGGAAAACCTGATGGCGCGGTTCGACTTTGACGATGTGCAGGCGGACGCCATCGTGAAAATGCAGCTCGGCCGTCTGGCCGGCCTGGAGCGGCAGAAGATCGTGGACGAACTGGACGCCCTGCTGCTGCGCATCGCCGAACTGGAAGGGATCCTGCAGGACGAAAACAAGGTGCGCGCCATCGTGAAGGAAGAATGTCTCAAAATGCGGGACAAATACGGCGATGAGCGCCGCACCGAGATCTCGATGGTCGCCGGCGAGGTGGACATCGAAGACCTCATCCCCGTGGAGGAGAGCGTGCTCACCCTCACCCGCAACGGCTACATCAAGCGCCAGGCGGCGGACACCTACCGTTCGCAGCGGCGCGGCGGCCGCGGCATCATGGGCATGGCCACCCGCGAGGAGGATATCACCGAGACCATGTTCATCTGCTCGAGCCACGATATCGTGATGTTCTTCACCTCCGCCGGGCGGGTGTATCGCCTCAAGTGCTATGAGGTGCCCGAGGGCAGCCGTACCTCCAAGGGCATGAACATCGTCAACCTGCTGCCGCTGGCCGGCGACGAAAAGGTCACCGCCATGATCCACACGCAGGAATTCGACGAGGAGAGTTACCTGTGCATGGTCACCCGGCAGGGCGTCATCAAGCGCAGCCGCCTGTCCGACTATTCCAACGCCCGCAAGAGCGGCCTCATCGCCATTGATCTGGACGAGGGGGACGAACTGGCGTGGGTGCAGCGCACCGACGGCTATCAGAAGCTGCTCATCGCCACCCGCAAGGGTAAGGCCATCTGCTTCGAAGAGGACGACGCCCGCGTCATCGGGCGCACCGCCCGCGGTGTGCGCGCGCTGCAGCTGGCCGAAAACGACGAGGTCGTGGGCATGGAACTCTACGATCCCACCCGTCAGCTGCTCACCGTCACCGAGACCGGCTACGGCCGCCTGAGCGAGTTTGCCGATTACCGCGTGCAGTCCCGCGGCGGCAAGGGCCTCACGAACTACCACGTGGAAAGCTACGGCGACGTGGCCACCATCCGCACCGTATCGGCCGAGGACGACATCATCCTCATCTCCTCCGGCGGCATCATCATCCGGATGCACGTCGATGAGATCCGTCAGTGCCGCCGTCCCTCCAAGGGCGTGCGGGTCATGAAGGTGGCCGACGGCACCATCATCACCTCGCTGGTGCGCACCGACCGTGTGGACGAGCCGGGCGAAGAGGTGGCCGCCCCCATCGACGAGGGCGGTGCCGACGACGGTGCCGAAACCGACACGGAAGAATAAAAAAAGGATACGCCCCCGGCCGAACGGCTACGGGTGGATAAGGATGTTTTTTGGTTTTGTACAGTAATATCAGATATAAGAGACATTGACAAATCAGAATTTGTAGAGGTAATCTTTATGAAAAAAACATTCATTTTACTGCTGACGGTCATATTAACCATATTTTCCCTTGTCGGATGCGCAGCGAATACGCAAAGCACCATAACCGAAGATTTGGACATAATGTACATCTATGTCACCGCGTACGGTGACGATTGGATTTACGGCAATAACACAAAGGTTTTCTGCGGAAAAGACCATGAATATAAAATTTTCAATACCGTCAAGGTCGAATATTATAAAAACGATGTCGTAGAAGAAAACGGCACAGTAACCGTCAATCAATTCGGCGATCAGTATGAGGATTCCTACAATAGAATTATCAAAAAGGTCGTCTACTCCCGCATTTCAGAATCTGAAAAAGGTGAACCTGTTTTCGACAAACCTGTCATCTACCTTTATCCAGAAAAAACAACTGAGGTTTTCGTGAAGCTTGAATTTGACGGATATTTCACCAAAACAATTCCATCTTATCGTGACGGATGGCATGTGATTGCTTCTCCCGATGGTCAACTCATTTCCGACGACGGAAAAACATATCCCTATATCTTTTGGGAGGGTATTCCGAATAGTGAGTTTACAATAACAGACGGTTTTTGCGTTGCGGGAAGTCAAACCTGTGAATTCCTTGAAAAGATACTACCAAAAATTGGACTTACTAAGAAGGAATACACTGAGTTTATCGAATATTGGCTCCCATATATGGAGAACAACGAGTACAATCTCATTCAGTTCTATGGTGAACAATATCTTGAGGTAGCAAAACTTGAGGTTACGCCGACGCCCGATTCCGTACTTCGCGTGTTTATGGCATTCCGCTCCTCCGACGAATATATCCCCCTCACGGAGCAAACATTTACACCTTTTGTCCGCAAAGGATTCACAGTTGTGGAATGGGGTGGCACCTGTCTCGACTAACAAACGAGAGAAACATTACGACAAATCCAGATTTGTCGAGCTAAAAGAAACAACCCGCTGAAAAGTTTTTCTTTTTCAGCGGGTATCTTTGTCTCATGCCATAGCAAGCAGGGAAATTATATATAATTTCCGAATAGTGAAATATTTGCCTACGGCAAATGTGAAATAATCGCATAGCGATTGTGAAATATTGCTTCGCAATGTGAAATGAAATAAATCCCTTTTTCACGCCCGCAGGCATTTCACACGCCGCAGGCGTATTTCACA
>JAZRVU010000063.1:0-7353 GCA_045599305.1 Acutalibacteraceae bacterium | reverse complement strand
GTGCCGCTTTTTGTTTTTGCCGCGCGATATGACAAAAACCGCCCGCCCGTGTGTGATAGGATATCCCAAAAGGAATCCGATTTGGGGGAACGCACATGAACAGGAAGCCGAAAAAGCAGGAATACGCGGCGTGCGGGCAGGTGCTCACCGTCCCGGTGGAGGATATTCTGCCCAACCCCGATCAGCCGCGGCGGGAATTTGCGTATAAGGAACTGCTGGAACTGGCACAGAGCATCGGGGAAAACGGCCTGCTCAACCCGGTGGGGATCACCTTTCGCGAAGGGCGGCCGGTGCTGGTGGCGGGGGAGCGGCGGCTACGGGCGGTGAAGATGCTGGGACTGCGCACCATCGCCTGTATCGAGGTGCCTGCCGACGAGCGGGACTGCGCCGTGCTGAGCCTGATCGAAAATCTGCAGCGGCAGGATATGAACTGCTTTGAAACGGCGGAGGGCATCCGCCGGCTGATACAGGTCTACGGCCTCACACAGGAGGCCGCCGCCCAGCGGCTGGGCTGCTCGCAGTCGGCGGTGGCCAACCGCCTGCGGCTGCTGCGCCTTTCGGAGGAGGAGCGGGCCATTATATTGCAAAACGGACTGACCGAGCGGCACGCCCGCGCGCTGCTGGGGGTGGAGGATCCGGTGCGCCGCCGCGCCGTGCTGGAGCGGGTGGCGGCGCGGCACCTCACCGTGGCCGCCACCGAACGGCTGATCGCGGAATTGCAGACGCCCGCCGTCCCGCCCCGCCGGCCGCCGGTGCCGTTCATTCGGGACGTGCGCATTTTTCAGAACACGGTGGATCACGCGGTCGAGACGATGCGCCGTTCCGGCGTGGCGGCCGACATGGCGCGCACCGAAACCGATGCGTACATCGAATATGTGATACGTGTCGCCAAAAGCGCGGGGGAAACGGCCATTGACAGAAAGGCGGGGGAGTGATATCATAGGCGTATGACGAAAAAACGGGAGGTTTTGCAAATGGCTGAAAAAACGATCCTCAAGCGCTGTGAGGTGCCACAGGAAGTGACATGGAATCTCAAGGATATGTTCGAAAGCGACGAACTGTGGCTCGCCGAGTATGAGGCGATGAAGGCGCTGCCCGCGCAGATCGCCGCGGCGCAGGGCACGCTGGGCCGCAGCGCGGCCGACCTGCTCGCGTTTTTGCGGCTGGAGGACGAGGTGAGCCTGCGGCTCGAGCAGTTGTTCGGCTACGCCAGCTGCAAGGGTGACGAGGACACCGCCGACAGTTTTTATCAGGATCTGCGCGGCAAGGCCACCGGCATCTATGTGGCCATCCGCAGCGCGGCGGCCTTCGCCACGCCGGAGATCATGGCGATCGACGAGGAGACGCTGAACGGCTTTTACAAAACCGAGCCGGCGCTGGAGGTCTATCGCCGCTCGCTCTATCAGATCCGCCGCCGCGCGGCACACATCCTCTCGCCCGAGTGCGAGCGGCTGCTGGCTTCGGCCGGTGAGATGGCGGAGGCGCCCGGCTCCATCAGCAGTATGTTCCACAATGCCGACCTCACCTTCCCGGACGTGACGGACGCCGCCGGCAACGCCTGCCCGCTGACCAACGCCACCTTCACCCTGCTGCTCGAAAGCGACGATGCCGACTTCCGCCGCCGCGTGTTCGAGACCTACTATAACGAGTTGGGGCGGTACAAGAACACCGTGGCCGCCACGCTGGACGCCCAGTTCAAGCAGCTGCGCTTCTTTGCGGACGCCCGCCGCTACGGCTCCACGCTGGAGGCGTCGCTGGACGGCACCGAGGTGCCGGTGAGCGTGTATCACAGCCTCATCGAGGCGGTGCACGCCAATCTCGATAAGATGTACCGCTATGTCGCCCTGCGCAAGAAGCTGCTGGGGGTAGACGAGCTGCATATGTACGATGTCTACACCCCCATCGTGGCGGACGCCGCCGAGGAGATCCCCTTCGGCAAGGCGAAGGAGACGGTGCTCGAGGCGCTGGCCGTGCTGGGCGAGGATTATGTGGCACTGCTCAAGGAGGGCTTTGACAACCGCTGGATCGACGTGTACGAAAACGTGGGCAAGCGCAGCGGCGCCTATTCCAGCGGCAGTTCCCGTCCGCACCCCTATGTGCTGCTCAACCAGCAGGACAATCTCGACAGTATGTTCACCCTCGCGCACGAGATGGGTCACGCACTGCACAGTTACCACAGCACCCACAACCAGCCGGTGAACACCGCCGATTACGTCATTTTCGTGGCGGAGGTCGCCTCCACCTGCAACGAGGTGCTGCTGATGCGTCACCTGCTGAAGAAGACGACCGACAAAAAACAGCGCGCCTACCTCATCAACCACTTCCTCGACCAGTTCAAGGGCACCGTCTACCGCCAGACCATGTTTGCGGAATTCGAGCTGATGATGGGGCAGATGTCCGAAAGCGGCGAGCAGCTCACCGCCGACGCCCTGTGCGCGAAATATCACGAGCTCAACAAGCTCTATTTCGGCCCGGACATGATCTCGGACGACGGTATCGCGCTCGAGTGGGCGCGCATCCCGCATTTCTTCTATGACTATTACGTCTTCCAGTATGCCACCGGCTTCTCCGCCGCCGTGGCCATCGCCAACCGCATCCTGAACGAGGGCGCGCCCGCCGTGGCGGATTACAAGCGCTTCCTCTCCGGCGGCAGCAGCACCGACCCGATCTCGCTTTTGAAGATCGCCGGTGTGGACATGAGCAGTCCCGCCCCCGTGAACGATGCGCTGGCGCTGTTCGAAGAACTGATCGCCGAAATGGAAGAGCTCTGCAAGTGACGATGACCGCATGAAAAAGCCCGTCGAAGAAAAATTCTTCGACGGGCTTTTGTTTTGTTCAGTCCCACAAAAACGCCCTGGCCACGGCGATGTGGGTGCGCACCTCTTTGGGCAGCGGCACCGCGCAGGACAGGTGCTCCTGCGCGATGGTGCGGGCGGTCTTTTCCAGCACGTCCTTTTCGGACGCACCGGCAAAGTCTTCAAGGCGGGTGTACCCGGCGCGGCAGTAGAGCGCCGCCCGGATGGCTTTGACACCCGGCAGATGATAAAGCTCCCGAAAGGCCGCCCGCTCCTTTTCGTCGGCGCAGACCTTTTCGATCTCCCGGAATTTCGCGGGGGACGGGTCGTATATCGTCAGAAAGCGGCGAAACAGCAAAAGCAGTGCGGGGTCGTCCACCCCCATCTGCGCGAACACGGCGTCCGAAAGGGCGGCCGCGTCGCTTTTTGTCCGGCAGCCCTGCCGCCGCAGGCCGGTCAGCAGCCGCTCCTTATGGGCGAGCAGCGGAGCGTACCGCTCCATGAGGCAGTCTTCGCAAAGCAGGACGTCCAGTGCGTCGATGGCATAGTCGGTATGGATCATGGCTTATTCCACCACCTCGATGATCTCATGCAGATCCACCCGATCCACCGTCACGACGGCGCGGCCGTTCTCCCACACGAAGGGAAGCGGTGCACCCGCGGGCTGCAGCAGCAGCGCCTGCGGTTTTTGGCCGGCGGCGATCGAAAGGGTGATGTCCCGGCAGGCGGGGATGGCCGATTCGGTGACGCAGGTGGGATCGGCGTGGCGGCCGTTGCCGTTGACGAGTTGGATGAACTGCCGGCCGTTCAGGCGCAGATCGGTGATCTCCAGCGCGCCCTCGGCGCTCAGCCGCTGTACCGACGGGGTGTAGAGCAGCGCCAGCAGCCGGTCAACGGTCTTTTGGTGCAGATACTGCGTTTTGGTGAGATAGGCGAAGCCGAAATCGGCGCCGATCGCGGCGATCCTGCCCTTGCCGCAGGGGGCGACGATGGCCAGCGGCTCCCGCGGGGCGCCGAGCCGGTCGGCGTAGACGGCGGCGATCACCGTCTGCTCTGCGGCCGAGACGGTGCAGCAGTCACCGGCACGGCCGAGATCCTGTGCGGCGTCGCCGGTGTCGTCCACCGTGAAGAAGGGGTCCTGCTGCGGCTTACCCACGGTGAGCGGTGCGCCCGCCGCGGCGAAGAGGCCGCAGGTGTGGGGCCCCACCAACAGCAGACTGCCGCCCGCTTCGGCGTAGGCGAGCAGTTCTTTGACCGTCTCGTCCGCCAGTCCGGCGTAGGTCTCCGGCACCGCGATGACGGGGTAGTCGGCACAGTGACCCGCAAGGGTGTGCTCCGACACGATCTCGGTGGAGTGGCCGATGTCGCACAGCAGCGAGGTCAGCCCCATGATCTTTTCGTAGCCGTTGCGGGAATAGAGCAGCTCGGATTCGCGGCCGCGGTCATAGGTGGAGAGCAGCAGCGCGACCTGATGGTGTGCCCGGCCGCGAAAACAGAAGGGCTGACGCGCCCGCACGAAGTCGGCCACCGGCGCCATGCGGCGGATCTGCTCCATGCGGGGGGAGATGTCTTTGTACTGGGTGATGTAATGCTGGAAGCCGCCGCCCAGCGAGATAACGGCCGCCGCCTCCTGCATGACCTGAACGGGATGCTTGGGCAGGTGGGCGCCGTTGATGCGGAAATTCCACGACATGAGATCCCACGGCCGCCCCTGTTGGGCAATGGCGCGCCCCGCATAGCGGGCGGAGCGGAAGCTGTCGGCGGGGTTCAGATCGCCGGAGATGAAGTCCACGTTCGCCGTGGGCGCTTCGGGCATATGGTCGCTGAACGCCCAGTTGGAGGCCACCTCAAAGCCGGGGCAGCGGGCGTGCAGGGTGTCGGTGTAGTGCCGCAGATACCGGCGGAACAGTTCGCGGCAGAATTCGCGGTAGGCGTGATAGGCCGGGTGATCGGGCGAGGTGGGCAGATCGCCGGCAAGCGCGATGCCGGTCTCTTTTTCGAACGCCGCCACCGTGTCGGGGTGGAAATCGGCACGGGTGCCCCAGCATTCGCCGTCGATCCACGCGCCGTTGATGCCGTACTTTTCATAAAGCTCCGTCATCTGCGGGATCAGCAGGTCATCGGCGTAACTGCCGATGGTGCGGGTGGTCTCCGGGTGGGGGGTGCCGTCCTCCCGGATCACCCGCTGGTCGGGGTGGGTGTCACAGTACCGGCGATCCACCACACCGGAATAGTGGACATACAGCGCGACATCCTCTTCGGCGGTCACGCGGCGCCACAGCGCCAGCGGGTCGCCCTTGAAATGCGGCATCGCGTTTTCCAGCGCCGAGGGGTAGGAAGCCCAGCCCGGGTGGCCCTTGCAGTCGATCTGCAGAAAGTCGGGCTTCACCGTGCGGCAGATCTCCCGGATGTGCTCCTCTGTCAGGCTCTCGCCCAGAGGCACGGGGCAGGTGTCGGGGTGGGCGTGAAGATCAAAGTGCAGGCCGAAATAACAGTCCCGGCGTTTTTTCATTTCGATCAGCTCCGTTTCGCTTTCGTTGCCTTCATTTTAACACGGGGCGCACGGCATTGCAAGGGAAAAGAAAAAACCCGGCAATCCGCACGGACTGCCGGGTGAAGCCAAAGGGTTCAGCGGGTGATGGTGCTGCCGGCGTTGGCCTTGTTCACAAGGCAGATGTAGGTCTTGCCGGGCAGGAAGGTGACGGGGGCGCCGTCCTTGGTGAATGAGAGGCCGGAGGCGGAGCGCGACCACGCGATCTCCTGCATTTTGCCGCCGGCGAAGAACAGGCCGGCGCCGGATTTCAAATTGAAATTGATGGTGGTGTCGTTTTCGGCATATTTCGTGTCGTACATCACCACGACGTTGCGCACCTCGATGGGGGAGCCGTCGGTGGTCACGTGGACAGAGGCGCTGCCCAGCTTGCCGACGTACTTTTTGTAGAGGCCGGAATCCGCGTTGTAGACGAAGCAGTCGGTCTGCGAGCCGCTGAAGACCACCTGCAGCTCGGTGCAGTCGGTGCCGGTGACGGTGTCGCCGAAGGTGAAGGGCGCGCGGTCGGAGGTGGAGCGGATCCCGTGGGAGGCGATGCAGTTTTTCAGGTTGCTGCCGCCGGTGGAAAGGCTGTATTCGGTGCCGCGTGCGGAACGCATCGCCTCGTCACGCCAGAAGGTGCTGCCGTTGTTGCCCAGCGCGTTGACCGAGTCGATCCCCACGTTCGCGAGGGTCTGCAGCCCGGCCACACTGCCGCCGGCGTGGACATACACGATATCCAGCGCCTGCGCCATCAGCACGAAGGGGGAACGGGCACTGCGGATGGGGCAGAGCTGTGCCGGCACGCGGGACGGGTCGGAGAAGATGGCCAGCATACGGGTGATGCCGCCCTCCGTCTCCGCCTCCACATAGGCGTCGGCGTTGGCCAGCCCGATCTGCGGGCGGGAGCGGTCGTTGTTGCCGACCATCACGCCCACGGCACGGGCGTTGGCGCCCGCGTCGCAGTCATATTCGCCGGTCAGGCGGTTATATTTGGCTGTATCCGTCACAGGCGCCGCGGTGGTCGTGGGTGCTTCGGCCGCGGTGGTCGTGGGCGCCTCCTGCGTGGTGGTGGGGGTGGGGCCCACCGGGTCGGGATCGGCCGTTTGGGCGCAGCCGGTCAGCAGGGTCAGCGTGAGCAGGCAGGCGAGGATACAGGAGAAAATACGGGATTTCATAGAGCAAGAACTTCCTTTCCGTTGGTCTTCCTCCATTATACACGATTTTTCGACAAATGACAAGAGCGGCGGAAATTTTTTTGCGGGTCGGCGGCACTGCCGACGCCGGAAAACATGGCCGCGCACGGCGGCAAACAGGCGGCCGCCGCCGCGAAATCGGGGGGTACCAATTCGGAAATTCCGGCAAAATCGTAATTCTAATGGCAAAATATACAAACAGTAAAATTATTGGTCAAAAAAGTGAGCATTGACAGGAGACGCGGAATGGTGTAAAATAAATCCTGCGCTCGTTGCGCCGTATGTCGCTATAGCTCAGCTGGATAGAGCGACCGCCTCCTAAGGTCACGGAATAACACTCGCCTTTCGGTAAAAGGCGAAAGGTTGTGAGTACAAAATTGAATAGGCCCCGATAGCTCAGCAGGATAGAGCGTCCGCCTCCTAAGCGGAAGGTCGGCGGTTCGAATCCGCCTCGGGGTGCCATTTGTAAAAAGCCGAAATCCCTTGTAAATAAAGGGTTTTCGGCTTTTTCTTTTGCTCTCTTTTCCCGGCTCATTTTGAACTGTTTGCGAGGTTTGTTAGCAAAACTGTTTGGCTTGTTAGCAAGATTTTTGAAAAGTTTGCGTCATTCAGTTCGATACTATTCAGGGTATCCCTGCTAACAATGTTAGCAAGATTTTTGAATTCCTGCTAACAAAATCGGCGTTCCTGCTAACAAGAGAAAAAAACGAGCAATTTTTCTTGCTAACAAAAAATGTGGGCCATAATAGTTCGATCTCGTTTTACCCCGTATTTTCCTGTCCTCTTGCTAAGCTTTCCCCTTCTGTTTAGGGTCGTCCTTTTGCGTCTTATG
>JAZRVU010000062.1:0-20400 GCA_045599305.1 Acutalibacteraceae bacterium | reverse complement strand
CATCGGCGTGTCAAAAAACAGTTTTCGCAATTTTCGCATACGTTACCTCTTTTAATGAGCATATAACCTTTAGTGTTAGTATACCACATCACAGGGGTGATTTCAACACAGAAAAACGGCGGGCCGCCCGGCCCGCCGTTTTGGTGCGATCACATTATTCCAACTGTCGGGGCAGTTTCAGGCGAAGCTTCGGCGGGTATTGCCTGTCGAACTCCTCCGCCTTTTCCCTGTCCACCAGATAGACCGGCGGGGGCGCATACTCCCCCGTGATCCCGGCCAGATAACCCGGGATCAGTTCTTTGCAAAGGAAGAAGGAACTGTCCGCATCCTGCGGCAAGCCGTGATAGCGGATGCCGAAATCGGATGCGTAGCCGAAGCCGCTGTGGCCGTAGAAGGCGATATTCCCCTCGAAGCACAGCGCGCCCGCGCCAAAGGCTTTCGCCTTTTTTAGCGAATAATCGAGCAACGCCTTACCGTAGCCCTGCCGTTTGAAGGCGGGTGCGATACCGATGGGCCCCATGGTCATAATGGGGATCACCCGACCGTCGTCCGCCGCGATATGTGCACGGACAAACACGTTCTGCCCGATAATGACGCCGTCCTTTTCCATCACAAAGTCCAGCTGCGGAACGAAGTCCTCATCGTCCCGCATCACGTGCAGCAGATAATGCTCCAGACAGCCGGGACGATAGATGTTCCAAAAACTCTCACGAACGAGATTTTCCGTCTCGGCATAGTCTGCCGGTGTTTCGGGACGGATAATGTAACCGTAGTCATTTTTATTCATTGTTTTTCCTCCTGATGATTGTTGACTGCAATACGGGGAGGCCGTGCATAAGACTGTGTCGGCACTGACCTCCCGGTCAGCCCACAATCTCCGGTGTGTGGAGCTTTTTCAAAAAGCACTCTCCTAAAATGAAATTTATGACAAGGCACAAAGGCCGTATCACCGTGTCATGCCAGTTCGATCCAATAGCGCTGCTCGATCACGCCGTCCTCATTGATGACCTCGTTTTCCAGCACGCCGCCGTTTTTCATAATGGACTTCGCCGAGCCGACGTTATCCTTGTCGCAGGTCATCAGCACCCGCCGAATGCCCAGCTTGCGGCATTCTTCGAGCGCCAGCCCGATCATGGCGGTGGCATACCCCTTGCGCCGCTCGCTCGGCCGCACGCCGTCCCCGATGTGGCCGCCGGTGAAGAGCAGTTCCTCGTTCAGATAGTGGCGGATATTGACCGCACCGACAAATATGTTCCGGTCGGTGTCAAGGCAGAAGAAGGTCGAGTCCGGCACAAGGCCGTTCTTTTCTTCTTTGGTCTCCAGATGTTCCAGATAATAGTCAAAATCGTGATAGTCATTCTTGCGGATGACATAGGGCGAAAAATGCTGTTCCGCCGCCAGCCACTCCTCCATCATGTCAAAAAGCTGCGGCTGATATTCGGGGGTCAGTCTGACCAGTTTGATGTGCATAAGCCTGCTCCTTTCTCAAATTAAATATATTGACAAATCCCCGCTTTCACGCTAAACTGACGATATACAGGGGGGATATCTATGAAAATCGGTGTGATCGGCGGCAAAGGAAAAGTCGGCAACTATCTTCTGCCCATGTTGGTAGATGAAGGACACGAGGTCTTGGCCATCACGCGCGGCAAGACGGACTATTACCGTTCCTGCCCGGAATTCCGGGAGGTCAGAGAAGTGCGTCTGGCGCGCGGAGAGGCGGATTTTGAGCAGCAGGTCGCCGCGCTCGGCTGCGATGTCGTGGTGGACATGGTCTGCTTTGAACCGGAAGATATGTGCCGTCTCGTCGCCGCGTTGAGGGGACGTATCGCCCACTATGTGGTCTGCGGCAGCCTGTGGTATCACGGCCCCAGCGACATCGTCCCGGTACGGGAAGAGGACTGCCGCAACCCGTTCGGTGAATATGGCATCAACAAACTGAAAATGTCCGACGAGCTGAAGCGTCTTTATGAGACCGAGCGCTTTCCCGGCACCATCGTCCATCCCGGACACATCTGTGCGCCCGGACACCCCATCATCAATCCGCAGGGCAATTTGGCGATTTCCGTCTTTGAAGACCTGCGCGACGGGCGCGAGGTGCTGCTGCCGAATTTCGGACTGGAAACGCTGCACCATGTCCACGCCGCGAATGTGGCCGGTGTCATGGATGCCGCCATCCGAAAAGGCGCGGTCTCGTTCGGTGAGGACTTCCACGCCGCCTCCTCCGGCGCCGTGTCACTTGCGGGATATGCCCGCACGGTGGCTTCGTGGTACGGCCGGGAAGCCAATCTGACCTTCCTGCCCTATGCGGAATTTGCCCGGCGTGTGGCTCCCGATGCGGCCGAACTGACACTCGACCATATCTCCCGCTCCCCCGCCGCCTCCATGCGTCGCGCAGAAGAACTTCTGGGCTATCGTCCCCGTTCCACAAACGAGACGATCAGGGAATGTCTGCAGGCACTGCATCTGCTGTGAGATGCACGGAAAAA
Organism: Acutalibacteraceae bacterium; assembly: GCA_045599305.1. Classification (GTDB taxonomy): domain Bacteria; phylum Bacillota; class Clostridia; order Oscillospirales; family Acutalibacteraceae; genus SIG588. Next base: position 17,911 of record JAZRVU010000062.1, on the reverse strand, counting down.
ACGTACAGATAAAAGGAAAAATGCGAACGAATCGAAGCAACCGAATCGTTCGCATTTTTGGCGGAGAGAAAGGGATTCGAACCCTTGATACCTTTATAGGGTATACACGATTTCCAATCGTGCGCCTTCGACCAGCTCAGCCATCTCTCCACGGCTGCCTCATGGGCGCTCGTATATTATACCGAACTGAGCCGAAAAAATCAAGAGGTTTTTGCAATTTATTTTTGAAAATTTGAAAAAAATCCCGTCTGCCGCCCGGCAGACGGGATTTTCACAAGGATCTTACAGGTCCAGGAAATCGGTGCGGTATTCCAGTTCGAAGCGTTCTGCCACGGCTTTGAGTTCATCGTCGTGGATGGTGTTGATGATGGGCAGATGGGCGGTGAGCATATAAAGCTGGGCCGCTTTTTCCACCGTCTCGATCAGGCCGAAGGTCTCGTCCATATCCTTGCCCACGCCGTAGATGCCGTGGATGCCCCACACCACCAGGCGGTAGTCCTTCATTTTTGCGGCCGTAGCCTCGCCGATGGCGTTATTGCCGCAGACCATCCACGGCAGCACACCGACGCCGTCCGGGAAGACCACGATGCACTCGGTGCAGGTCTGCCACAGCGCACGGGTGAAGGCCTTTTCCTCCAGCGGCACCACACGGGTCATGGCCAGCGTGCAGGTGGGATGCGTGTGCATGACGATACGGTGGTTGGGGTCGATGGCCAGACGGGTCATATGGCTCATCAGATGTGCCGGCAGTTCGGAGGTGAAGCGGCCGCCGTCCTTGTAGCCCCACAGCAGTTCGGCGGTGGTGCCGTCCTTGGCGATGCGGATGATGCCGAGGTTGGTCTCGGGATCGACCTGCACATTCTTAAAATATTTGCCGGTACCGGTCACGATGAAGATGCGGCCGATCAGCGGCTTGGCATCGAAGCCGGTGGGGATGGTGCGGATGACATGGTCAAGATCGAGGTACTCCCCCACCTGTTTTTCGTCCAGCAGATAACTGATGTTGCCGCCGTTGCGCTCGTCCCAGCCCAGGCGGTACATATTGGCCGTCACATCCATCATTTCCTTGACAAAAGGAGCCGTCAGAATGTCTTTCATTATCGGTTCACCAACACTTTCTGTTCATATTCTTTCACTTCGTTGATATAGTTCTTCTCCACGCCGGCACGGGCAAGGAATTCCTCCCACACATCGCCGAAGGGAGCGACCTTCAGATCCTCCTGCAGTGCCATCAGCGCGGTCAGTTCATTGTTGTCCTGCATGGTCTTCATTTCGGTGCTCGGCTGCAGCAGTGCGAAAAGTAGCGCTTTCTGCAGGTCGCGCACGCCGGTGACCCACGCGGAAATGCGGTTGATGGAGGCATCGAAATAGTCGGTCGCGATGAACACACGGTCCAGCGCATCGTTGCGCACGATCTCCTTGGCGATCTCGCGGGTCTCATCGTCGAACAGGATCACGTGGTCGGAATCCCAGCGCACCGAACGGGTGACGTGCAGGGCGATCTTATCGTGGAAGACCAGCAGTGACGGGATCTTATCCGACACAACCTCGGTGGGATGATAGTGGCCGTTGTCCATCAGCGGCACGATGCCGGCGTGATCGGCATAGGAAAGGCAGAATTCGGCCGAGCCGACCGTGTAGCTTTCCAGACCGATGCCGAACACCTTGGACTCCAGCGTCACATAGACATTTTTGCGGTCATAGTCGATGGAGAGGATCTCGTCCATCGACTGCTTGAAACGGGCACGCGGGCCGAGACGGTCGGCCGGAATGTCCTTGTAGCCATCGGGGATCCAGAAGTTCACCACGCTGGGGACACCGGTCTCCTTCGCGAAATACTCCGCGATGCGCAGGCAGCAGCGGCCGTGCTCCACCCAATATTTCCGCACCGTTTCGTCCGGCGAGGACAGGGTGAGATTATCCTTCACCATGGGGTGGGAAAAGAAAGTGGGGTTAAAGTCAATGCCGATGCCGCGTTCCTTGGCAAACGCCACCCACGGAGCAAAATGACGGGGCTCAATGCGGCTGCGGTCGATGGTCTCGCCGTCGGCCGCAATGGCATAGCAGGCGTGCAGATTGAGTTTTTTCTTGCCCGGAATGAGCGAAAACGCCTTGTCGATATCCGCCATCAGTTCTTCGGGCGTACGAGCCTTGCCGGGGTAATTACCGGTGGTCTGGATACCGCCGGAAAGCGCCTCGCGGCTGTCAAAACCGGTCACATCGTCGCCCTGCCAGCAATGCACGGAGATGCACACATCTTTCAGTGTGTTCAGCGCGGCTTCGGTATCCACACCGAGAGCGGAATAGATTTCTTTTGCCGAATCGTATCTTGTCATGTCAAAGCCTCCCAAACTTACAGTTTTACATATGTACGCGCCGCCGTCAGATCGGCACCGGTATCATACATGATCTGCGAAAGGATGTTGCCGGTGGCGGTGGCCTCCTGCAGACCGGTACGCACCTTTTTGCCGGTGTAGCGCTCGGTCAGCTCATTGAGGTAGACATCCTTGCTGCCGCCGCCCACGATCAGGATATTGCTGATCTCCTTGCCGCTGATGGACTCGACGTCCCGCACGGCCACGGCATAGGTGCGCGCCAGCGAATGATATACACTGTTGAGCACATCGCCCAGCGGCATTTCGGGGTCGCCCAACGCGGCACGCATGGCGGCCAGCATATTCTCCGGCGCCACGAACGTGGGATCGTTCGGATCGACCTCGCCGACAAAACCGCTCTGCCGGGCCAGTTCCATCATCTCGTCATAGGTCAGGCTCTTGTTGATGTTGCGGCGGATATTCTGGAACAACCACATGCCCATGATGTTCTTCAGGAAACGGAACCGATGCTCCACGCCGCCCTCGTTGGTGAAGTTGGCCAGACGCGCCGCCTCACTTGTGACGGGGTAACGATTTTCGGTACCGATCAGGCTCCATGTGCCGGAGGAGATGTAGACGCTGCTGTCGTCCAGCGGGCAGGCGGCCACCGCCGAGGCGGTATCGTGGCTGGGTGCCAGCGTAACGGTAGCGCAAAAGCCCACGCGGGCGGCGATCTCGTCGGAGAAGGCGCCGAGCGCCGTGCCCGGCTGAGAAAGCGGCAGGAAGATGGCGGGATCGAAGCCCAGCTGCTGCATCAGTTCGGTATCCCACTCCCCTGTTTCGGCGTTGACCAGCCCGGAGGTGGAGGCTTCGGTGTATTCATTTGCCATTTTCCCCGTCAGGCGATAGGCCAGATAATCGGGGATCATGAGGAAATGCGCCGCTTTGGCCAGACGGCCGGACTGCTTTTCGCACCACAGTTGATACAGCGTGTTGAAATTCTGTGTCTGGATGCCGGTGCGGGCATACAGATCCTCGGCAGAGATCACCTGTTCCACCTGCTGCGGCACCCCGTCGGTACGGCTGTCACGGTAGGCATAGACCGGCATGAGTTCGCGGCCGGCGGCGTCGAGCAGCACATAGTCCACGCCCCAGGTGTCGATGGCGACCGTGTACGGCGTATACCCCTTTTCATGGCAGGCCGCCAGGCCGTTCACGACCTCGTTCACCAGATGTTCGATGTCCCACGTGAGCGCACCGTTATCGTTTTTGAGCATATTCTCAAAACGGTAGACCTCCTCGAAGGTCAGTTTGCCGTTTTCGATGCGGCCGAGGATATGGCGGCCGCTGGAAGCGCCGATATCGATCGCTAAATATTCGTGCAATGTACGCATCTCCTTTTTTGATCCTTATCCGATTTTTAATTATACCAAATTACTGTAAAAATTGCAATGCTATAATTCTTTTTTTTGCAAAAAAAGAGGCAGCTGCGCCCGTTTTCGGGGCAACTGCCTCTTTTGGTCCAACAGATTACTCCTCAGCGGGAGCGGCCTCCTCAGCGGGAGCGGCCTCCTCGGCGGGAGCGGCCTCCTCGGCGGGAGCGGCCTCCTCGGCGGGAGCAGCCTCCTCGGCGGGAGCAGTCTCCTCGGCAGGAGCAGCCTCCTCGGCAGGAGCGGCTTCTTCGGCAGGAGCGGCTTCCTCGACGGGAGCGGCCTCCTCGGCGGGAGCAGCCTCCTCGGCGGGCGCTTCCTCAGCGGGAGCGGCTTCCTCAGTGTCCTCCAGCAGAGCGCGAATGGACAGGCTGATGCGCTTGGCATCGAAGTCCACATTGGTGATCTTCACGGTGACTTCCTGACCGTTCTTCAGTTCGTCCTGCGGCTTTTCGATGCGGCGGTTGGCGATCTGGGAAATATGGATCAGGCCGTCGATGCCGGGGATGATCTGCGCGAAGGCGCCGAAGCTGGTCATGCCGACGATCTTGGCGGTGGTGACGGAGCCGACGGGATAGTTCGCCTTGAAGATCTCCCACGGATTCTCTTCCGCCTTGCGGTAACCGAGCGAGATCTTCTTCTTTTCGGCATCGAGATCACGGATATAGACCTCAACGGTATCGCCGACATTGACGACCTCGGATGGATGCTTCACGCGGCTCCAGGAGAGCTCGGAAATGTGCACCATGCCGTCCACGCCGCCCAGATCCACGAACGCGCCGTAGGAGGTGAGAGACTTGACAACACCGGTGTACTTCTGACCAACTTCCGCCTGCGCCCAGAACGCGGCTTCCTTCTCCTTGCGCTCGTCACGGGCGACGGAGCGGATGGAGCCGACAGCGCGGCGGCGGCCCTGATTGACTTCGATGATGCGGAAACGCACATCCTGCTTGAGCATGGGGGTCAGATCCTCCATGCGGGAGGCAGAGGCCTGCGAGGCCGGGATAAAGACGCGCACGCCGTTGGTGACAGCGAGCAGACCGCCCTTGATGACATCGGTGACAGTGCCGTCCAGGATCTCACCGCTTTCGGAGGCAGCAACAACCGTGTCCCAGCCTTTCTGCGCGTCTACGCGCTTTTTGGAAAGCATGATGGTGCCTTCCTGATCGTTGGTGCGCATGATGAGCAGTTCAAGCTCGTCGCCGATCTTCACAAGATCCGCGATATTGGCATTGGGATCGGAACTGATCTCATCGACAGGGATATACCCGGTCTGCTTGCGGCCGACGACCTCGACCTGGACTTCGTTGGGCGCAATGGCTACGACGATACCGTGCACACGGTCATCGCTGTTCATGCTCTCCAGCGAGGACTCCATCAGCTCTTCAAAGGTCATCTCATCGGGATCCTTTGCGACCTTGGTCTCCTCGACGGCGGGCTCCTGCGCCTGCAGTTCTTCGTTGTTGACAATTTCGGACATGGTTGAAAGTACCTCCTTTATAATATCGGCGGGAGTGGAAGCGCCGGCTGTGACACCGACCGACCGCACACCGCAGAGATCCTGCCGTGAAAGTTCCGCCGCCGTTTCGATCAGCAGCGTGGGACAATTCGCCGCACAGACATCCCGCAGTTTGGCGGTGTTGGAGCTTTGCCTTCCGCCGACAATAACCATTTTGTCGCACTCCTGCGACAGTGCCGCCGCCTCAGCTTGTCTCTGGGCGGTAGCATTACATATTGTATCAAAAACCAAAGGATTTGTATAGTGTTTTTTTAAAAAATTTACGCTTTTTTTCCAAACTTCCGTATTAAACGTTGTTTGCGACACAACAGCGATCGGTTTGTTGAAATCTATTGTGCTATTTGCAAGGATATCGGCCAATTCCTCCACGGTAGAGAACACCAGAGACGGGCCGCTGCAATGTCCGCGGATGCCCGCCACCTCCGGATGGGACGGATCTCCCGCGATGAGCACGGTGGCTCCCGCCGCCGACTGCTCCCGCACGATGCGGTGGATCTTGGCCACAAAGGGGCAGGTGGCATCACAAACCTCCAGTCCCCTTGATGCCGCCTCGTCATACACGGCGGCGGACACACCGTGGGAACGGATGACCAGCACGGCATCGGCCGGTGCCTCGGCCGGCGAGGACACGATGGTCACACCGCGCTGCTCCAGATCGGCCACCACCTGCGGATTATGGATGATGGGGCCAAGCGTGCAGACACGCTTCCCCTCCTCCAGCAGACGATACACCGTGCTGACCGCCTTGTTGACGCCGAAGCAGAAGCCGGCGCTTTCGGCAAGGCGGATGGTGACCCCGCTCACAGGGCGTCCTCCTGCCCGGTGAGCGCCTGCACCCGCTCGCGCATCAGCCGGGTGGCAAAACGCAGATCCGGCTTCTCCCCCGTCAGGTGCATCTCCTGTGGCGTGATCGGCTTGCCGAACACGATGTTCACCCTTTGGAAAAGCCGGGAGCGGCGGTCGATGCCGCAGGGCACCACGGTGGCACCGGCACGGGCGGCGATCAGCGAGGCGCCGGATTTGAAGCGCATCAGTTTGCCGCTGCGGGAACGGGTGCCCTCCGGGTAGATCCCCATGATCTCACCCGCCTCCACAATGGCACAGGCGATATCCAGTGCACCGGTGTCCCCTTTGCCCCGGGCAACGGGAAACGCACCGAACACATTTTGCAAAACGGCGCCCAGCGGTTTGAAACGGAACAGTTCCTCCTTGGCCATAAAGCGCACGCGGCGCGGCTGACACAGCAGCGTCAGCACCGGATCCCAGTTGGAGAGATGGTTACTGCACAGGATCACCCGCTCGCCCGCGGCCTCCAGGTTTTCCGCACCCGTCACACGATAGGGGTGAAAAAAGCGGATGAAGGGACGCAGCAGCGTGATAAGCACCCGTCCGGTCATACGCGTTCGCCCCCCAGTTTTTTCTGAACGATTTCAAAAAGCAGGGCGATCGACTGCTCCAGCTCGAAACCGGTGGTGTCCACCATGATCGCATCTTCGGCCGCCTTCAGCGGGGCGATGGCGCGGTGGGAATCGTCGTAGTCACGCTTCTGCAGATCCGACAGCACCTCTTCAAAGGTGACCGCCTGCCCCTTTTCGATCAACTCCAGATAGCGGCGGCGGGCACGGTCTTCTGCCGAAGCGGAAAGGAATATCTTCACATCGGCATGCGGCAGCACCACTGTGCCGATATCCCGGCCGTCCATGATGACATCGTTTTGGGCGGCGATATCCTGCTGCAGCTGAAAAAGGAACTGCCGCACGGCAGGCTGTGCCGACACGGCCGAGGCCGCCATCGACATCTCCGGCGTGCGGATACGCTCGCTCACATCTTCACCGTCGGCATAGACACGCTGACGGCCGTCTACATAGCGCAGAGACACCTGCATCGAGGGCAGCAGTGCCCCCACCGCATCGGCATCGTGCGGGTCGGCCCCGCGGCTCACCGCGGCGTAGCCGAGTGCCCGGTAGAGCGCCCCGGTATCCACATAAATATACCCGAGCCGGCCGGCCAGCGCTTTGGCGATGGTGGACTTTCCGGCACCGGAAGGGCCGTCGATGGCAATGGCAACGTGTTTCATATCATACAGTCCTTTCTTTGATCCCGCGGCCGGCGGCGGCGCCGGTGGCAAAGGCGATCTGCAGGTTGAAGCCGCCGGTGTAGGCATCCACATCCAGTACCTCGCCGGCAAAATACAGCCCGGCGACCAGTTTGGAGGCCATGGTCTTCGCGTCGATCTCCTTCACCGACACCCCACCGCAGGTGACGATGGCTTCCGAAACGGGGCGGAACTCCCGCACCATGACCGTCCAGTCCTTCAGCACGGCGGCCAGCGCGTGCCGCTGTTCGCGGCTGACGGTGTGGCATTTCTGCTCCGGCGGCAGGCCGGCACGTGCGGCGGCCGGCACTACCATACTGCGCGGCAGCAGCGCCGGCAGCATATTCCCCACCGCCCGGTTCTGCTCGGCCGCCAGTTCCCGCACCAGACGGGCATCCAGCTGTTCGGGCGACAGGGCGGGCTTCAAATCAAGATGCAGGCGATAGCGTCCGGGCTGCATGGCGCTCATGTGCGCCGAAGCGGAGAGCACCGTGGGCCCCGAGACGCCGAAATGGGTGAACAGCATTTCGCCGAAATCCTTATAAACGATTTTACCGCTTTGGGTGTCCTCCACCGAAAGCGCCGTGTTTTTCAGCGACAGCCCCTGCATGGCGGCGCAGTCCGCCTCCTCGCAGACGAGCGGCACCAGCGACGGGCGCGGCGGCACCACCGTGTGTCCCGCCTGACGCGCCAGCGCATAGCCGTCCCCCGTCGAGCCGGTCTGCGGATAGGAGACGCCGCCGGTGCAGACGATCACCGCGTCGGCCGACAGCCGCCGACCGTCCTCCAGAACGGCACCGGTGCAGACGCCGTCCTGCAGGCAGAGCGCCGTGGCGCGTCCCTGCAGGCGCTGCACATGGCCGCCCGAGGCGAAGGCCGTCAGCGCGTCCACCACGTCCACCGCCTTATCGGAAACGGGGAAAACCCGGTTGCCCCGCTCGATCTTCAGCGGCACCCCCTGCCCTTCCACCAGCGCCATCGTGTCCTGCGGCGAAAACGCGGACAAGGCACTGTACAAAAACCGGCCGTTGCGCGGTACATTGGCCACGCACTCCTCCACCGGACAGGCATTGGTCACATTACACCGTCCCTTGCCGGTGATCATCACCTTGCGGGCGGGACGGGGATTTCGCTCCAGCAGCGTCACCGTGTGGCCGCCGCGGGCAGCCGTACCGGCCGCCACCAATCCGGCGGCTCCGGCACCGATCACCAGCACGTTCATGCGTTGTGCTCTCCGTCGCGCCGGTCGGCATCCTGGAACGGCTGATACACCTTATACTGCTCCCACAGTCCCTCCAGTTCGCTCAGCACGGCATGGTTTTCCTTCATGCGCTTGAGCGAGACCGCCACCAGCAGCGAGTTGATGATGCTCATGGGAGCGACCAGCGAATCCACAATGGTGGCCATATCGCTGTGGGCAAGCAGACAGCAGTCCGAAAGCTGCGCGATGGGCGACATCACGCTGTCGGTAATGGCGATCACATGGGCACCGCGGCTTTTGGCAAAGTGCAAAGTCTTCGCCGAGCGGCTGGAATACCGCGGAAAACTGATGCCGACCATCACGTCCTCTTTGCCGATGTGGATGATCTGCTCCAGGATCTCCGCCTCACCGCCGGGGGTGATGAGCTTGACGTCCGGGATGAGAAAATTGAGGTAAAAGGCCAGAAAGTTGGCCAGCGCACCGCAGCTGCCGGCACCGAAAATGTAGACACGGCGTGCCTTGACGATATCGTTCACCGCCTGGCCAAAGCGCTCCGGCGGCAGTTCGGTCAGCGTCTGGCGGATATTCTGGATATCATAGGACATGACCGCCTGTGCGACCTCGTCGTCGCTCATTCGCTCGCGGGCGACCTCCACCCGCTGCACCGAGGTCAGACGGCTGCGGGTCAGTTTCTGCATGGCCTTCTGCATCTGCGGATAGCCGTCAAACCCCAGTTCGGCGGCAAAACGCACCACGGTGGATTCACTCACCCCCACCGTTTCACCCAGACGAAAGGCCGTCATGAAAGCCGCCGTCTCATAGTGCTCACAGATGAAAGCGGCAATGCGCCGCTGTCCTTTGGAAAATGACGCGGCGTGGCGTTCGATGCAGGAAAGCAGATTATCCTCCAGCATACCGATCCCCCTCATTCACATACTACCGTTATATTCTATCGCATCCGAAATGAAAATGCAAGTCCTTTTCGCAAACTTGCATTTTCTTCCGCTTTGACAAAAAACCGAAAGTGTGCTATACTTGGTCACGGTCTTATTTATATTTTAAAAATTGTTTTATATATTCAGGAGGGATCCCCGTGTCTGAAAAACGCTACGACGTCGTCATCATCGGCGGCGGCATCGGCGGTCTGATGGCCGCCTATCGTCTGCGGCAGAATATGCCGGACATGACCATCGCCATCACCGAGCGCGGCAATGTGCTGGAAAAGCGCCGCTGCCCTGCCGGAAAGGATAAGACCTGTGCGCATTGCGCGACCTGCAGCATCACCAGCGGCTTCGCGGGCGCCGGTGCCTTTTCCGACGGCAAATTCAACCTCGGCACCGCCTACGGCGGCACGCTGGGCGAGGAATTGGGCGACGACCGCGCCAACCGGTATATCGAAGAAGTGGACAAGATCCTCAATGAATACTGCACCTCCGGCATCCCGCAGGTCTACCGCTCCAACGAGGCGCTGAAGCTCAAGTGCCTGCAGAACAATCTGCGGCTGCTGGACATGAACGTCAAGCATCTGGGCACAGACAACAACTACCTCACCATGCAGAATCTGATCCGCAGCATCGAGGCCGGCGGCACCGAAACGCTCCCCTTTTACGACTGCACGTCCGTAAAACGGGAGGGCGACGGCTACCGCCTGCACTATGCGAACGGCGAAGATCTGCTGGCGGGGGCGGTCATCATCGCCACCGGCCGCGGCGGCGCCAACTTTGTGGCCGATTTCTGCCGCCGCTTCGACGTGCCCATGCGCTCCAACCACATCGACATCGGCGTGCGGGTGGAGATGAAGGATATCATCTGGAAAGAGTTCTCCGACCAAATCTATGAGCCGAAGATCCTTTACAAGACCAAAACCTTTGAAGACCGCTGCCGGATGTTCTGCTTCAACAAGGGCGGGCTCGTCTCAGCCGAAAACAACCACGGCATCATCACCGCCAACGGTCACTCCTTTGCCGAGCCGGAAAAGAAGACCGACAACTGCAACTTCGCCATTCTCTCCAGCATCCGCTTCACTGAGCCGTTCAACCAGCCCACCGAGTATGCCGAAAGCATCTCCCGGCTGGCGAATATGATCGGCAACGGCAACGTACTGGTGCAGCGCTTCGGTGATCTGGTGCGGGGGCGCCGCACCAACGACCACCGCCTGTCGCAGAACACGGTCATCCCCACCCTGCGCGCCACCGCGGGGGATATCTCACTGGTGCTGCCTCACCGCATCCTCACCAACATCATCGAGACTATCTACGCACTCGACCGTGTGGCACCCGGCACCGCCAACGACGACACCCTGCTCTACGGCTGCGAGAGCAAATACTATTCCATCCGCCCCACCTTCCGTAACGACAAGTTCGAGCTGGTGGACAACGTGTTCATCATCGGTGACGGCAGCGGCATCTGCCGCGGGCTGTCCCAGTCGGGCGCCATGGGTATTTATGTGGCCGACTGCATTTCGGGAAAATAACACCTTTCGGCAGGGTTCGCAAAATACTACAAATCGCCCCATCCTGTTCCGCACATTTTGTCAAGTGTTCCAAAGTTGTGAAAACCGTGTCGGAATCGGTTGACATTTGGAGAATTTTGTGATAGACTTTGCTCATAAATTGAATATACCGTTGCCAGTATAGGTTTGAATTTACAAATTTCTTTTTGTACGGCCCAAATGTTTCTACCGTGACGCCGCAAGTCACGACTATTGGCTTGGAGTAAACGTATTATTGGCAGACGGACGCACTTGTCCGTCTGCCATTTTCATTTTTTTGGAAGGAGTCGGATCCCGATGAAAATCCTTGAGGAAATGATCCTGAAAGAAGGACAGGTCCTCCCCGGAGATGTGCTGAAGGTCGGCTCTTTTTTGAATCACCAAATGGATTCCGACCTGATGCGTGAAATGGGCCGGGAGATCGCCCGCCTTTTTGAAGGATGCGGTGTCACCAAGGTACTCACGGTCGAGGCCTCCGGTATCGCTTTGGCCATTTCGGCGGCAATGGAACTGCACGTCCCGATGGTATTCGGCAAAAAGCACCGCACCAGCAATGTCTCCGGCGAAACCTATACCGCGCCCGTCCATTCGTATACGCACAATACCGATTACGAGGTCGCAGTGCCGAAGGACTATCTTCCGGCGGGCGACCGCGTGCTGATCGTGGATGATTTTCTGGCCAGCGGCGAAGCCGTCAACGGTCTGCTCTCGCTCATCCGTCAGGCAGGCGCCGTGCCGGTGGGGGCGGCCATTGCCGTGGAAAAAGGATTCCAGTCCGGCGGTGCCGCGCTGCGCGCTTCCGGTCTGCGGGTCGAATCGCTGGCCATCGTGGAAAGCATGGAAGGCGGCCATATCGTTTTCCGCCACTAATGCAGATGTAAATTTTATTTACATAAAAAATTTTTTTGGAGGGACTATCATCATGAAAAAGCTTCTCTGCGCACTCCTCGTCCTCGCGATGGTATTCGCGCTGGCTGCCTGCTCCGGCACTGCTAACAACGGTGACAACGGCGGCAACAAGACCGACAAGCCCCTGAAGGTCGGTTACATCTTCCTGCACGACGACAAATCCACCTATGACCTCAACTTTATGAACGGCGCCCGCGAAGCCCAGAAGAATCTCGGCCTGAGCGACGATCAGATCATCATGAAGTACCCCGTTGAGGAAGGCAAAGCCTGCTACGATGCCGCGGCCGACCTGGTCGATCAGGGCTGCACCGTCATCTTCGCCGACTCCTTCGGTCACGAGGAATGGATGATCAAGGCTGCCAAGGAATTCAAGGATGTGCAGTTCTGCCACGCCACCGGCGTGAAGGCTCACACCGAAGGCCTCGACAACTATCACAATGCGTTCGCCTCCATCTATGAAGGCCGTTACCTCGCCGGTATCGCTGCCGGTATGAAGCTCAACCAGATGATCGAGAACGGCGACTTCACCGCTGAAGAAGCTGTCATCGGTTATGTCGGCGCCTTCCCCTATGCCGAAGTGAAATCCGGTTACACCTCCTTCTTCCTGGGCGCCCGCTCTGTCTGCCCCTCCGCTACCATGCTGGTCGACTTCACCAACTCCTGGTACACTGTGGACGGTGAGCGCGACGTGGCCAACTCCCTGATGGACAAGGGCTGCAAGCTCATCAGCCAGCATGCCGACTCCATGGGCGCTCCTTCCTCCTGCGAAGCGCGCGGCATCCCGAACGTGTTCTATAACGGCACCACCATCGAGACCTGCCCGAACACCTTCCTCATTGCCTCCCGCATCAACTGGGCTCCCTATTTCGAGTATATGATCAACTGCGTCAAGGACGGCAAAGCCATTGATACCGATTGGTGCGGCACTCTGAGCACCGGCTCCGTCGTGCTGGCCGACCTGAACGAGGACATCGCTGCCCCCGGCACCCAGGAAGCCATCGACAAGGCTATGGCCGAACTGAAGGCCGGTACCCTGCACGTGTTCGATACCGCCACCTTCACCGTGAACGGCGAGGCTGTCTCCAGCTACCTGGCCGACGTCGACGATGCCGGTGACTTTGTGGGCGAGACCGAGGCCATTGCCGACGGTTACTTCCACGAGTCCGAGAAGCGCTCGGCTCCCTATTTCGATCTCGAGATCGACGGCATCACCCGTCTGGACGTTGCCAACTGATTTTACCATACGGTGTACAAGGCGGAGCGGGGTCGCTCCGCCTTATACGCTTTTTTGTGACTCATAATTCTGAAAATGGCCATACGGTGTGCCCCACCGTATGGCGGCTTTGAAAATTATGACAGGAGGTCTCCTATGGAACAAGCGGCAATCGAACTGAGGAACATCACCAAAACGTTCGGCAGGATCACGGCCAACAAAAACGTGTCCCTGCGCATCAACAAGGGTGAGATCCTTTCCGTTCTGGGCGAAAACGGCAGCGGTAAGACCACACTGATGAACATGATCGCCGGCATCTATTTCCCCGATTCCGGTGAAATTTTCATCAACGGCGAAGAGGTCTCCATCCGCTCCCCGAAGGATGCATTCAACTATAAGATCGGTATGATCCATCAGCATTTCAAACTGGTGGATGTCTTCTCCGCGGCCGAAAACATCGTGCTGGGTCTGAAGGACGAAAAATACAACGTCAAGCGCTCTGCCCAGCGCATCAAGGAGATCAGCGAGCAATACGGCTTCGAGATCGACCCGATGAAAAAGGTCTATGATATGTCTGTCTCGGAAAAGCAGACGGTGGAGATCATCAAGGTGCTCTACCGCGGTGCCGATATCCTCATTCTGGACGAGCCGACCGCCGTGTTGACCCCGCAGGAGACACAGAAGCTCTTTGCCGTGCTGCGCCGTATGCGCGACGACGGCAAGGCCATCGTCATCATCACCCACAAGCTGCACGAGGTGCTCTCCCTTTCCGACAAGGTCTCCGTGCTGCGTAAGGGCGAATACATCGGCACCGTCGACACGGCCGACACCAACGAGGCCGAACTCACCGAGATGATGGTGGGCAAAAAGGTGGAACTGAACATCGACCGCACCGAGCCCGTCGACCCGCAGGATCGCCTGATCATCCGCGATCTGGAGTGCGTGAGCCGCGAGGGCGTCAAGCTGCTGGACGATGTGACCTTCACCGCCCGTTCCGGCGAGATACTGGGCATTGCCGGTATCGCCGGCAGCGGCCAGCGCGAACTGCTGGAGGCGATCGCCGGTCTGCAGCACGTGCAGTCCGGTGAGATCGAGTACCTCGATCCCGCCTCCGGTGAACTGGAAAATCTGCGGGACAAAACGCCGCTGCAGATCCGCGAGCTGGGCGTGCGTCTCTCCTTTGTGCCGGAGGACCGTCTGGGCATGGGTCTGGTCGGCAATATGGACATCGTGGACAACATGATGCTGCGCAGTTACCGCAAGGGCCGCTCGGTTTTCGTGGAGCGGCAGTCTCCCAAGACGCTGGCCGAAAAGATCATTGAGCAGCTCGAGGTCGTCACTCCCGGCACCTCCACCCCGGTGCGCCGTCTTTCCGGCGGTAATGTGCAGAAGGTGCTGGTCGGCCGTGAGATCGCGGCGGCGCCCACCGTGCTGATGGCCGCCTACCCCGTGCGCGGTTTGGATATCAACTCCTCTTACATGATCTATAACCTGCTCAACGAGCAAAAGCAGAAGGGCGTCGCCGTCATCTTCGTGGGCGAAGACCTCGACGTGCTGCTGGAACTGTGTGACCGCATCCTCGTCATCGGCTCCGGCCGGGTGACCGGCATTGTGGACGGCCGCACCACGACCAAAGAAGAGGTCGGTCTGCTGATGACCAAGACCAATGCTGCAGAAGGAGGTGCGTCGGCGTGAAAAACCATGAAAAGTCCGTGCGGGAGCCGCTTTTCCACATTGTGAAGCGCGGCGACCTCTCCATGACCAAGGCGATCCTGATCCGCGTGATCGCCATCCTGCTGGCACTGCTCGTGTGCGGCATACTGGTGCTGATCCTCGGCAACATCAATCCCTTTGAGTTTTACGGTTCCATGATCGACGGTGCCTTCGGCACCAAACGCCGCATCTGGCTGCTGTTTTACAAGCTGGCCATCCTGCTGTGCATCTCCCTGGCGGTGACCCCCGCCTTCAAAATGCGCTTCTGGAACATCGGCGCCGAAGGACAGGTGCTGGTGGGCGGCCTTGCCACCGCCGCGTGCATGTTCTATCTCGGCGGCAAGATCTCCAACCCGTTGCTCTATGTCTGCATGGCGGCGGCGGCCATACTGGCCGGTATCGTGTGGGCACTGCTCCCCGCCCTTTTCAAGGCACGCTTCAACACCAACGAAACGCTGTTCACCCTGATGATGAACTATGTAGCCACCCAGTTGGTGCTCTTCTTCATCAACATTTGGGTCACCAGCGGTTCGGGCACACTGCCGCCGATGTCGGAATACGGCCTGCCCACGCTCAGCAACGACTGGCTGCTGAACATCATCGTGGTGGCGATCCTCACCGTGGCGCTCTATGTGTATCTGCGCTTCAGCAAGCACGGCTATGAGATCGCCGTGGTGGGCGAAAGCGAAAACACCGCCCGCTACATCGGCATCAATGTGCGCCGCGTCATTATCCGCACCATGGCGCTTTCGGGTGCCATCTGCGGCATCGCCGGCCTCATCCTTGTCGGCGGCACCGACCACTCCATCAGCACCAGCACGGTCGGCGGGCAGGGCTTTACCGCCATCATGGTGTCCTGGCTCGGCAAATTCGATCCGTTCATCATGGTGCTCACCTCCTTCCTCATCATCTTCCTGCAGGTCGGCTCCAAGCAGGTGTCCACCGATTTCGGCATCAACGATTCCATTTCGGGCATCATCACCGCGGTGATCCTGCTCTTCATCATCGGCTGCGAGTTCTTCATCAACTACCGTGTGGTCTTCCGCAGCAAAGCGGCGAAAGGGGGCAACTGAACATGATCTCGTTTCTGATCAGCGCCATTCGCATCGGTATGTCTTTCCTGTTCGGTTCCACCGGTGAAACGCTCACCGAAAAGTCCGGCCACCTGAACCTCGGTATCCCCGGCATCATGTGCGTGGGCGCCGCCTGCGGCTGCATGACAGCGTCGGTCTACACCACCCTCGCAGGCGGGATGGACAAAGCCAGTCCGTTTTTGTGCGTGCTGCTGCCTATCATTTTCTCCTTCCTCGGCAGCGCCCTGATCGGGCTGCTCTACTGCTTCCTCACCGTCACGCTGCGCGCCAACCAGAACGTGACCGGTCTGGCGCTCACCACACTGGGCACCGGCATTTCCAACTATATGGTGGCTCATCTGAACGCCACCTCCTATGCCCGGACGAGCAAGTATTTCACCGCCTCCCTCCCCTTTGCCGATTCCTTCGGTGAGATCGGGCGGCTGTTCTTCTCCTACGGCGCACTGGTCTATCTCGCCATCGCCATCGCGCTCGTCTCCTCCTATGTGCTGAGCCACACGCGTGTGGGACTGAATCTGCGCGCCGTGGGCGAAAACCCCGCCACCGCAGACGCGGCCGGCATCAACGTCAGCCTGTATAAGTACACCTTCACCTGCATCGGCAGCGGCATTGCCGGTCTGGGCGGCCTGTGCTACATCATGGATAACCTCAACGGCAACTGGGAATACACCATCGACGCCATCGGCTGGCTGGCCATCGCCCTGGTCATTTTCACGCTGTGGAAGCCCAATCTCGGCATCCTCGGCTCCATCGTGTTCGGCGTGCTCTACATCGCCAGCAGTTACATGACCGGCATCAGCTTCAGCAACAAGGCGCTGGTCAAAATGCTGCCGTATGTGGTCACCATTTTGGTGCTGATCGTCATCAGCATGCGTGAGCGCCGCGAAAATCAGCCGCCTGCCCACCTTGGCCTCTCGTATTTCCGCGAAGACCGCTGACCTGCCTGCCAAAAGCGCCCGCAAATGATATTCTCTGTGCGGGCACAAATACATAACGGTTGATCGAGGGCATAAAGATATGAAACGATCCGCAGCCGATACAGTGAAAAGCGAACTGAAAAAGCTGAGCTTACGCGCTTTCATTATGCTTACCATAGCCGGCACCGTCAACGCGTTCGGTGTTACGGTCTTTCTGTTCCCCGTGAAATTATACGACAGCGGGATCTCCGGCCTGTCCATGCTTCTGGATCAGGTCACGCCGCCCTATCTGACACTTTCGATATTCCTGCTTTTGCTGAATATCCCGGTTTTCATATTCGGATTGAAGCAGCAGGGCTTCCCCTTTACCTGTTACTCGATCTTTGCCGTGGGCGTCTATTCATTCATGTCCTATCTGATCATGAACGTACTGCCGATCGACGTGTCGTTCATCTCTCCCCTGGCCGGCTCGGATCTGCTGCTGTGCGCCATTTTCGGCGGCCTGATATCCGGGATCGGCAGCGGCATGACGATCCGTTTCGGTGGTGCCATCGACGGCGTTGACATACTGTCGGTGGTGTTTGCGAAGAAGTTGGGCATTTCCATCGGCACATTCGTCCTGCTGTTCAACACCCTTTTGTACATCGTCTGCGGCATCGTGATACACAGCTGGATCCTGCCGCTGTATTCGATCGTCACCTATTACGTCGGCTCGAGAACGGTGGATTATATCGTAGAAGGATTTGACAGATCGAAATGCGCCATGATCATCACGACCAAAGCGGACGAGATCGCCAGCGCACTGTCCGAAAAGTTCAAAGCAAGCGGCACCATCGTCAACGCCGTGGGCGGCTATTCCAAAGAGGAAAAAGAGATCGTCTATTTCATCATCAACCATTTCCAGATCAACAAATTGCGGCAGACGGTACATGAGATCGACGAGACCGCGTTCATCTCCCTGCAGGACGTTTCGGATATCATCAAGAAGCACGAACCGTAAATCGGAGCTTACAG
>JAZRVU010000061.1:0-9355 GCA_045599305.1 Acutalibacteraceae bacterium | reverse complement strand
CCAAAGGAACTGCCGGAACGGCTGGAGAGCGGCACACTGAACACGGTGGGCATCTGCGGTCTCGGTGCCGCCATCGACCGGCTGGCCGGGCAGGGCCTCGACAGCCGCTACCGGGCGGAAACGGCGCGCCTTGCGCGGCTGTATGACCAAATGCGCCGCCTGCCGGGTGTGATCCTTTACACGCCCCGTCCGACCTGCGGAAAATGCGCCCCGCTCTTTTCCTTCAATCTGCGGGGACACACCTCGGAGGAGACCGCCGCCCTGCTCGACCGCGAGGGGGTGGCGGTGCGCGCCGGACTGCACTGTGCCCCCACCGCCCACCGCCATATGGGCACGCTGCCCGACGGTACGGTGCGGGTGGCACCCTCTTACCGTACCACCGAAGAGGAAATCCGCCGCTTTTTTCAGATTGTTTACAAAATATCCTTAAAAAAGGATTGCAATACCGCAGATTTATGGTAAAATGAGAATAGTGGGATTTTATATCCCTCTAAAGGGCTGAAGGGTGGATGTACATGGATAAGATCGTGAATTTTTTCGGGATGCTGTGGACGAATGTGATCACGCTCCTGACGTCTATCAATATTTTCACCAGTATTCTGGATATTTTGCTGGTCACCTTCGTGGTTTACTGGCTGATCCGCCTTGTGCGCGATTCCCGGGCGGAGCAGCTTTTGAAAGGGCTGCTCATCCTGGCCATTGCGTTTATTGCCTCCACGATCTTCACGCTGAATGCTCTGCATTTCCTGCTCAGCATCGTGTTTGATAATGCCCTCATCATTCTGGTGGTCATCTTCCAGCCGGAGATCCGCCGTGCGCTCGAGCAGGCGGGCACTTCCCGGTTCGGCTTTTTCAAGAACTTCGGCCAGGACAGTGAGGAACTGGTGAAGGCGTGGAAAAAAGCCATTTCCGCCACCGTGACGGCGGCCGCCTCGCTGCAGGAGCAGTGCACCGGCGCCCTGATCGTTTTCGAACGGCAGACCAAGCTGGGGGACATCATCTCCACCGGCACACTGGTGGAGGCGGAGCCTTCCCACGAACTGATCGGCAACATCTTTTTCAAAAACACGCCTCTGCACGACGGCGCCATGATCGTGCGGGAGGGTCGCATCTGCGCGGCCGGGTGCATCCTGCCGCTGACAGAGGTGCAGATCGGCACCAGTATGGGTACCCGTCACCGTGCCGCCGTGGGTATGAGCGAGAATTCCGATGCGATCGTGGTGGTCGTCTCGGAGGAGACCGGCACCATCTCGATCGCGTCGGGCGGGGTGCTGCGCCGCAACTTCACGCCCGAGGAACTGAAGTCCGAACTGGAAAGCGGCATTCTGGCCGCCATCCAGCAGGAGGGGCAGAAAAAACGTATCAGCCTGAAACCCAAGCACAAGGATAAGGGGGCGCACTGAGATGAAACGGTTTTCTTTCAGCCGCCTGCTGCATAACGACCGCCTGATGCTCGTGCTGTCGCTGGTGTTCGCCATCTGGCTGTGGTATGTGGTGCTTTCCGGCTCGGCCAATGTGACCACCCGCACCATCACCTGCACACTCAACACCGCCAATGTGAAAAACGGGAATCTGCAGGTGATCGGCAGCGACTCCGTGGCGGTGGATATCGAGGTGCGCGGTCCCTGGTCGGTCGTGACCGACCTCACCGCGGACGATATCCGTGTGCAGCTCAATTCCGGCGATATCCAGCAGGCGGGCAACTGCCGCGTCCATGTGCTGGCCACCCGCAACAGTCAGATCAACGATTATGAGATCGTGTCCGCCTCGCCGTCACTCATCACCCTGTTCTGTGACGAGTGGGTGTCTGGACGTGTGTTTTCCGTGGCAGACGGCACCGTTACCGCCGAAGCGCCGCACGTCACCGCCGAAGGCGATGAGCGGGATATCGGCACCATCGGTGTGGACGGCGGTCTGCTGCCCGGCGGGATCATTTCGGTGCAGGGCCCGCAGACGGTCGTCAGCCGGATCGATCACCTGATGGCGTGGGTGCCGGATGAGGCGACTATCACCGCTCAGCAGAATTTCCCCGCGACCTTGGTGGCGCTCGATGCAGCCGGTGAGGTAGTGGATCTGACTTATTGCAGCCTGCAGCGGTATGAGAGCGACCCGACGGCGGGAGATGCCGCGCTGGTCGATCTGGCCGCCAATGCGGTGGAGGTCACCGTCACCGTCAATGAGCGCCGTGACATCACCTTCACCTACGATGTGAAGAACGCACCGAGCGGTGTGGATCTGTCGTCTATCGTGTCCATTGAGCCCGCTTCTGTGACACTGGAGGGGCGCAAGGAAGTGCTGGAGCAGAACGCGGAACTGCTTTCCAAGCTGCTCACGCTCGATTTCGATACCCTCTCCACCGCCGAAAAGTCGCGTGTGATCCCGGTCACGCTGCCGGAGGGGGTCACGGTGGTCGGCACCGGCGAAAGCCAACTGAACGTGACCGTTCATTTCGACTGGGCCGGCTACACTACCCGTACCATCACGTGGAATCTCGGGAACAATGTGGAGGAGAGCCCCATCACCTTCCTGAACGTGCCGGCGGATAAGCAGGTCACACTGCTGACCAAATCGCTCACCGTCACGGTGGTCGGCAAGCGGGACGTGGTGTCGGCGCTGAAATCCTCCGACCTGTATGCTACAGTGGATATGGACAACAGCAGTCTGGGTACCTACACACTGCGCCCGATCGTCAATGTGAGCGGTGCCTGGGTGAACTACGGCACTTCGGGCTACACGATCTACATCACGAAGGAATAAGACGTTTTCAAAAAAAGGAGGTGCATCCGGTGAAGGCAAAGCTTGTGGCCCTGCTCACAGCGGCGGCAATGTGCTTGGCGCTTTCCGGATGCGCCTCTTTCGGTGTAGAGGTGGAAACGCAGCTGCGCCCACCGCTGGCTACCGGCGAGCAGGGACTGGTCGAGACGGCGCTGGCGGAATATATGGCCTCCCGCCTCACACAGGAAAAATATGTGATGAAATATCCCCGCGGCGGAGAAAACCGTTCCGCCTTCCTGCTGGCCGATCTGGACGGTGACGGTCACGATGAGGCGCTGGCGTTTTATTATGTCAGCACCGAAAATGCCGTGACCCACGTCAATCTGCTGCGCCAGTCGGAGGGCAAGTGGGTCTCGGTGGACGACCACGAGGGCCGCGGCACCGAGATCGACAGTGTCTGCTTCGGCGATGTGGACGGCGACGGCACCAAGGAACTGTTCGTCTGTTGGGATATGTACAGTGCCCACACGTATCAGATGTCCATGTATACTCTCGGCGGCAACCGCATTTCCGAAAAATTCTTTACCGGCTGCGCCCGTGTGGCGGTGGCCGACCTCACCGGCGACGGGCGGGACGACTGCGTGGTGCTCGACGCGGGCACCGATGCGCTTTCTGCCAGACTGTGGACGATGAACGACGGCACCATGGAGGAACTGGGCGAAGGGATCATCGGCGGCTATGCCGGGCGGATCAGTGCGGTGCACACCATCCCCATGGCGGACGGCAGTCGGTACGCCCTGCTGATGGACTGTGCCAACGGGGAGTTTATGTACACCACCCTGATCTATTGGGACGGTGTCTCACTGGCGGCGCCGCTCTACAATGCAGATACCGGCTCCTGTGAGAATTATCGCCCCGTGACGGTGCCCTGTGGCGATACCGACCGCGACGGCGTGTGGGAATGGCCGGTCTGCACCGATATGACGCCGGACGACGAGACACGCGCGCTCAGCGATCCCACGCGGTATTTCACCACCTTCCGCAGTTGGGACGAGTCAGCCGGCCGGGCGGTGGACAAATTCTCCTGTATCTATAACCATATCGACGGCTATTATCTGCTGGTGGACGCGGATTTCGCCGAGCGGTTCGCTACCGCATACAATGAGGAGTCCCATGTGCTGTGGGTCTATCCGTTGGTGAACGACGGGCAGACCGAGCGCGACCCGCTGCTGGGTATCCACACGGTGTCCGCCGGGCAGGAGGCGGACATGAACGGCAGAGATTTCCGGGCATTGGTGAAAACCGATATGCTGACCTATGCCGTCTGGTATGAAAAGGATAACGATTACGCGATCAACGACGAGGTACTGCGCTATATGTTGACGCTGCTGTGAGGAGATGACAGGATGAAACGGGTATTGGTGTGCGAGGATGAAAGTGCCATCCGCGAATTTGTGGTCATCAATCTGAAGCGGCACGGCTACACGGTGGTGGAGGCTTCCTCCGGCGAGCGGGCGATCGAAAAGTTCGATTCCTCGCCCGAGCCTATTGACGTGGCATTGCTCGACGTGATGCTGCCGGGTATGGACGGCTTTGCCGTCTGCCGTGCGCTGCGTGCCCGCAGCAGCCATGTGGGCATCATCATGCTCACCGCCCGCACGCAGGAAAGCGATAAGGTCAACGGGTTTTCCACCGGTGCGGACGATTATGTGACCAAGCCGTTCAGTCCCTCCGAACTGATGGCTCGGGTGGATGCGCTCTATCGCCGCGTGACCGACAGTCAGGCCGGCAAAACGGCGTCTGCGTATGACGAGGAACGCACCTTCGGCGATTTCACCCTGAATCTGCGCAACCACACGCTCAAGCGCCGCGATGTGCCGATGGAACTGACGCAGGTGGAATTCCAGATCATGGAATACTTTTTTGAAAATCCCGGCAAGGCGCTCAGCCGCGACGATATTCTGGAGCGCGTGTGGGGCAGCGACTATTTCGGCGAGATCAAGACCGTGGATGTCAATATCCGCCGCCTGCGCATGAAGGTGGAGGACGATCCCTCCGAGCCGCGCCACATCCTCACGGTGTGGGGATTGGGATATAAGTGGATGACGTGATGGCGTAATGGCGTGACCGATATCGGATCGGCAGGGAAGGGGGGAACAGCATGGCGCTGAAATCGTTGTCCAATCACGGCATCACCCGCCGTTGGATATTGAACGGGCTGGGCGTGGTCGCGGCAGTTTTGCTCATCTTTGAAGTGGCGTTTTTCTTCGCCGTGCGCGCCTATATCTACAACGCCGTGGAAAACGCCCTGTTCACCCGTGCCAGTGCGCAGGCCGTGCTGCTCGAACGCTACAGTCTGTCCTCGGCATTCGACTTTGAAAAAAACGCCGGTGATCTGGTCACCGGCTTTACCGATAAGGAGACCATGGAACTGCAGATCGTCAGCACCGAGGCGCAGGTGGTCATGAGCTCCAACGGCTTCTCCACCTCCGATGTGCACAGCCCGGCGGACTACACACGCGCCCTGCACGATCCCGACGGGGTGGGAATGTGGCGCGGCCGCAACGAAAACGGCGAGCCGGTCATGGCCATGTGTATGCTGGCGCACCGCTCGGACGGCGTGCTGGTGGGCGCCATGCGTTATGTGGTGTCGCTGGAACTGGTCAATCAGCAGATCGCCTATATCTGTATCATCGCCGCCGTCATCGGCATTGCCATCCTGTTCTGTGTGGTGCTTTCGGGCTCCTATTTCATCAGTTCCATCGTCAATCCCGTTACCGAACTGGGTATCGCCGCCCGCCGCATCGCGTTGGGCGACTACAATTCCCGCATCGAAAAGAAATACAATGACGAGATCGGTGAACTCTGTGACACCATCAACTACATGGCCGGGGAAATTTCCGCGGCCGAACAGGTGAAGAACGATTTCATCTCCTCCGTGTCGCATGAACTGCGCACACCGCTCACCGCCATCAAGGGCTGGAGCGAGACGCTGCAGCAGCCGGATGTGGACGCGGAATTGACCCAAAAGGGACTGGAGGTCATCGAGAGCGAGGCCGAGCGGCTGAGCGGTATCGTGGAGGAACTTCTGGACTTTTCCCGTATGCAGGGCGGGCGCATGAATCTCACCTTCGACCGTGTGGATGTGCTGGCCGAACTGCAGGAGGCCGTCTTCCTATTCCGGGAGCACGCCCGTCGGGCGGAGATCACCCTGCAGTATGTCGAAGC
The DNA here is from genome assembly GCA_045599305.1 of Acutalibacteraceae bacterium. Taxonomy (GTDB): domain Bacteria; phylum Bacillota; class Clostridia; order Oscillospirales; family Acutalibacteraceae; genus SIG588. The sequence continues at coordinate 3,412 of JAZRVU010000061.1, read as the reverse complement.
CCCCGATCTGCCCCCCGTGATGGCCGACCGCGACCGTCTCAAGCAGGTGTTCATCAATATCATCGACAATGCCATCAAATATTCCGATCCCGGCGGCAAGGTGCATATCGAGGCGGCCGAAATGCAAAAGCACGTGCAGGTGGTCATCAGTGACAGCGGCGTGGGGATCGCGCCGCAGGACCTGCCGAATGTGAAGAATAAATTTTTCAAGGCGGATAAGACCCGTCCCGGCTCCGGGATCGGGTTGGCGCTGGCCGACGAGATCGTGCGCCGCCACGGCGGCTGGATCGATATCGACAGCGAGCCGGGTGTCGGCACCACCGTCACGGTGATGCTGCCGGTGGCCGGTACTCTGCCGGAAAATGCGTGATAACGAAAGGATGCTTCAGTGATGCAGAATGAACAACTCCGGGCGGAAAAGGCAAAGAAGACCTCTATCGGCGGTCAGGCACTGATCGAGGGCGTGATGATGCGGGGGCCTTTTCTCACCGCCATGGCGGTGCGCAACAGCGCGGGCGAGATCGTGACCGAGCAGTGGGACACCAATCAAAGCGAGCGCCCGAAATGGCAGAAACTGCCCTTTATCCGCGGCATCTTCAACATGGTCAGTTCGCTGGTCGTCGGCTATAAGTCGCTGATGCGCTCGGCGGAACTCAGCGGTCTGGACGCCGAGGAGGACGCCGCCGACAAAAAGAAGCGGGAGGATCGCGCCTACAAAAAACTGCAGCGCCGGGCGAAAAAGACCGGCGAGCCGGTGCCCGCACGCGAGGAATTCTCTCTGCCGGAGCAGACCGAGCCGGGCAAGGCGGAAAAGTTCCTCTTTTCGGTGGCCATGGTGCTCTCTGTCGTCCTCGGCGTGGGGCTGGCGGTGGTGCTGTTCATGTGGCTGCCCATCTTCCTGTATAACAACGTCATGAAAGCGATCTTTCCCGCTTTGCAGGAGGGACACCGCTGGATCCAGAGCGTGTTTGAAGGCGTACTGCGTCTCATCATCTTTTTGGTATATGTCTACCTCGTGTCCTTCATGAAGGATATCCGCCGTGTGTTCATGTATCACGGCGCGGAGCACAAGTCGATCTTCTGCTATGAGCAGGGGCTGGAACTCACGGTGGAAAATGTGCGCCCGCAGTCCCGCTCCCACCCCCGCTGCGGCACCTCATTTTTGGTGCTGGCGCTCATCGTGGGCATCCTGGTGTCGCTGTGCATCCCCATCTACGATAACACCCTGCTGCGGGCGGCGGTCAAGATCCTGCTGATCCCGGTGGTCGTCGGCTGCGGGTATGAGCTCATCAAGCTCGCCGGCCGCAAGGACAACTGGTTCACCCGCCTCATCTCCAAGCCGGGTCTGTGGGTGCAGCGCATCACCACCCGCGAGCCGGAGGACGATATGATCGAGTGCGCCATCACCTCGCTGAAAATGGTCATTCCCGAAGATCCCGAGGCGGATAACTGGTGATCGCGATGTCAAAAGGAATGACGTATTCCCGTCTGCTTTCGCAGGTGCGTGACGAACTGGCGGCCGCCGGGTGCGACACGCCGGAGTTCGATGCCGCCTGCCTGCTCGAAGATATCGGCGGTATGCCCCGCGGGCTGCCGCCGTGTGACGAACGCCCCGTTTCGTCCCGGGTGTGCGATGCGGTGAGAGGGGCGGCGGCCGAACGGGCCGCCGGCCGTCCGCTGCAGTACATTCTGGGCGAATGGGGCTTTTTGTCGCTCACGCTGGCGGTGGGGGAAGGGGTGCTGGTACCCCGGCCGGACACCGAATGTCTGTGCGAGGCAGCCGCCGCGTGGCTGGACGCGCATGAGGGCGACCGGGTGCTGGATCTGTGCGCTGGCAGCGGCTGTGTGGGACTGGGGGTCGCCAGTCTGTGCCGGCGGCCGCTCACCGTCACGGCGGTGGAACTGTCGGCCGAAGCATGGCCGTATCTGCAAAAAAATATCGCGCGGTATCCGCAGTTTGCCGTCACCCCCGTGCGGGCGGACGTGCTCACCGATGCGGCCGCATTTGCCGGCGGCTTTGCCGCCATTCTTTCCAATCCGCCCTATATCCCTACCGGCGACCTGCCCGGCCTGATGCGGGAGGTACAGCACGAGCCAAAAATGGCGCTCGACGGCAGCGCCGACGGCCTGCGGTTTTACCGTGTCATTGCCGCAGAATGGGTGCCAAAACTCATGCCGGGCGGCCTTTGCGCGGTGGAGGTCGGCATCGGGCAGGCAGAGGATGTGGCAGCCCTGTTCACCGCCGCCGGTCTGCAAAAGGTGCAGATCACGCCGGATCTGGCCGGTGTGCCGCGGGTGGTGTCCGGCGAGAAAATTTAGCGTTTTTCGGTGCATACTATCCTAAAAAAGGAGGCTTTTGTATGCGGGCAAGCGGAATTTTGATGCCGGTCTTTTCTCTGCCGTCCGATCACGGGATCGGCACCTTCGGGAAAGACGCCTATGAGTTTGTGGACTTTCTCAAAAAAGCGGGGCAGCAATACTGGCAGATCCTGCCGTTGAACCCCACCAACTTCGGCGATTCGCCTTATCAGTCTTTTTCCTCTGCCGCGGGCAACCCCTATTTCATCGATCTTGACCGGCTCTGCGACGAGGGCCTGCTGCGCCGTGAGGAGTATGCGCACGTGGATTTCGGACGCGATCCCGCGCACGTCGATTACGGCAAGCTGTATGAAAACCGCCTGCCGGTGCTGCAAAAGGCGTTCGAACGGTTCCGGCCGGACGCGGCCTATGAGGCGTTTTGCTGCCGGGAGGCCGACTGGCTGGAGGACTATGCCCTGTTCATGGCGCTGAAGGACGAAAACGACGGCGTCAGTTGGCGCGAGTGGCCGCGGCCGCTGCGTTTTCGTGAAAAGGCGGCACTGGAGGCGGCCGTCGCCCGCACCCGGAAAACCGTTGCGTTTTATAAATTCGTGCAGTTCCTGTTTTTTAAACAATGGCTCGCCATGAAAGAGTACGCCAACGAAAACGGCGTGCGCATCATCGGGGATATGCCCATCTATGTGGCGGATGACAGCGCAGACGTGTGGGCGCACACGGAGTTGTTCGATCTGGACGACGATCTGCTGCCCCGCGTGGTGGCCGGCTGTCCGCCGGACGCCTTTTCCGAGGATGGCCAGCTCTGGGGCAGCCCGGTGTATAACTGGGAATATATGCAGCGTGAGCCGGTGCCGTACAGTTGGTGGCGGCAGCGGATGCGCCGCGCGCTTTCCACCTATGACGTGGTGCGCATCGACCATTTCCGCGGATTCGAGTCGTACTACTGCATTCCCTACGGGCAGAAGACCGCCAAGGGCGGCGGCGACTTCACGCCCGAGCAGATGGGCTTCAATATGACCGCCGACTTTGCCGCCGACGGCACCGTGGTCATCAGCACCGGCAGCGACTTCGCCGGCGTGTATAACGGGGGTGCTGG
>JAZRVU010000060.1:0-14241 GCA_045599305.1 Acutalibacteraceae bacterium | reverse complement strand
ATAACAAAAAGTAACCAACCGCTTTAGCGGTGATTTGAGACCGCTTGCGGTTGGCAGACTTTTCAGAGGGCTTTTAGCCCCGCCAGCATCAGCGGCTTACAGCCGCAGAGCAAACCACCGGCTTTGCCGGTGGTTATGATTATTCCTGATAACTTTTCTGGAATTCCCGCGGGGTCTGGCCGGATTCAGCCAGAAACTGGCGGTTGAAACTGCGCACCGAGTTGAAGCCCACGGCGTAGGCGATGTCCGTCACGCTCATGCCGCCCTTTGCCAGCAGTTCCTTGGCGTCGTGGATCCGCAGGGAGTTGACGTACTGCGGGAAGCCCACCCCCATCTCCTTGCTGAACACGTGGGAGATGTAGTATTTGCTCATGTGGGTGTTGGCGGCCACATCCTCCAGTGTGATATCGGCGGTGTAGTTCTCGTTGCAGTAGTCCAAAATGGCGCGGATGGCGTTGATGTTGCGCCGGTCGACATCCTCCCACTCGGCACGCCGGAAAATGTGGGTGAGCAGCAGGTCGAGCCCGCCCTCGATCATGGCCGGCGAAAATTTGTCGTCGCTCTGCGCCTCTGTCAGCAGCATCTGCAAAAGCGGCAGCAGAGTTTCCGAATCGATCGGTATGATCGGGTCGAGCGGGATGCGCTGTGAAAATGTCTTGTTGAAAGCGGGCACCAGATTGGGGGAGAAGATGAACAGATAGCAGCGGAATTTGCCGCAGTCATCCAGAAACTGGTGCACCTGATTAGGAAAGGAAATAAACGCCTGCCCCGCTTGCAAAAGGCCGCCCCGCTCGCCGGCGTAGGCGTGGGTCGCTCCCTCCACCATGACCGCCAGCTCCACATGATGGTGCAGGTGCTTGGAAATTTCCAGCCGGCTGCGCAGGCTCACATTCAGGTCGGTGCTTTTGACCTCATAAAACGGTTGCACGGTATCACCTCGGAATGATAGCAATTTTTGTCTACTTTATCTTGCCTTATGACTGGTAATATACCACTATTTTCGGTAAAATACAAGAGGAATATTGGGAAAGGTTGTGTTTTTATGAAAACTGGCGTGCAATTGTATTCCGTTCGCGACAATATGGCCAAGGATTTTGCCGGCACCCTCAAGGCCGTGGCCGAAATGGGCTACGACGGGGTGGAATTTGCCGGTCTCTTTGACCATTCCGCCGAAGAAGTCAAGGCGCTCTGCGCACAGTATGGGCTGGATCCGATCTCGGCGCACGTGCCGCTGACGGATATGCTGGATAAAACCGAGGAGACCATGGCGCTCTATGGCGCGGTGGGCTGCAAGTTCATCGTCATCCCGCATATGTCGGGGGATTATCTTCCCACCCGCAAGGATTTCCATGTGCTGGAGGAAAATCTGCCCCGCATCGCCGCCGAGGCGAAAAAGTACGGCATGACGCTGCTCTATCACAACCACAATTTTGAGTTCTTCAAGACCGGCGACGAGTGGGCGCTGGACGTGATGTATCAGTCCTTCCCGGCCGACTGCCTGCAGACCGAGATCGACACCTGCTGGGCGAACATCGGCGGCGAGGTGCCGGCCGAGTATGTCCGCAAGTACACCGGCCGCGCGCCTGTGGTGCATCTGAAGGACTTCTATCAGGAAGGCAAAGCCACCGGCAAGCTGTTCGATCTGATCGGCGTGGATGACAAGCCGCAGGCGAACGAGCCCGCGAAGCCGAACAATACCTTCGGTTTCCGTCCCGTGGGCATGGGCCTGCAGGACATTCCCGCCATTCTGGCCGCCGCCGCCGATGCCGGTGCCGGCTGGGTCATCGTGGAGCAGGATCAGCCCGCGCTGGATATGACACCGATGGAAAGCATCAAGGCGAGCATCGACTATCTGAAAACGCAGACCTATTAAAATTTTATTATAGGAGGAAACAACCATGGCAGACGAAGTATTGAGCCAGTTCCAACAGGCGAAAGAGGAGAAGAAGATCGAGGCGACCAAGAAGATGCGGTTCGGTATCATCGGTACCGGCTGGATCGCCGAGGCCCATGTCAGCGTTCTCAAGCAGATGCCCGATGTGGAGATCGTGGCCGGCGCTGACCTCATCCCCGGCAAGGCCCAGAAGTTCTTTGAGAAGTTCGGTATCGAGGGCGTGCATCTCTATCCCGATCACAAGTCCATGATCGACAACGAGGATCTGGATGCAGTGTGCGTGTGCACCTATAACCGCCAGCATGCGGCCTGCACCATCTATGCTCTGGAGCACGGCCTGCACGTCATGCTCGAAAAGCCGATGAGTGTCACCACCGAAGAGGCTATCGAGATGATCAAAGCCGAGAAGAAGAGCGGCAAGATCCTCACCGTCGGCTTCCAGCCCCGTATGGACGCCAACATGCAGAAGATCAAAGAGATCGTCCAGTCCGGCGAGCTCGGCCGTATCTACTACATCCAGACCGGCGGCGGCCGTCGCCGCGGCATCCCCTGCAGCACCTTCATCGAAGACAAGACCGCCGGTATCGGCGCTGTCGGTGACATCGGCTGCTATTCTCTGGACGTGGTCCTCAACGCCATCGGCTATCCCAAGCCGCTGACCGTTTCCGGTTACAAGTCCGACTTCTTCGGCAAGAGCGAGAAGTATCTGGGCAAAGTGGACGCCGCCCGCTTCAATGTGGACGACTTCGCCGCTGCGTTTGTCCGTCTCGAGGGCGACATCATCCTCGACTTCCGTATCTCCTGGGCTATGAACATCAACACGCCCGGTGACACCATCATCCTCGGAACCGAGGGCGGTCTGCGTATCCCCTCCACCGATTGCTGGAACGGCACCTTTGATAAGCCCATGAAGATCTACAAGAACGTCGGCTCTTCTCAGGTCGAGTTCGAAGTTCCGCTGGTGAAGAACACCGGCGATGCGGCGAAGGGCCTCTTCTATGCGAAGCTGCGCTCCTTCATCAACGCCATCCGCGAAGGCGGCACGGCTCCTGTGCCCACCCGTCAGATCTTCCACAACCAGGCGATCATCGACGGTATCATGAAGTCCGCTCAGTGCGGCCATGAGATTGAACTGAACCTGCCGGATTACGACGCGATCTGAACCGATATCTCCATTTGACACGGCAAAACAGCCGTGTACTAAAGGACAGTTTCAGAGCACAAACACCATTGCGTGGTAAGTGTGGACTCATAAACAAAAACAGACTGGTAGTTTGATCTATCAGTCTGTTTTTCTGTTTTCAACAGGAGTTTTTTTCTGCCTGGCAGAAAAACTCAATGATGTTTGCCCCATATCGCTTGCTGCGCAAGCGATATGGGGCAAGTGATGGTATGGCTTCGCCATAGTGATGTTTTGCGGTTGCACCGCAAAGTGATGTGATGTGTTCCACTCACGCGCCGTCGAGGCGCACATCACTCGCCGCAGGCGTACATCATGCGCAAAGCGCACATCACGTTCCGCTTGCGGAACACATCATTTGCCGAGTGTCCTTTGGAACACTCGGCGTTGCCCCGGCTGTTTTTTTGCGAAAAGTACCGGCCCGGCAGATTGACAAACCGGTCGAAAACGTGCTACAATATCTCCAAATGAATGATGGGGTGATATGACAATGCTGCCTTTCTGGAGTTTGAATGACAAGCTGGAGGACGCCGAACTGGAGGATCAGATCGAGCGGATGCACGATGTGGGCATCCACGGATTTTTCCTGCACGCGCGCGGCGGATTACAGACAAAATATATGAGCGATGAGTGGTTCGACCGGATGGAGACCGCCATCAAAAAAGCGGACGAACTGGGTATGGAGCCGTGGCTCTATGACGAGAACGGCTGGCCCAGCGGCGCCGGCAACGATGTGGTGCCCGCCCGCAGCGAGGCGTTCCAGCAAAAGCAGATGTGGGTGAAAACGCTGGCCGCGGGGGAGGCATTGCCGGAGCATCTGCTGGGGCTCTATGAGGTGGCAGACGGGCGTGTGGCCCGTCTTTCGGCGCCCTGTGCGGGGGCCGTGGCCATCTACTATGTGCCCACCTCGCACTATATCGACATCATGTGCCGCGAGGCGACGGAGTATTTCATCTCGGTCACGCACGAGCGGTATTATGAGCGGCTGAAGCCCTATTTCGACGGGCGCATCCGCGGTTTCTTCACCGACGAGCCGCAGTATGACAGCGCCACCGGCCACCTGCCGTGGTCGGACACGCTGTGTGCTCTGTGGCAGGAGCGGTACGGCGAGGATATGCGCGAGAAACTGCCGCTTCTGTATTTTGATGCCGAGGGCAGTGCCCTGTATCGCTACCGCTTTTTCACGCTGGCCAATGAGCTGGTCGTGCACCACTTCGTCAAGCCGCTGCACGACTGGTGCGCCGCGCACAACTGCCGGCTCACCGGCCACATGATGTATGAGGATTCGCTGCTCACCCAGACGCGCAGCATCGGTGCGGCTATGCCGTGCTATGAGTATTTCCAGTTCCCGGGTATCGACCACCTCTGCCGCGAGGTGCACAATCCGCTGGTGCCCAAGCAGTTGAGCAGTGCCGCCGCCCAGTTCGGGCGCCCCACCATCACCGAGACCTTTGCCGGCTGCGGGTGGGACGTGAGCCTGAACGAACTGAAATGGATCGCCCAATGGCAGTTCGTCAACGGAGTGACCGATATCTGCCAGCACCTGCAGGGCTACACTCTGCGCGGCCTGCGCAAGCGCGACTGGCCGGCCTCGCTGTTCATCCAGCAGCCGTGGTTCGGTGAGCCCTACGCGGCGTTCAACCGCTATTTCACCGCGCTGGGCGCGCATCTGCGCGAGGGACGCGAGGCGGCCGAACTGCTGCTCATCCACCCCATCCGTTCGGAATACATGGTCTACACCCCGCAGGACTATACCGCCGGTGAGGCGTTCGACCGCATCTTCCTCAATACGGTGCAGGCCCTCAATGATGCGCACATCTTTTATCATCTGGGCGATGAGGAACTGCTGCGCGGCCACGGCGACGTGACGGCGGACGGCCTGAAAATGGGGCAGTACACCTACCGCGTAGTCGCCCTGCCGGAGATCTATACCCTTTCGGAGAGCACCTTCGATCTGCTGCTCCGCTTTGCCAAGGCGGGCGGGCGCATTTATGCGCTGGGCGCCCTGCCCACCTGCATCGACGGCGCGCCCGATGACCGTATAAAAGAACTGACGGCAATGGTGATCCCCGCCGACATGGCCGCGCTCAAGGCCGCGACCGCCTCGCTGTCGCTGACGGCGGACGGCGCCGAGTGTGCCGCCATCCACGCGGCCGAGCGGGTGCTGGAGGACGGGCGCCGCTATGTGTATCTGACCAACCTGTCCACCGCCTGCTATGAGACGGCGATCACGCTTCACGGCCACCGCCGCGTGTGGGTGTGGGATTTGACAGATGACAGCCGCACGCCGCTGGCCGCCCGCTTTGACGGGGAAGATACCGTGGTGTCGCTCGCCTTCGATATGTACGGGGACTATCTGCTGGTGACCGAGCCGTGTGACCTGCCCACGGCCGCGGTCGACACGCCGGACGCCGTGTCGCTGCCGCTCGGCACCGAGGCGGCTCTGACGGTCACCGACAACGCGTTCACGCTGGACTTCGCCGAGTGGCGCGTGGACGGCGGAGAGTGGCAGCCCGCCACCTATGTGCTGGATATCCAGGACAAGCTGGTGCTGCTGGGACACCCCTGCGATGTGGAATTGCGCTACACCTTCCGCGCGGCTTCGCTTGGCGGTGTGCCCACCGTGAAAATGGCGGTGGAGCGCCCCGACCGTTACACCTTCACCGTGAACGGGCAGGCCTGCGATTTTGACGATCTCGGCTATTTTGTGGATAAATCCTTCCGCCTGACCGACATTCGCCCGCTTTTGAGGGAGGGGACGAACGAGATCTTGATGGCGGGTCACTTTACGCAGGAAGAAGAACTGTATCAGTTGTTCGGACAGCCCAATGTGCATGAGTCGGTGTGGAACCGACTGGTCATGGACTGCGAGATCGAGAGCATCTACATCGTGGGGCAGTTCGCCCTGCAGGCGGCGGAAACGCCGCGCTTCGGCGAGCGCCGCACCGTCTTCGGCGGGCGCGAGTTCGCGCTGGCGCCGCTGCCCGAAAAGGCGGACGTGCGGGATCTGACCGAGCAGGGGCTGTGGTTCTTCGCCGGCACCGCCACGCTGACGCAGACGGTGACGCTCAAGCCGCAGGCCGGCACCCGCTATGCGGTGCGGCTGGCGGCACTGCACGCCCCCGCCGCCAAGGTGCGGGTAAACGGGCAGGATGCGGGCTTTTTGTCCTTCTCGCCCTTTGTCTGCGATGTGACCGAACTGCTGCATGAGGGAGACAACACGGTGGAGATCGTCCTCTACAGCGGCTGCCGCAACCTGCTCGGGCCCCATCATCTGAAATGCGGCGAATTTTACTGTGCCTCGCCCGACACCTTCACGACGCATGACAACCGGAATCTCGGCTGGACAGATGAATACAGTTTCGTCACCTTCGGCTTTGATATCTGAAAGGGGAGACTTTTATGAAGATCCTGACGATCGGCAACAGCTTCGGGCAGGACGCGCATCGGTGGCTGCACGACATCGGCGAGGCGGCCGGCGCGGATGTGTTTACAGTGGGTTTGTATATCGGCGGCTGTTCACTGGAACGGCATTGGAACAACATGAAAAGCGGCGAGGTCTGCTATGTGTATGAGGTCAACGGCCACAGCACCGAGCGGCGCGTCTCGCTGATCGAGGGGCTGCACGCCGAGCAGTGGGACATCATTACCCTGCAGCAGGTCAGCGGACTCAGCGGCCGCCCGCAGAGTTATGTGCCCTATCTCACCGATCTGGCCGATTTCGTGCGGCGGGAGTGCCCCGGCGCCAAGCTGTATCTTCAGCAGACGTGGGCCTATGAAAAGCACCCCGATTTCGTGCACTACCACAACGATCAGCAGGAGATGTACCGCCGTCTGACCGACGCGTATGAGATGGCGAGCCGCCTGATCGACGCCCCCGTGATCCCCGTGGGGCAGGTGATCCAGTATCTGCGCGAGCAGGAGCCGCTGTTCGCCGATCTCTCGCTCATGCGGGACGGCTTCCACCTGTCGTGGAACTATGGTCGGTTTGCGGCGGGCGCCACTTGGTTCGCGGCGCTGTGCGGCGGCGATATCCTGCAAAATGACTTTGTGCCGCATGAGGGGGATGAGGCCATCGACCCCGAGCGGATCGCGGCCATCCGCCGCGCGGTGGCCAAGATCGTGCGGCCGCTTTAAAGAACAGAAAGCATATTTTCCCCTGCATGATACAATATAAAAAAACTACCTACCGAAAGAGATAATGACTCTATTTCGGTAGGTAGTTTTTTAACTCAACAAATCGGAATATATCCGATCACACCGTGGATCGGATTTCTTGCGAGAACAACTGCTATGTGGATCTGTCAGTTCGCAAAAGCGCGGAAGTACTCCGCATCGGCTCTGAATATTTCCTGAGTATCCCCGCCGTCAGGCGTATATGAAATGATTACATTACCGGCACGGAGAGTCGCACCAAAAGTGTTTACCACCTTTACTTCGTCTTTGTGATGCATGTTCTGATACACTTCTCCGTTGAAGAATGTTTGAATTTCAAAGGTCCCGGCAGGCTCCTTATAATACTCAATGCGGAATGTGTTTACAACAGAATTTTCCTGAGGGGAACCCTTCGCCCCATAGTAAACCATTTCGACCACACCTTTGTCGGCGGCCTGATCAGTCAACCTGACAACAATGGAATAAATACCGGTCTCGTCAGCGCCTCCGTTTATTTTAGCGATTGCGTTACTCGGGGCTTCGGAAGGAGTTGCGGACGGTTTCGATTCCGCTTCAGTCACTGAAGAAGCAGAAGGAGATTGATCGCCTGTTGTCTCAGCGCTGGCCTGAGATGGAGTTTGTTCTGTGTTTCCCTTTGTCGGATCACCACCGCATGCAGTTGATAGAAACATACAAATGACGGCTGCTGTCAAGACTGCTGATCTGAGCAAATTCCGTTTTAGCATAGGATCCTCCTGAGTTGATATGATTTTTTTGAGCGGTCTTGCTTTAAGAATGTTAAAGCGCAAAATCTATATTCGAAGGCTTCCTTATTCACCCGTAACCTTTTCGGGAGGCGTTTTTCAGATCAACGGCGGGGCAGGATGTGGGCGAAATCGTCCCAATTGAATTCGCTGAAATCGTCCCAATCGAAATCGTTGCCGCCCTGACCGAATTCATCCTTGAATTGCTGCAGGATCGAATTGGCCTGACCGGCACCGGTGAGACCAGCGACCACGATCAGCAGGCCGATCGTGGCACCGATGATGCCGCACACCAGACCGGCGATGGCCAAGCCGGACATTTTGGCATCACCCTTGCGGGAGCAGATGGCCAGAATAATGGCGGCAATGCCCAGCGGCAGCGTCAGATATCCGCAGCAGCAGCACACGAGTGACAAAATGCCGCAGATGAGCGAGGCCACGGCGAGGCCGTTGGTCTTTTTGGACTGCTGCACCGGCTGCTGTACATAGGTCGGCACCGGCTGCTGCACCGGCTGCACCGGCTGCTGCGGCGGCGTGTAGGACGGCTGCTGCGGGGGCGTGTAGGTCGGATGCGGAGCCTGCGGCGGGGTGTAGGCGGGGCGGGACGGCTCGGCAGAAGGCACCGGAGGCACATCGGGCATCTGGGGCATCTGCGGCATAGAGGGGACCTGCGGCTGTTCGGGCGTGTTGTTCTGCTGGAATTCGTCGTTCATGTCATTCATCCTTTCCGGTGACTTTTTTTCCATTGTAACAGACCGGTCGGTCATTTGCAACAGTTTTTTTCAAAAAGCCGGTTGTGCCCGAAAGAAAAATGTGATAAAATCAAAGAAGAACGACAAAACGGAGGAACGGACATGAAAAATCAGTTTTACGCCGTATTGGGGCGGATGAAATATATTTCGCGCTGGGCGCTGATGCGCAATACCCGGCAGGAGACGGTGCAGGAGCATTCCTATGACGTGGTGGTGCTGGCGCACGCGCTGGCCGAACTGACCAACCGGCGCTTCGGCGGGGCGGTGGATGTGACCCGCTGCGTGCTGCTTGCCGCCTATCACGATGCGCCGGAGATCTTCACCGGCGATATGCCCACCCCGGTGAAATACGATAACCCGGATATCCGCGCGGCCTATCGCCGGGTGGAGGCGCGTTCGGCCGAAAAACTGCTTTCCATGCTGCCCGACGATCTGCAGGCGGCCTATCGCCCCTATTTCTTCCCCGAAGACGACTGGGGAGAGGAAGAGCGGCTGGTCAAGGCGGCGGACAAGCTTTCCGCACTGGTGAAATGCGTGGAGGAACTGGGGCAGGGCAACCGGGAGTTCCAAAGTGCGCGCCGCACACTGGAGCAGGCGGTGCGGGAGATGCACCTGCCGGCGGCCGATTGCTTTTTGGAGGAGTTCCTGCCGGCCTTTGAGCTGACTCTGGACGAACAGGGATAGCCGAAGAGAGCCGAACCCGGTCGCCGATCGGCAGAGCACCCGTCAAAAACCGATCGGGGTCGGTTATCTTCGGCTATAAAAAACACGCGTCTGCCGGATGGCAGACGCGTGTTTTGCTTTCCGGGAGGGAGGATAGGAGACCTCCCGGTCGATCAGTTTTCAAGAAAGCGCGAAAGGAATTCGCGGGTCTCCGGCCTGGCCGGGTTGCGAAACACCTCACCCGGCGTGCCCTCTTCACAGATCACGCCGTCATTCATGTAAATCACGCGGTCGCTCACGTCGCGGGCAAAGGCCATTTCATGGGTGACCACGATCATGGTCATGCCGTCCTCGGCCAGCGTGCGCATAACGCCCAGCACCTCACCCACCATTTCCGGGTCGAGCGCGGAGGTCGGCTCGTCGAACAGCAGCACCTCCGGCTCCATGGCCAGTGCGCGGGCGATGGCTACCCGCTGCTTCTGCCCGCCCGAAAGCTGGCGCGGCTTGGCATTGATGTACGGGGTCATGCCCACCCGTTCAAGATAGGCCATCGCCGTTTGGCGAGCGGCTTCGCGATCCTTTTTCAGCACCGAGACCTGCCCGATCACGCAGTTTTCCAGCGCGGTCATGTTGTTGAAGAGGTTGAACGACTGGAACACCATGCCCACCTTGGCGCGGTACTGCGCCAGCGGGATGCTGCCCGTCTGCACGTTTTCGCCGTGGAACAGCACTTCACCGGCGGTGGGGGTCTCCAGCAGATTGATGCAGCGCAGCATGGTGCTCTTGCCGGAGCCGGAGGCGCCGATGACACTCACGGTCTCGCCTTTGGGCACCGAAAGGTGGATGTCACGCAGGACGGTGTGATCGCCGAACTGCTTTTGCAGGTGACACAGTTCGATAACGGGTCTTTCAGCCATCGGTCACGCCTCCTTTTTCACATGGATCTCGGCTTCTGGATCGCTTTGCGAGCCGAAGATGGTGTAGTTTTCGGCGCCGTCCAGCTTGCGCTCCATCATCCGCAGCAGGCGGGTGATGGTGAAGGTCATGATGAAGTACAGCACGCAGATGACGAGATAGGTCTGGAAGGTCTGGAAGTTCTGGCGCTTGATGACCCCGGCAAAGTAGTACAGCTCGGTGACACCGATGACGTTGAGCACGGAGGTGTCCTTGACGTTGATGACAAACTCGTTGCTGACAGAGGGCAGGATATTGCGCAGCACCTGCGGCAGAATGACCCGCGTCATCGTCTGCCCGTGGGACATACCGATGGACATGGCGCCCTCGAACTGCCCGCGGTCAATGGAGATGATGCCGCCGCGCACGATCTCTGCCATATAGGCACCGGTGTTGATCGACACGATCAGGATGCCGGAGGGGATCAGTGCCAGCGTCTGTCCGCCGGTGGCGAACGCATAGCCCCAGTAGATGACCATGGCCTGCACCATCATCGGGGTGCCGCGGAAGATCTCCACGTAGACGGCGATGATGGCGTTGAGCACCCGGTGCAGCACCCGCGCGACCGGATTTTTGGAGAGGGGCGCGGTGCGCACCACACCGGTGAGCAGACCGATGAGCAGGCCGGCGATGGTGCCGGTCAGCGAGATGAGCAGTGTGTTGCCCACGCCGGCCAGCAGCTGCGGCCAGTATTTTACGAAGATGTCAACTACGTCTTTGAGAAAAGTCATGATGGTGTGTTTCCTTTATTTCTTGATGATGACCACGAGGTTGGATTCATAGTAGGTGTCGGTGAAGTCGATCTCTTCCTCACGCTCGGCCGTGGGGCTCATGCCGGCCACGATGGCATCCACGGTGCCGCTCTGCACAGCGGGCAGCAGGGAATCCCACTCGATGGCGTAGATCTCCAGCGCCATCCCCAGCTTGTTGGCCACATACTGCGCGATCTGCACATCGTAGCCGTTGGCGTACATGCCCTCTTTGCCTTCGCCGCTGATCGGCACGGCACCGGGGGTCTTGGCACCGGTCTCGGTCCAGTTGTAGGGCTCATAGGCGCACTCCATGGCGACTTTCAGGGTGCCGGTCGGCTCGGCGGGCGCTTCGCTGGTCAGCGAGAAAGCCTCCACGGTGGCACCGGAGGTGACGGAGACGACTTCCTGCATCAGGGTGGCGCGGTCGGCTTCGGAAATGGTGGCCAGCACGGCGTTGATCTGCTCGCGCAGTTCGGAGCCGGTCTTCAGACCCACGGCGATGCCCACGTCCGCCGCCGTGGCGGTGAAGCCGGTGTCGTTGTTCTTCAGCGGGATGTAGGCGAGGTTTTCATCCGAGGCGCACACCGAAAGGGCGGTGGGCTCTTCGGCCACATAGCCGTCGATAGCACCGGACTGCAGCGCGACCAGCAGATCGGTGAAATCGGGATAGGTGGAGGTCTGTGCCCCTTCGATCTGGGCCATGGCGTCGGCATGGAAGGTGCCCGCCTGGGCGGCGATCTTGGCGCCCTTCAGGTCGGCCAGCGATTTGGCGGTGGTGAGGTCAACGGCGGCGGTGTTGCCGCTGCAGCCGGCGAGGCAGAGAAGCGAGAGGGCGAGCAGGAGAGCGATCAGTCTTTTCATAGTAGGTCACAGCCTTTCTTTTTTTATCAAAAAAACCGCTCGTGTGAGCGGTTTTGAAAAAGACGAATACGAAAACGGCCGGGCCGTTCGCTCATCATTC
This sequence comes from Acutalibacteraceae bacterium, assembly GCA_045599305.1. Lineage (GTDB taxonomy): Bacteria > Bacillota > Clostridia > Oscillospirales > Acutalibacteraceae > SIG588. The sequence continues at coordinate 2,166 of JAZRVU010000060.1, read as the reverse complement.
CGACAGCGCTCCACAAAAAATTGTGACAGTCCGTCGGGTGTTTCCCGACGACCCAGCACACAGGCCGCAGGCAAGGCCGGTGCACTTCGGCGAACATCCCTTTCCCGGACGGCGATTGCCTTGTTCCGCGGCGGTACTCTTGATGCTCGCGCCTCTATCTCGAACGATTTATTTGATTTGGCCTCATTATAGCCTCGCCGTGCGGCCTTGTCAAGCCCTTTCGACAAAAACGGCATTTTGCACAAGGGAAACGGGCGCAAAACAGACGATTTTTATACATTAACGCGGTAAAGACTTGCCTTGAGGCCGAAAATGTGCTATGATATGACGAAAGAAAGAGGTGTGCGCCATGAAAAAGATCGTGATCGTCCCGGACTCCTTCAAGGGGACGCTTTCGGCCGCCGACGTGTGCGACACGGTGGCAAAGGCCGCCCGGACGGTATTCCCGGCGGTCGATACCGTGTCGGTGCCGGTGGCGGACGGCGGCGAGGGAACGGTGGATTGCTTTTTGGCGCTGCCGGGCAGCCGGCGGTGTACGGTCACGGTGACCGGCCCGCGCTTTGCGCCGATGCAGGCAGCCTATGCCCTGCTGGCGGACGGCACCGCGGTGGTGGAGATGGCGGCTGCGGCCGGTCTGCCGCTGCTGGGCGATCGGCCGGATGCGGTGAACACCACCACTTTCGGCGTGGGCGAACTGATCGCCCGCGCACTGGACGGCGGTGCCCGGCGGGTGCTGTTGGGACTGGGCGGCTCCTGCACCAACGACGCCGGTGCCGGTGCGGCCGCCGCGTTGGGGGTGCGGTTCCTGCGGGCGGACGGCAGTGCGTTCGTCCCGGTGGGCGGCACGCTCGGTGAGGTGGCGCGCATCGACGTCAGTTCTCTGGATGAACGGCTGCGGCAGGTGCCGGTCACGCTGATGTGCGACGTGACCAATCCGCTTTACGGCGAGCGCGGCTGTGCGTATGTCTTCGGCCCGCAGAAGGGTGCCGACCCCGCCACCGTGCGCGCGTTGGACGCGGGACTGCGCCACATGGGCGCGCTGTATGACGCGATATGCCCCGGGGTGTCCGCCCGTCCGGGCGCGGGCGCGGCCGGTGGGTTGGGCGCGGGGATGATGGCGCTGCTGGCGGCCGATGCCGTGTCCGGCATCGACGCGGTGCTGGATACGGTGCGTGCCGAAGACCTGTTTGCCGATGCCGACCTGATCGTGACCGGCGAGGGCAAGTTCGATTCCCAGTCGCTGGGCGGAAAGGTGATCAGCGGCGTGGCGCGCCGCGCCGGCGCCGTGCCGGTGGTGGTGCTGGCCGGCGGGGTGGCGCTGGATGCCCAAACGGCCGCCGAGGCCGGAGTGACGGCGTCGTTTGCCTGCTGCCCGCTGCCCATGCCGTTCGAGGAGCTGATCCCCCACGCGCGTGAAAACCTGCGGCTGACGGCGGAAAATGCGTTTCGCCTGTGGGCGCTGGCCGAAAAGGACGGCACGCGCGTTTATTTGTGAAGGCACCCCTCGGTGAGCCTCCGCAATATCTCGGCTGGGTGCCGCTGAAGCGCATCCTCGCGCAGAAGCCGCTGCAATCATGACAACAGCCCCCCGGGTCTATCATTCCGATAAGCCCGGGGGGCTGAACATTTGTCGAAAGCGGCGTTTCGTTCACAGCATCGGTCCGACATCCTCCCACATTACTTTTCCAGTCGGTATTCGACAGTGAACGGCGCCTCATCGGCATCCTGCACGCGCAGCAGCGCGGCATCGCCGGGTGCCAGCTGCAGCCGCAGCGTGTCGGTGCGGTCGCACAGCAGGTGCTGTGTGCCGTCTTCGCGGCTGACGGTGTAGAGCCGGCAGGGACGCTTCAGCGGCAGTGCGGGGGCGGCGGGGATCTCATAGTCGCGGTTGAGCACCAGCAGGTAGCGGTTGCCCGCGGTGTCGGTGAACTCGCCCGCCGAGGTGCGCGGCGGCAGGGGGGATGAGAGCAGGGCGCTTTGGGCGATGTCATCCCCCGTCACGTCCCGATGGGGATGGCCGGGCAGCAGGTCGTCCGAATGGAAAACAAATTGATCCTGCAGCGCCATGAGCGTGTTGCCCAGCGCGTGGAATTCGCGGTGCAGCTGCTTCTGCGCCGCGAAGAAGGGGCCTTCCCCGCCGTTTTTGTCGATGACGGAGCCGGCCGC
>JAZRVU010000059.1:0-11911 GCA_045599305.1 Acutalibacteraceae bacterium | reverse complement strand
CTCCGACTTACCAACATTTACAATGCTCTTTATTATACACGCGACACAAAACAAAGTCAGGAAGCAGTGGTAGAGTCTATTTTCAATACGCCCGTTCCCAAACCTGCTGCAGAGCAGAAAAAGACATTCGAAGCACTGCTGACAACATCTCTTGCAGAGGAATGCGAGTTGGAAGTTGTCCAATCTGTGCATGATCAGCTCTGTCAGAGAATTGAAATGCACAAGGAGAGTAAAGTTCCCGAACCTTTGCTCGTCAGTAAACAGGATGTGAAAGAAACTTTGGCAAGCTGTGGAATTTCCGAAGCAAAGATTGCAAAGTTCAGTATTGATTATGATGATGCATTTGGTTTTGAGGCGGAAGTACATCCCAGGAACATTATTGACAATAAACATTTTGAAATAAAAACACCCGCCGCACGTGATCGTGCTGCGGCTGTTTTTCGGTTTTCTCATTCCACGGAAATGATGTAATAGTAGACCGGCTGACCGCCGTTGACGGCGGAGACTTCCACGTCCTCGCCCACCTTCTGACGGATCGCCTCGGCCACCGCCTCGGCATCCGATTCGGTGATGTCGGCACCGTAGATCACGGTGACGAACGCGGTGTCGCGGCCGTCGGAATGGCGGCCGGAGATGAGCTGGCGGGTCAGTTTCACCGCCGCATGCTCGATCTCCTTATCCACAAAGGAGACCTTGCTGCCCTCGAGCGCGAGGATCTCGCCCTTGTGGATCTCGTTGTTTTCAAACTCGCTGTCCCGTGCGGCGAAGGTGACCTGACCGGTGGAGACGTTTTCGGCCGCTTTGGTCATGGTGAGCAGGTTGTCCTCCACCCCGGCTTCGGGATCGTAATTCAGCATGGCGGAAATGCCCTGCGGAATGGTGCGGGTGGGCAGCACGTGCACCTTGCGGTCGGCCAGCGGCACGGCCTGCTCTGCCGCGAGAATGATGTTTTTGTTGTTGGGCAGCACGTAGACCGTCTTGGCGGGCGTGGCCTCGATGGCGTTTAGGATATCGTCGGTGGAGGGATTCATCGTCTGGCCGCCGGACACGACCTGATCGCATCCGAGGTCGGCAAAAAGGCTCTGCAGCCCGTCGCCCGCCGCGACCGCCACAAAACCGGCGTCCTTTTCCGGTTCTGCCCGCTGCGGCACGACCGGCGCGGCGGCTTCGGCGCTTTCCTCTTCCACCCAGCCGGCATTTTCGTGCTGGATGCGCATATTTTCCACCTTCACGGTCTCGAACGCGCCATACTCCAGACCGGCGGAAAGCACCTTGCCGGGATCCTTGGTGTGCACGTGCACCTTGATGATCTCCTCGTCATCCACCACCACGACACAGTCGCCGATGGATTCGAGATAGGCGCGCAGACGCAGCGGATCCTTGGTCACCGTCTTGTCACGCGCCACGATGAATTCGGTGCAATAGGGGAACTCGATATCCGCCTCGAACGAGCCGACAGCGGATGCCGTTTTCTTCACGGCGGCAGGGATCTCGCCCTCTGCCACCGCGCCGCCGGCAAACACGTCCCGCATGGCGTTGATGACGATGACGAAGCCACGGCCGCCGGCGTCCACCACGCCCGCTTTTTTCAGCGCGGGCAGCAGTTCCGGCGTGCGGGCGAGGGAGGCCTCGGCCTCCTCGCAGATGGCGTTCCACACGGTGAGCGCCGACGGATCCTCCTCGCTCACGGCGCGGCCCTTTTCGGCCGCCTCACGCGCCACGGTGAGGATCGTCCCCTCGGTGGGCTTCATCACGGCTTTATACGCCGCCTCGACGCCCATGCCCAGCGCGGCCGCCAACGCGGTACCGTCCGCCTCCTCCAGCCCCTTGAGGCCCTTGGAAAAGCCGCGGAACAGCAGCGACAGAATGACTCCCGAGTTGCCGCGCGCACCGCGCAGCAGCGCCGAGGCCGCCACCTCCGCCGTTTTGGACACAGAGGGTGCTTCCAGCCGCTGAAGTTCCCGCGCGGCGGCGGACATCGTCATCGACATATTGGTGCCGGTATCGCCGTCCGGTACCGGGAAAACATTCAGTTCATCCACCGCCTGCTTCTGTGCAGCAAGGCAGTTGGCGGCAGAGATCATCGCATCTCTGAGAATCGTTCCGTTGATCAATTTCAGCACTCCTTTGAAGGGTCAGTTGTCGGCATTCATGCCGTCCACACAGACGTTCACGTCCTTGACCTGCATACCGGTCGCCTGCTCCACGACATAGCGCACCTTGTTTTCGATGCTCTGTGCGATGGCCGCGATATTCATGCCGTAGATCACCGCGATATGCAGTTCCACCGACAACTGGCCGTTATCACTGCGCACGCGCACCCCCTGGTCGGCGTAGGTGCGGCGAAAGATGAGGGAGCGCAGCCCCTGCCGCGCACCGCTGCGGACCATGCCTGCCACCCCGTAACACGAAGACACGGCATTGCCGATGAGGCACGCAAAATATTCCTGCGAGATCTCGATCGTACCCAGATGATTTTCAATGCGAATCATACTGTCACACCTTTCCTTTATTCGATCCATTTCCAATTTTCAAGCCCCGCGTAGGGGTCACCGGCGGTCGGCTCCACATGGGCGAGCCGCCGGTCATAGGCCGCCAGGCCACACCGCCAGCAGACCGGGACGAAGGGCAGCGACGCGGCAAACACTTCGGTAAAGGCCGGCAGCGTCGCTTCACCCGCCCGGAAGACAGTGTAACTTTTCACCGCCGCATTGGACTTGGAAAGCCCGTAGGCGGCCGCGCCATTCGTGGTGAGCAGCGGCGAAAGATCAAAATTATCCGTCAGCCGCACCTCGCCCACATACAGGTCATACCGCCCGTATTTGAGCGCCACAAGGTAGTCCTTATACGAAAGCGCAGTGACGGTGACGGTGATGCCCACCGCCTCGAGTTGTTCCTTGACCATATCGGCCATGGTCAGCTTGAAGTCATTTTCGTTATCCACCAGCAGCGACAGGGTCAGCCGCTCGGGCGGCTTTGCTCCGGCGGCGGTGGTGACGGTGCCCGCTGCGGCATACCCGGCAGAGGACAGCGCCGCCATGGCCGCCGTGCGATCGGCTTCGGCTGCCAGACGGGTGACGTTTTCCTCGGCGTTCAGGAACGCGGACGGAAACACACCTGTGGCCGCCGCCGCATACCCCAGAAACGCCCCGCTCGCCAGCCGCGTGCGGTCAAGCGCCAGCGAGATCGCCCGACGCACCCCGTCCTTGGCCATGGCAATGTGCGCCGAATTGATGCCCAGAAACACCAGATAGTTCATCGGCACTGCCGCCGTGGCGCTGGAGACACGCGGCAGACTGCCGTTCGCCAGATCGCTGAAGAAGCAGGAGATATTCCCGAGTTCCAGTCCCTTGGCCAGTTCCTCATCGTCCCGCAGGTCGAGCAGCCGCACCTGCGAAAACGCCGTTGCCTGCGCCGCGTGGGGATTGCACACAAGCTGCGGTGCGGGGTCGAACACATACGTCCCGGTGCCGCAGACGCCGCCGCCCTCGTCCCGGCGTATCACCGGGAAAGTGAGACAGGCCGCGGCCAGCGGATCGGCCGCTGCCAGCGTGAACGTCACCGTGCGCCCGTCCTCCTCCGCCTTTGCCGAGCGGACATTTTTCAAAAGTGGTGCGTAATAGTCCGACGCCGACGCCGCCTCGAACGAGGTGACCACATCCGCCGCGGTGACAACCGCGCCGTTTGAAAACACCGCATCCACCCGCAGCACCGCCGTCATGGAGGTACCGCTGACCCGCACACTCTCGGCCAGCGCGTTCTGCGGGTGCAGTGTCGTATCCGGCGCGGTGAGCCCCTCGTAGAGTAGGGAGCAGAGCGTGCGGTTGACCCGGCTGGTCATTTTGTAGGGGTCAAGGCTGTCAGACCGGCAATAGGCCAGCGTGAAGGTGGGGGTCACCGTCTCCTCCGCGGAGTCGGTGGGACGGGTGTCCTCCCCTTCGTCTGCAGGGGGCACGGCCGGTGCCGTGCAGGCGGTGAGCAGGATCATGGCCGCGGCAAGTGCCAGCAATCGCCAGCGTGTTTTCATGCCGCCACCTCCCCCTGCTCTGCATATGTAAAATTATTATACTATACTTTTTCAAAATAATCAACCTAATTTTTCCGGCAGGCAAACGGCCGTTGACAAAAGGCGGAAAAACCGCTAAAATAGACCTGATCGGAGGGATGCAGAATGCGGCTTTTTGCGAAAAAACGCGAACAAAAGGAACGGGAGGAGCTCTATGCCCGCCTGTGCGAAAAAGCGATCCGCTATGTGGCGCGGCGGCAGGTCAATGAGAGCGGCAGCACTGAGGAGATCGTGCTGGGCCGCGGCGGGCGCATCTCTCACGGAAACGGCTTCGTGATGGTGGATACCGGCGACGGCGAGGTCTTCCGCTGCTCCGAGGAGGAGGCGCGCTGCGCCGAACTGCTCAGCCGGGACGGCGCGGTGGTGCAGGGGGTGAACACCCACACCGGGAAAGAGGACACCGTGGTGGCCTATTACGTCTATTTCCGCTGAAAAGATTTTGTGCATAAGAAAAAGCCCGCCGGCTGGCGGGCTTTATTTTTGCTGTCATTCGCGGCGGCGAAAGGTCACGCACAGCGGAGATTTCACCGACAGGCTGCCGAGCAGAGGGAGCAGATCGTCCCCCACCGCCCGGAAAAAGGTGACCGAATTCCCGGTCTCGTTGGTGCAGGCCATGAAATCGCCGCACAGGTCGAAGTCCCGCGGGAATCCGCCGCCGGTAGGCACCGCCCGCACGAACTGCGGCAGGCCGTCGGTCAGCCGGAAGACGGCGATGGAATCGTGCCCGCGGTTGGACACATACACGATATCGCCGCGGCGGCGGATGGCGGCGGGGGCATTGGCGCCCGCCGTGCCGGCCGGCAGGGTGGATATCTGATCGAGCAGTGTCAGCCGTGTCCCCTGCACCGCAAAGGTGCAGAGGGTGGAGTCCAGTTCACACGCACAGTACAGGCGGGTGCCGTCCTCGCTTGACACCAGATGGCGGGGGCCCGCACCGGCAGGCGTGTGCGCGCGGGCGACCTCGTGAAGCGCCCGGTCGCACACCACGATGGCGTCGGCACCGAGGTCGGCCACGTACAGATATTCCCCCGTCGCGTCGGGGAACACCCCGTGGGTGTGGGGGCCCCTCTGCCGGGTGGGATGCACGCTGCTGCCGCCGAAGCAGACCAGTTTGTCCGGCGTGCCGAACACATCGCCGGAGGTGTAATTCGCCACATAGACGTCGTCCCCGGCCACGTGGACGTGACAGCCCACCAGCCCGCGGGTGGAGCAGGTCTCCCCCTGCGCGCCGAGCTGCCCGTCCGGCCGGACGGCGAAGGAGGTGAGGCCGCTGGTGCCGTCGGTATACGCCTGCTGCAGCACCACGTACATCCGCTCCCCGCCGAATGCCATATACATGGGGCGATCGAGCGGCAGTACCTCCATCGGCGTGATCTGCGCATCCTCCACCGCATAGCGATAGATGCCGCCGTCTTCGCAGCAGGAGGCGATATACATATCAAACATCGCCGCGTTCTCCCCTCTCCTGCCGGTTGCGGCGGGCGGTCAGATAGTCTTCCAAAATGATGGTGGCGGAAACGGTGTCCACCACCGCCTTGCGCTTTTGGCCGCGGGTGTTGGTCTCATTGAGGAACCCGATGGCCGAGACCGTGGTCAGGCGCTCGTCCCACAACGAGACCGGCAGACCGGTGCGCTCGCCCAGCAGGTCGGCAAATTCCTCCGCCCGCCGCGCGCTTTCGCCGCAGCTGCCGTCCATATTCAAAGGATGACCCAGCACCAGTGCCTCGGCACGGTGCTCCGCCGCCAGCGAGGCCAGCCGCTCCAGCAGCCGCTCGCGGGCGTGCTCGGCCACCGTGCCAACCGGCGACGCGAGCCGCTCCCCCTCGTCACAGATCGCCACGCCGGTGCGCTGCAGCCCGAGGTCGATCGCCATGATCCGCATGATACCACGCTCCTTTTGGGGACATGATACCACACCCCGCCGCTGCTTGTCAATCGCAAGCGGGCAGTTTTCCCTGCTTTTGCAGATCGGTCAGCAGTGCACGGATGCGGGCGGTGGTGACATTGAAGCAGTACCACTCGCTCTCGTCCGGCAGTTCCTCCCGGCGCAGGATGAGGAATTCCCGCACCTCGTCTGCCACATCGCCGTCTTCGTCCAGCAGAGCGGCAGCCGCGGGCACCGCCGCGTCGCCGAGCTCATAAAAGAGGCTCACGTCCACCGATTTCAGCGTGCCATCGCGGTAGCGCGCCGCATTATAAGCCGCGATGCCGCCATCCACATTGATGAACTGCAGCAGGGCGAACAGCACCAGAAACGCCGCCGTGATCGCCCGCAGCGGCTTCGCGGTGTGCCAGAACTGCGAAACCGCCAGGATGATGAACACCACCGCCAGCAGTACCATGAACCACGAGGTGTATACCCGCAGCGGTGTGAGCCCATACTGACGGATATAGAGCATCATCTTGCCGAGCGCCGTGGCGATGAGCAGCAGTGTGAAGACGCACAGCACCACCGAATAGACCCGCATGGAACGGGGCAGCCGTTCCTCCGCCCGGCGGCAAAAGCAGCGGATCGCCAGCAGCACCAGCAGATCGATGACCGCCACCGCACACAGTTGGAAAAAGCCCTGCCGCGCATAACCGGCGTAGGTGAAGCCCTCGGGCAGCAGCCCGGCAAAGGCGGAGGTGAAATAGGCGAACTGCGAGACGAAAAACAGCGCATAGACCACGCACAGCGGTACGCCCGCCCACAAAAGCGTGGTGGGATGCAGTCGGCGCAGCGCGCCGCCAAAGCGGACGCTGGCTTCGTCCGACACATTCCCCGCCTCCTTGGCGGCGTTGCCCCACACCGCACCGAACAGGTAAAGTCCCACCGGGATGGCGATGATCAGCCGCGGCACGAACAGCCACCACTCCGCCCGGTCAAAATTCAGCGGGCGGGTCAGCAGGCCGGTGAGATTGCGAAAGGCCTCGTCGGCCGAGGCAAGCAGCGCCAGCACCACCGCCGTGAGCGGCAGCGCGATAAGGATGCCGCCGATCACCCGCCATGTGCCGCGGCCGATCTTTTTGCTCCCGGTGGAAGCACACAGCGCCGCGCCGCCCTTCAGGCAGTTGGCCAGCGGACGGGTCAGCAAGCCGCGCAGCCAATCGGAACCGTCCCAGCGCGGGCGGTCGAAGACATAATAGGCACACATGGGTACCGCGGCCAGCAAAAACACCCAGCCGAAAAAGAGCGGTACACTGCGGCAATAGAGGGTGAACGGCACCGAAAAGATAAACGGCACCAGTGCCGCGCAGACCCGCCCCCGCGGCGCGCCGGTCACGCAGCCGAGCCAGATGAGCACCACCGAAAAGACGGCCGCCGTCACGGTGACTCCAACCCCGGCTGCATAGCCGGCGGCGATGCGCCAGAACAGATATCCCATCAGCCAGCAGAGCACCGCCAGCCACTTTTCCCGCCCCGTCCACACCCGACGGGGCGGAGCGACATATACCGGCGCAGGCGCGGGGGTCGGCGCTTCGGGCGTTTCGGGCGCTATCGGCCCGTTTGCGTATTCTTCCATGGTTATTTCCTCGCTTTTTGATTGATTGCCGCCTTGGCAGCGAAACCCATTATAGCGGCAAGTTGATCGTTTGTCAAGTGCTTTTTATCGAAAAACAATAAAAATGTACGTTTTGATAGCGAATCAACGAAAAGGACGGCGCCGACACACCGCCGCAAAAGCCGGAATGGCTGACCGCCGGTCGGCGGCTGCCGATCCACCGAAAAAATGCCTTGGAGCGTGCGGCCCCAAGGCATTTTTTATGTGAAGCGTTATTCGGACTTTTGCTTTTTCCACATGGCGGAGACTTTGGAAAAAGCGCGCAGGCGCCGTTCGTCCGGTGTCCCGTCCGCGGCGAGCGTGGGACAGAGAAACCCGCCCTCCTCAAATTCGTTCCACGCAAACACAAGCACCTCGCCGGGAACGGTATTTTCCCGGTTTTCCCGCATCCATTCGGCAAAGCGGACGGCCGCCGGGAAGATCTCGTCCGCCTTTGCGGGTGGTGCATAGTTTTCCCGCGGATAGGACGTCCACGGGACGGGCGCCTCTATGCGCGGCGACGGATTCCAGCCGAGGGTGAAATGCGGGAATAGCGGAATACCGTATTTTTTGCGCTCACGGTTTTTGCCAATGCAGATGTCGGCCAAAGCAGGGTAATCCGGGGCAGCGCCGACACAGGCATAGTCGCAGACTGCGTCGGCCTCCCGGTAATCGGGCAGATTTTCGGGGCCGCTGTTGTTGAAGAACACAAAATAGGGCTCGCGGCCGCCGTTTTCCTTTGCGTACGCGCGCAGGCAGCGGATATAGTCGATCCGGTATCCGCCGAACAGAAACACGAGCGGTCTTCCGTCCACCGTCTCATAATACGGCTGCTGCATGGCGTTTGCAAGCAGACGCATATCGGTTTTTGAATAAAAATGGGAGCAGAGAATGATCGCGCACAGGCGGATCTTCTCCCGCAGGGGGCTCTGCATATGCAGCTTGCGCATATGATTGAGTTCCCACAGAACGGGATCCACACAGCTTTTGGAAGCCGTCAGTCCCGGCACCGGCACGGGATCGGCTTCTTCGGAATACCAGCAGTACGCAAAGTAGTCGATGCCCGCGTCAATGGCATATTGCAGTTCACGCTCGGCGTCTGCCGGGCTCTTTCTCGGAAAGGTGACGCCGTTCTCTGTGATCTTTGCGTAGTACGGGACGCGGGAACGGTATTTTTCCGGGGACAGGGTAAGCCCCGTGTAGTGTCCGAAATAGGTATCACCAGGCAGTGAACTGTCCCAGTTGATCATACCGATCCTCATAAATAACACCTCCTGTGTATCGTCTATTCTGTCGATGCCGGACGGGAACTTTGCTCCCTACGAAAGCGGATCACCCCTGCCGCGGCGGAAACCAGCGTCAGCGTCTCGTTCACGATGCCCATAACGGAGCCGCAGCTGAAATCGTAGGCCATCATGCAGCCCGAAACGGGAAAGGCAAAAAGGCGCGACAGCCGGGGCTTTCCGAACCAGAAACTGAAAATGGAAATGGCGGAGGCGACCGCCGGCAGGAGGCTCGGGATCCCTTTCCATGTGACGGCGGCGGATGCGATGCCGCACAGCAGAAAGGCGACCAGCCATATGTATTTTCGGGCGTGATCCCTGCTCTGTTTCAAAAATACAAGTTCTCTGGCAATGGCGATCAGCGCAATGCACATGGCGGTGTACGCATTCATAAAGAAATAGTGCAGCGCCCAAAGGATATCCGATAGACATTTGAACAGGAGAAGACTTTTCCCGGATTTCTGTTGATAAATCAGGATATTCGCCAGCACGCCGAGTGCACCGAAGATCATGGCAGTCATGGGGAGAGTGTGATCCTTTCGCCAAAAATGAAATGGGCTTTTCCTCTTGATTTTATCGAAAGTCCGTGGTAAAATCAAGGCAAATATTCAAGATGTTTTTTCAAAAACCAAAGATTTTTTATGCCAACCGTCCTTGAAAGGAAGCGCACACAATGGATTTTGCCCCGATCGAGCCCTTTGTCCGCCATGCGGCCAAGACCGCATACATGATAGGCAATCAGTTCCTTTTGGCAAGAGACTGCCATATACTTTACATTTTATCGGGATCGGGCCGGTTCGACACGGCGGACGCCGCCTTTCCCATGCTGCCGAACACGCTGATCTGCTACCCGTACAACACTCCCTACCGCATCACCCCCACCGAGCCCATGATGTTCTACACGGTCAATTTTGACTATACCCGGCAGTTCGCACACCACACGGGATCCATGATCCCCCAAGATGTAAAGAAAGCCGATCCGTCAAAGGCCTTTTTCACGCTGCCGGCGGATGCGGATCCTTGTTTTTCGTCCGTTTTTGCCTTTCGGGACGCGGTCTGGGCAGAAAACGATCTGCGGGTGATCTGTGAGGAAGAGCGCCGTCAGCAGGCGGGATACCGGGAGGCGCAGAGCGCGCATATGCGGCTTTTGCTGATCAATATGCAGCGCCACGCCCAAAATCCCGATCACGCGTTGTGCGCCAAGATCTGCGAGATGGTCGCCGAAGACCTCACGTTGAACAACAAGACACTGGCGGCAAAGCTGAATTATCATCCCTACTATCTGAATGAGGTCTTTCATCAGCAAAAGGGCATGACGCTGCACGGGTATATCCGCAGTCAAAGGCTCATCAAAGCCTATGAACTGGTATCGACGACGCAGATGTCCCTGGAAGAGATCGCAGCCGTGTGCGGCTTTTGCTCGCAGGGGCATCTTTCCACCGCATTCCGCGAGGCGTACGGATATTCACCGAGAAGGCTTCGGCAATGAAAAAGCCGTTCACACGATCCTGTGAACGGCTTTTGCTGTGTATTCATCCGATCTTCAGCTGCAGGCGGAATTTGTCCGAGATCATGGCGATGAACTCGGAGTTGGTGGGCTTGCCGCGCCCGGTGTGGATGGTGTAGCCGAAATAGGAGTTGAGCACATCCACATCTCCGCGGTCCCACGCCACCTCGATAGCGTGGCGAATGGCGCGCTCCACCCGCGAGGGTGTGGTACCGTGCTTCTGCGCCACCGACGGATACAGCCGCTTGGTCCCGGCGTTGATGATCTCCTCGTCCGCGATGGCCATGAGGATGGCGTCCCGCAGATACTGATACCCCTTGATGTGCGCGGGCACACCGATCTGATGGATGATGTCGGTCACCTGGATCTCCAGATCGTCCTGCATGAAAGCAGCGACATCCCGCCTCCCGCCGCGGCCGGCCGGCTTTTCGCGCCGGGCACAGAGCGACAGCAGCCGCTGCGCCAGCCCCTCGTTATCGAACGGCTTGAGCAGGAAATAGTCCGCTCCCGCAGCCATGGCCTCCCGCTCCAGATTGGCGTTATCGAAAGCAGACATCACCATCATCACCGGCTGTGTCTGCAGATGCATCGCTTTCATGCTCTGGATGACCCCCACCGCATCCACCTGCGGCAGGAAGAAATCCATCACCACCGCATCCGGCCGCAATGCCGAGATCCGCTCGATCAGCTTGCGGCCGTCCTTCTCCACCAGATCCGTTTCGATCCCATGCGCGCGCAGCACCGCCGCGCAGGGCTGGCCGAAATGCTCACCCGTATCGGCCAGGATCACACGCAATTTCTTTTCCATGATTACCTTCTCCCCTGTTTTTTGATTTTTATTGGCGCTATTCGTTTGCCGGCAACAGTAGATTACCATAAATTGGAAATTTTTGCAAGGGCTTACGATGAACTTTTTCCAAAAAATGGAAAAGTATTTCTGCGCCGACAGTGAAAAAGCGGACAAAAAGGAGGAAGACGGCGCTTTTGTGCGAATGGGCGCAAAAAAAGACGGCGTGTCCGCCGGGACACACCGTCTTTTTAGAAAATCTTACTTTTTCTTGCCGAACAGACCACCGAGTTTACCGACGAGAGAGTTGACATTGATCTTGGCTTTGACCGCTTCCACAATCTGTTTGACCTGATCGTCCGGCAGATCCACGCCGATGAGGCCCTCCACCGTTTTGATCGGGTCGCTCTGGAACTTAGCGGCCAGGGACTTATCGCTCTTGATCTTTTTCACGATCTCTTCCACTTTTGCTTTGATATCCATGTTGCATCGCTCCTTTTACAATAATATGTTATCATAATACCACGGGCGAGACGAAAAATCAAGTGTCAACGGTGATGATCCCGGCGATATTCACCCGGACGCTGCCCTGTCTTCTTTTTGAAGGCATTGGAGAAATAGTAGACATTGGAAAAACCGAGGTTCAAAGCGATCTCCCCGAGCGGCAGGCGGGATTCCGTCAACAGGTGTTTGGCCTGCCCGATGCGCATATGGGCCAGATACTCCATGACACCGCAGCCCGTCTCC
>JAZRVU010000058.1:0-7649 GCA_045599305.1 Acutalibacteraceae bacterium | reverse complement strand
TCCCCGAACTTGTCCCCGAAACGGGCGCGCAGCCCCTCTTCGGAATAGAGCGCCGGAAAGGTGGAGGGCACGTCGTCGAAGTCGGCCGCCTCGCCTTTCTGCCGGGCGGCGACCCGCTCGTAGCCGTAGTAGGTGTAGGCGGCGACCGCCTGCGCTTTGAGCGCCTCGGTGTGGGAGGGGGGGGACATCTCCGCCGCCAGCGTGCCGATCAAAAAGGTGCGCTCATCCACCGTGACCACCTCGCCCGCGACGGCTACCCGGAATTCCCCGCCCGGCAGGGTGTTTACCGCCGCGGTGGGCGCGGGGGTCGTGGCAGTCGCGGCAGTCGCAGCAGGTGCCGGGGCGGGCGCGGGAGCGGGTGCGGTGTTCATGCCGAAGGCCTGCAGAGGCAGCACCAGCAGCAAAACGGTGATCAGTACACAAAGCCAGAGATATCCTTTCATCATCAGCACGTCCTTTCTGAATAAAAACGCAGTTGAACTTTCAAATTATTGCAAATTTGCGGCGCGTTTTTTGAAATTTCGGCAGTTTTTGAATCAAAAGCGAAAAAGCGTTGCATTTTTGTGAAATACGGCTTGACAAAGCGCCCCAAAAGATGTAATATACAAAGAAGCACATTCGAAAGGAATGATCCTCCATGGCGATCGCCTCCCCTCTCCTCACATCCTTATGCGAGGAGTACCGTAAAAATGCCCATATCCCCGCCGAAGCCTACGAGCGCTATAATGTCAAGCGCGGGCTGCGCAATGCCGACGGCTCCGGCGTGATGGCCGGACTGACCCAGGTGTGCAATGTGCACGGCTATGTGATGAGTGAGGGCGAAAAAACGCCGGTGGAGGGACGTCTGACCTACCGCGGGCAGAATGTGGAGGATCTGGTGGCCGGCTGCGTGGCCGATCACCGTTTCGGCTACGAGGAAGTGGTGTGGCTGCTGCTGTTCGGCTCGCTGCCCACCGCGGATCAGCTCGATCAGCTGCGGCAGGTGCTGGCACATTACCGCGAACTGCCGGAGTATTTTGCCGAGGACATGATCATCAAGGCACCTTCTCCCAACATCATGAACAAGCTCGGCCGCTCGGTGCTGGCCATGTATTCCTATGACGAAAATCCCGATGATCTCTCGCTGGAAAACGTGCTGGATCAGTCGCTGCGGCTGATCGCACAGCTGCCCACCATCATGACCTACGCGTTTCAGGTGAAGCGGCGCCACTACGATCATCAGAGCATGTTCTTCCATCCCGTGCCGCCGGAGCTTTCCACCGCGGAAACGATCCTTTACAGTATGCGGCCGGATACGAAATACACCGACGAGGAGGCACATCTGCTCGACCTGTGCCTGATGCTGCACGCCGAACACGGCGGCGGCAACAACTCCACCTTTGCCGCACGGGTGCTCTCCTCCACCGGAACGGACACCTATTCCGCCATGTCGGCCGCCATCGGCTCGCTCAAGGGTCCCAAGCACGGCGGTGCCAACATCAAGGCGGTGGAGATGCTCGATCATATTAAGGCGGGCGTGAAGGATTGGACGGATGAGGACGAGGTCGCCGCGTTCATCCGAAAACTGATCCGCGGCGAGGCCGGCGACGGCAGCGGGCTGATCTACGGCATGGGCCACGCGGTCTACACCCTCTCCGACCCGCGTGCCGTGATCCTGAAGCGGTATGCCCGCGGTCTGGCCGAAAAGAAGGGCTTCGGCGATGAGTTCCGCCTCATGGAGACGGTGGAACGGCTGACCCCGTCGGTCTTCGCCGCCGAAAAGGGCAGCAGCAAGGTGATGTGCGCCAACGTGGATATGTATTCCGGCCTAGTCTACCGTTCGCTGGATATCCCGACAGAACTGTTCACTCCGCTCTTCGCCATTGCCCGCATGGCGGGCTGGTGTGCCCACCGGGTGGAGGAACTCTACACCGGCGGACGCATCATGCGTCCGGCGTATAAGTCGCTGGCACGCGAGGTGCCGTATCAGCCGCTGGCGGTGCGCCGGTGAGCATCTGCGAAAGGACTGGATGACGATGAAGGGCAACCGGCTCATATGGGGTACCCTTATTCTGACGGCATTGGTCACGGTGTGGCGGTGTCTGCTGCTGCCGACGGCAGCGGACAAGGTGACGCTGTCATCGGCGTGTGTGCCGTTGCTGCTCGTCATGGTGATCGCGGCGGCGCTGCTGCTGCTGTGTGATCGCTCGAAGGGAAAATATGCGCCCCCTGCGGCGGTGGATTCCCCGCTGACAGATGCCGCCGGTCTGTTTGCCGGTCTGGGTATGACGGCTGTGTCGCTTTTTGACGGGGTACGCTGGCTGATCGCCGGTGTGCAGCCGCAGCCCGGGGCAAGCGATAATTTGGTAGCGCAGATCGCACTGCTGGTCGCGCTGCTTGCGGGAATAACCGGCGGTGTGTTCATGATGGTCTTTTTCATCCGGCGTCATGCGGCACCGGACGTGCCGATCACCGCGCCCATGGCGGCGGTCATCGGCGAAACGGGTGCGCTGGCGGGCGTGGCACTGATGCTGGCTGCCGTGCGCGGCTGGCGTGTGCAGTCGGCGGCCGTGGGCGGCCGCGCACTGCCGATTTTGATTTTGGGGCTTGTCGCCGGTCTGGCGCTGGCGGCGGCGTTTCTGCGCTGGCAGTTCGGCGGCCGGTGGAGCACCGGCTGGCTGTGGCTGCTGCCGGCTCTTTGGATGTTCGCCCGTCTGGTGCGGTATGACGTGCTGTATGCCATGACGGTGGATGTGGCCTCGGCCGTCTATGAGTTCGTGGTCTTCGGCGCGGCGCTGCTGTTTTTGGTGGGCTTCGCGCGGTATATGGCCGGGGCGGGCAAGCCCTATCGCCGGCTGCGCGGATTGGCGGCCGCGGCGGCGGTGCTGCTGCTTTCGGCCGCACTTTCCCGTGCGGTGTTTTTCCTTGCGGGCGATGCGGTCTCGCTGGCCTATTGCCCGCTGCCGGGCGTGGCCGATGGCTTGCTGGGGCTCTTTGCACTGGCCGCAGCGGGCTTTTTGAAAACGCCGGACGAGGTACCTGCCACTGCGGAGGCAGTGACCGATGTACCGGATGAGCAGAGCGAAAAGCCGGATGAACAGAGCGAGCAGGATATTTGATTTTTTGAGAAAGAGACCGTGACAAACGGCCTCTTTTTTCTGTCTGCCGCCGTGCGTATTAGGCAAATAGATGAGGAATTCCGGCGAGTATGTGCGCTTTTGCGTAAAAACCGCCGAAAGTTTGAAAAACTCCAAAAATTTCTTGAAAAACGGTGACAGACGCGGTATAATAATCAAGGTTATTAAAATGGGGGAGTAAGGGGTTTCCCTGTACCCCATGTGTCTGTCATATCAAAACAAAGAGAGGATCGGGTATCATGAATTATCTCAACAAAAAGACCATCGAAGACATCGACGTCTCCGGCAAGCGCTGCCTCGTCCGCTGCGACTTCAACGTGCCGCTGAAGGATGGCGCCATCACCGATGACAAGCGCATCGTCGGTGCCCTCCCCACCATCAAGTATCTGCGCGATCACGGCGCCGCCGTCATTCTCTGCTCCCATCTGGGCCGTCCGCACAACGTGTTCAACGCCACGCTGAAGCTGGACAAGAAGGAAGCCAAGAAGATCGCCGCTCTGCCCGAGGACGAGCAGGCCGCCGCCACCGCCGCCGCGCTGGAAAAGGCCAAGGACGATGTGACCAAGCTGTCGCTCAAGGTCGTGGCCGACAAGCTGAGCGAGCTGCTCGGCCAGACGGTCGTGATGGCGAAGGACGTCGTGGGTGAGGACGCCAAGGCCAAGGCCGCGGCGCTGAAATCCGGCGAGGTCATGCTCATCGAAAACGTGCGCTTCCATGCGGAAGAGGAGAAGAACGATCCCGATTTCGCCAAGGCGCTCGCCTCCATGGCCGATATCTATGTCAATGACGCGTTCGGCACGGCACACCGCGCCCACGCCTCCACCGCCGGTGTGGCCGATTATCTGCCCGCCGTCTGCGGCTACCTCATCCAGAAAGAGATCACCGTCATGGGCACCGCTCTGGAAGATCCGAAGCGTCCGTTCGTCGCCATCCTCGGCGGCGCGAAGGTCTCCGATAAGATCGGCGTCATCAACAACCTGATCGAAAAGGTCGACACCCTCATCATCGGCGGCGGCATGGCCTACACCTTCTTCAAGGCGAAGGGCAACACCGTCGGCACCTCCATCTGCGAGGACGACAAGGTCGATCTGGCCCGCGAACTGATGGAAAAGGCCCGTGACAAGGGCGTGGATCTGCTGCTGCCGGTCGATAACGTCATCTCCCGCGAGTATGCGCCGGACGCCGTGCATATGCGCGTCTATTCCGACAGCATCCCCGACGGCTGGATGGGCATGGATATCGGTAAGATCACGCAGGAGCTCTACACCAAGACCCTCATCGGTGCCGGCACGGTCGTGTGGAACGGCCCGATGGGCGTTTCCGAATTCCCGAACTTTGCCCCCGGCACCGAGGCGGTCGCCCGCGGCGTGGCCGAAAGCGGCGCCATCTCCATCATCGGCGGCGGCGATTCCGCGGCTGCCGTGGAAAAACTCGGCTTTGCCGATAAGATGACCCATATCTCCACCGGCGGCGGTGCTTCGCTTGAGTTCCTCGAGGGCCTCGAGCTGCCCGGTATCGCCTGCCTGCAGGACAAAGACTGATCGGGAAAGGACGTTGTCATCATGGGAAAATATGTGATCGCCGGTAACTGGAAAATGAACAAGACGCCGGCCGAAGCCGCGGCGCTGATCAACGAGATCAAGCCGCTGGTGGCCGATGCCGCCTGCGACGTGGTCGTGGGTGTGCCGTTCGTGGATCTGCCCGCCGCGCTGGAGGCCGTGAAGGGCTCCGAGATCGGTGTGGCCGCGCAGAACTGCCATTGGGAAAAGTCCGGCGCGTTCACCGGTGAGGTGTCCGCCGAAATGCTCAAGGCCATGGGCGTGGGTTACGTCATCCTCGGCCACAGCGAGCGCCGCACCTATTTCGGTGACACCGATGTCACCGTGCAGAAGCGGGTGCGCGCCGCGCTGGATGCCGGCCTGACCGTCATCCTCTGCGTGGGCGAATATCTCGAGCAGCGCGAGCAGGGCATCACCGGCGAGGTTGTCTCGCTGCAGACCAAAATCGCGCTGGGCGGCGTTTCGGCCGAAGAGATGGCGCGTGTCATCATCGCCTACGAGCCCGTCTGGGCCATCGGCACCGGCCGCACCGCCACCGCGGAGCAGGCCAACGAGGTCTGCGCCATCATCCGCGGCGTGCTCGCCGGTTTGTATGACGAAAAGGTCGCCAAGGCGACCACCATCCAGTACGGCGGCTCCATGAACGCGAAAAACGCGGCCGAGCTGCTGGCCTGCCCGGATGTGGACGGCGGTCTGATCGGCGGCGCTTCGCTGAAAGCCCCCGATTTCTCCGTCATTGTCGCTGCCGCGAAATAAGACGAAATCCGTCGACCCGCTGCCACCCGGCGGCGGGTCTGACTTTTGAAAGGAATGGTCTGACATGAAAAAACCGCTTACTCTCATCATCATGGACGGATTCGGCATCAACGAGGATGACTACGGCAATGCCATTCACGCCGCCGCCACTCCGAATCTGACCCGCCTGTTTGCCGAAAACCCCTTCACCACCATCGGTGCCTCCGGGCTGGACGTGGGTCTGCCGGACGGCCAGATGGGCAACAGCGAGGTGGGCCACACCAACATCGGCGCCGGCCGCGTGGTCTATCAGATGCTGGTCAAGATCTCCAAATCCATCGCCGACGGTGACTTCTTCGAAAACGAGGCCATGCTGGCGGCCATGGAAAACTGCAAAAAGAACGGCACGGCACTGCACCTCATCGGCCTGCTGTCCGACGGCGGTGTCCACAGCCACAACGAGCATCTCTACGGCATCCTCGAAATGGCGCGCCGCCACGGGCTTTCCAAGGTGTATGTCCACGCGCTGATGGACGGCCGCGATGTGCCGCCTTCCTCTGGCGTCGACTATATGCAGGCCTGCTGTGACAAGATGGCCGAGATCGGCGTGGGCAAGATCGCCACCGTCTGCGGCCGTTACTACGCCATGGACCGCGACTTCGCGTGGGATCGCGTGGAAAAGGCGTATGCCGCCATGGTCTACGGCGAGGGCAACGAGGCCGCCTGCCCGGTGCAGGCGATGAAGGATTCCTACGCCGCCGGTGTGACGGATGAGTTCGTCGTGCCCACCGTGGTGGACAAAAACGGCACCATCGGCGCCAACGACAGCGTGATCTTCTTCAATTTCCGTCCCGACCGTGCGCGCCAGATCACCCGCGCCTTCGTGGACGAGGCGTTTGACGGGTTCGAGCGGCGCAAGGGCTTCTTCCCGCTCACCTATATCTGCATGACGCAGTATGATGCCACCATGCCCAATGTGCGGGTGGCCTTCCCGCCCGAAGCGCTCACCATGACCATGGGTGAGACGCTGGCACGCCACGGCAAAACGCAGCTGCGCATTGCCGAAACGCAGAAATACGCCCACGTCACCTTTTTCTTCAACGGCGGCGAGGAGCGCGTGTTCGACGGCGAGGATCGTGTGCTGATCCAGTCGCCCGATGTGCCCACCTTCGACCTGCAGCCGGAGATGAGCGCCTATCCCGTGTGTGACGAGGCGGTCAAGCGCATCGAATCGGGCAACTACGACGCCATCATTCTGAACTTTGCCAACTGCGACATGGTCGGCCACACCGGCGTGTTCGATGCCGCCGTGGCGGCCGTGCAGGCGGTGGATGAGTGTGTCGGCCGGGTGGTGGACGCCACGCTGAAGATGGGCGGCGCCTGCATCGTCACCGCCGACCACGGCAACGCCGACAAGATGTTCGAGCCGGACGGCAGCCCCTTTACCGCCCACACCACCAATCCGGTGCCCTTCTGCGTGGTGGGCTATCCCTGCACCCTGCGGCAGAGCCACGGGCGTCTGGCGGATATCGCCCCCACCATGCTCACCATCATGGGTCTGCCCCAGCCCGCCGATATGAAGGGCGAGAGTATGATCGAAAAATCATTGTGAGGTGAACGGTATGACCTGCTTTCCCAACGGTGCGCTCAAGGCGGTCACCTTCAGTTATGACGATGCCAACGTGGCGGACGAGCGCCTGGTCGCGCTGTTCAACCGCTATGGCATGAAAGGCACCTTCAATGTCAATTCCGGCCTCAGCCAGCAGATGAGCCGTCCCGAGCTGGTGCAGGTGCGGCGGTTCCCCGGGCTCTACCGCGGCCATGAGGTGGCGGTCCACACGGTGACGCATCTGCATCTGCACGAGATGTATGAGGAGGATATGCACCGCGAGATCGGAGAGGACAAGCGGTTCCTCACGAAGCTCATGGGCTATGAGGTGAACGGCATGGCGTTCCCCTATGGGCAGTACAGCGATACCACCCTGCGGGTGATGGCCGAGGAGGGCATCCGCTATTCCCGCACGGTGCACAGCACCGGCGGCTTTGCATTGCCGACGCATCCCCTCACATGGGATCCCACCTGCCACCACAACGATGCGCCCGATTGCGTGGAGCGGTTTCTGGCCGCCGAGGCGACTGAACCGATGCTTCTCTATATCTGGGGGCATAGCTACGAGTTCGACCGCCAGAACAACTGGGATCTGATCGAGCGGGTGTGTGAGCGGCTGGCCGGGCAAAG
>JAZRVU010000057.1:0-9415 GCA_045599305.1 Acutalibacteraceae bacterium | reverse complement strand
ACTGCGGGAACGGCTGCGGGACGTTCTGATCAAACTGATCGAGGGCGGCACCGTCAACTTTATTTTCGGGGATCATTCGGCATTCAACGACTTGTGCTACGAAACGGTGACGCAACTGAAAGAAAAACACCCCGCCATCCGCCGCATCCGCTTTCGCAAGGATTATGAGGATGCCGATGACTACACCATGTCGTTTTTGATCACGGGGTTTGAGGAATGTGTCTGCCCGAAAGGGGTCGGCGGCGCCGGACGGGCGGGCTATGTCGAACGCAATCAAGCCATGATCCGGGAGAGCGATGTCTGCGTTTTTTACTATGATGAAGCGTATCTGCCCGCCCGCCGCGGCCACCGAAAAGACGATCCGCCGCCAAGCGGCACGGCGGTGGCGTATGCATATGCCCTGCAAAAGAAAAAGCCGATCATCAATCTCGTTTCCCTGCGGACGTAATACGCGGGGTCGCCTTAAAACCGAAAAGCGTCTGCCGATCACCTGATCGGTAGACGCTTTTTTTGCGGTTTTCCTATTGCCAAAAAGCCGTTTTTGGTATATTATTTGATTATGGTGCCTTCCTTCACACCGCCGGCCGCGTTGGACTCGTCGGTGTCGATGTGCATGGCCAGCGAGAACTTCGGGCTCACACGCACCACCACGTCGCCGAAGACGAGGGAACGGCCGTCGCTCTCCACCTTGACACAGACGATCTGCTTGTCTTCCACGCCGTATTCGGCCGCGTCGGCCGGAGTCATGTGGATGTGGCGCTTGGCGGCGATGACGCCTTCGGTGATCTCGACCTCGCCCTTGGGCCCGACGATCTTGCAGGCACCGGAGCCGGCGATGTCACCGGATTCGCGCACGGGGGCGGCCACGCCGATGGAGCGGGCGTCGGTGAGAGAGAGCTCGACCTGCGTCGCGGGGCGCACCGGGCCGAGGATGGAAACGCCCGAAAGGGTGCGCTTGGGACCCACGATGTCCACCCGCTCCTCGCAGGCGAACTGACCGGGCTGGGAGAGATCCTTCTTCGGGGTCAGGGCATAGCCCGCACCGAACAGGGTTTCGAGATCGGCCGCCGTCACATGGACGTGGCGGGCAGAGGTTTCGACCAGAATGGGTTTCGACATGATAAACACTCCTTAAACATCTATGTTTTCTTCTATTTTAAACCCCTTTTCCGATTTTTGCAAGGGGTAATCATCTTGATTTTCAAAAAAGGAGCGATCGCTGTGACCGAGACATGGGAAGAATTGGAGGCACGCTGCCGCACCTGCACCGGCTGTGCGCTGGCCGCCACCCGTCAGAACGTGGTGTTCGGCGTGGGGGTGCAAAACGCCGAGGTCCTCTTCATCGGGGAGGGGCCCGGCGCCAACGAGGACGAGCAGGGCGAACCCTTTGTGGGGCGCGCGGGAAAACTGCTGGACACCATGCTGGCGGCCGTCGGGCTGTCGCGGGAGCATAACATCTACATTGCCAACATGGTCAAGTGCCGCCCGCCGCAGAACCGCGACCCGCTGCCCGAGGAGCAGGAGGCCTGCATCGGCTGGCTGCGGCGTCAGGTGGCGCTGCTGCGCCCGAAGATCATCGTCTGCCTCGGTCGGGTGGCCGCCTGCCGGCTGATCGACCCGGATTTCAAGGTCACCCGCCAGCACGGGCAGTTCTTCAACAAAAACGGCACTCTTATGATGGCCACCCTGCACCCGGCCGCCCTGCTGCGCAACCCCAATCAGAAGCCGGACGCCTTTGCCGACCTGCTGGCGCTGCGCGACAAGATCGGCGTGGTGTGCGACCACACCGAATTATGGTTTGACGATGGGGAGGACTTGATCGTATGAAACATTTGATCCTCGGCACCGACTGGTGGTCGGACTGCGACGACGCGGTGGCGATCCGCCTGCTGGCGCGCGCCGCCAAAGCGGGGGAGATCGACCTCTGCGGCATCTGCATCAACGCCTGCATGGAGGATTCGGTCGCCTCGCTGACCGCACTGCTGCAGGCGGAGGGGATGGGGGACATCCCGCTCGCGCTCGACCGCACGGCGGTGGGTTTTGCCGGTGTGCCGCGCTATCAGCCCCGGCTGGCGGCCGCCGCCCCCGATGTGACCAACGCCGACGCCGAAGACCCGGTGCGGTTTTACCGCCGCCTGCTGGCCGCGGCCAACGAGGCGGGTGAGCAGATGGAACTGCTCGAGATCGGTTTTTTGCAGGCGACGGTGGCCGCTCTGCACAGCGCCCCCGACGACATTTCGCCCCTTTCGGGGGAAGACCTGTTCCGGCAAAGCGTCGCTCATGTGTGGGCGATGGCGGGCAAATGGGACGAGGACGGCGCCTGTGAGCACAATGTCGCCCTCAACGACACCGTCCGTGTGGCGGGACACGCCTTTTGCCGCGACTGCCCCGTGCCGGTCACCTTCCTCGGCTGGGAGGTGGGGCACTCGGTGCTCACCGGCGGCGGACTGGACAGGGACGACCCGCTTTTCGGCGTGATGTGTGACTACGGCATGCCGGACGGCCGCTCGTCGTGGGATCCGATGACGGCGCTGCTCGCCGTGACGGGCGATCTCGCCGCCGCGGGCTACACCGCGGTGACCGGCCGCGCTACCGTGGATGCGGCGGACGGCGCCAACCATTTCGCCCCCGACCCGGCAGGTCCCCACCGCTATGTGGTGAAGACACAGCCGGACGAGTGGTATCAGCGGGCGATCAACGACCGCGTCGCCTCCAAGGCCCCCTCCGCGCCGCGCACCGTGAACTTCGGTTCCCTCAATCTCGACTACGTCTACGCCGTCGACCACTTCGTGGCGGCGGGGGAGACGCTTTCCTCCGACAGCCTCTCCGTCAACTGCGGCGGCAAGGGGCTCAACCAGTCCATCGCCGCGGCACGGGCGGGCGGCACCGTCTTCCACGCCGGTGTCATCGGCCGCGATGGCGGGATGCTGACCGATCTGCTGGCCGAAAACGGCGTGGATGTCCGGCTGGTGCGGCAGAGCGAGGGCCCCAACGGCCACGCCATCATCCAGGTCGACCGCACCGGGCAGAACTGCATCCTGCTGTTCCCCGGCAGCAACCGCGAAGCCGACGCCGCCGATGTGGCGCGGTGTCTAGCGGACTTCGGCGCGGGGGACTACCTCATCCTGCAAAACGAGACCTCGCAGGTGGACGAGGCCATCCGTGCGGGTGCCGCCCGCGGGATGACGGTGGTGTTCAACCCCTCGCCCATCACCCCCGAACTGGCCGACTACCCGTTGGAGTTGGTATCGCTGCTTATCCTGAACGAGGTGGAGGGCGCCGCCCTCACCGGCGAGACACAGCCGACACGCATCCTTGACGGACTGCGCGCCCGCTTCCCCGCCACCCGCGTGCTGCTCACGCTGGGCGGCGACGGCGCCGTCTACCGCGACGAAAACGGCACCGTGTGCCACGGCATCTACCGTGCCCCCACGGTGGACACCACCGCCGCGGGCGACACCGTGACCGGCTTCTTCGTTGCGGGGCTCGCCGCCGGAATGACCCCCGCCGCCTCGCTGGAGCGCGCCTGTAAAGCGGCGGCCATCACCGTCTCGCGCGCGGGCGCGGCCCGCTCCATCCCCACCGCCGGGGAAGCAGAAACCTGTCCGTTCCCCTATCAGCCCCCCGAAAACGGGTGAGGGGTAGGTTTACGGAACGTATTGTTGTGTAATATTATACAGAAAGGATCTGTTTTTATGGAAAAAATCGCACTTTGTCTGCCGGAGAAGCTCTATTGCTGTGTGGGGCGGGAGATCAGTATTTATTACTACAATATCCTGCGCTGCACCAATGTGCACAACTACCGCTTCCGTGTATCGGGCGTGGGCGGTGCCGTGCGCAACTTCGGCGACCGGCTGAGCATCATCCCCACCGAGCCGGGTGAGCGGGGGATCAAGCTGGACGTCATGTATAATGACGAGGTGGTACTCTCCCACCAGATGAAACTGATCTTCCTGGCCGACGAGGCACCCGCCATGAAAGCCATGTTCATCGGCGACAGCCTGATCGAAGGCTCCTATGCGCAGGCGGAACTGGAGAACATGACCAAGGGCGCGATCCAGTTCTGCGGCACCCGCACCACCACCCGTCCGGACGCCGACGGCAACACCCACACCATGCACCACGAGGGACGCTCCAGCTGGCGCACGGTGCATTACATGGACGAGAAAAAAGGGGAGACGGTCAACGAGTTCTATAACCCCGAGACCAAGACCTTCGACGTTCCCTATTACATGGGCAAACACCCCGAGTTCGCCGATGTGACCGACCTGTTCATTCAGTTGGGCACCAACGACGCCGGCGCGGTGACGACGGAGGACTTCGTGAAAAATCTGCGCTTCATGTTCGACAGCGTGAAGGCGTTCAACCCGGACATCCGCCTCTATCTGCTCATCGTGCCGCCGAACACGAGCTGCGGCTACGGCTGGGGCAACATCAACTGCAGCGACACGCTTTCCCTCAAAAACATCCTCTTTGACTACGCTGTGGCGCTGTATGAGGCGGCGTGGGAGGACGTGACCCTCATCCCGCTGTTCCTCAACCTCGACTGCTTCTACGATTTCCCGCACAAGGAGATCCCGCGCTCGGTGCGCAACCCCGAACTGATGACCGTCTGCTGTGACAACGTGCATCCCGCTCCCTGCGGCTTCTACAAAATGGCCGACACCACCTACGGTGCCATTCTGGGCCGCTTTTCCGATAAGTGAGCAAACGGATATGGCCGTGGGTACTGGCGGCGGCGCTGCTGCTCGGCGGCTGCCGTGCCGCACCCGCAAAGGGCGGCGCGTTCCGGTTTTCGCTGCCGGCCGAGCCGCTGACGCTTGACCCGCAGACCGCCGCGGACGAGGCGGCGCTGACGGTGATCGAGTCGCTGTTCGAGGGGCCGGTGGCCCTTTCGGCGCAGGGGGAGGTGGTGCCCGCCGCCGCCGACTGGGTCTGCTCGGCCGACGGGCTGACCTATACCTTTACGCTGACCGATTCGCTGTGGAGCGACGGCGTGCCCGTGACGGCGGACGACTTCGTCTTTGCCGCCGAACGGACGGCCGACCCGGCCACCCGCTCCCCGCATCGGGCGGTGTTCGACAAGGTGGCCGCGGTCTCCGCGGTGAACGATTCCTCCTTTACGGTGACGCTCAAGTCGCCCGACGCCGGTTTTCTGGCGGCGGTCGCGGCGGGGGCGTGGTACCCCTGCCGCCGGGACTTTTTTGCCGCCTGCGCCGGCAGTTACGGCATGGAGGCGGACACCCTGCTGCAAAACGGCCCCTTTACGCTGGCGGCGTGGACGCACGGCACCCTTGTGTCGCTGCGCCGCCACACCGGCTACCACGGGGCGGCGGATATCGCCCCCGCCGTGGTGCGGTTTTTCATGGATGGACGCCAGACCGACCTGCGCCAACTGGCCGAGGGGGAAGCAATCCCCGACGGCACGCAGGTGACCGCCGTGGATGACACCCTCTCGTTTTTGTGGTTCAACACGGCGGCGAGCCCGCTTGGCTCGGCCGCGGTGCGCCGCGCTCTGCGTGACGCGGTGGAGTGGGAGACGGTGACCCCGCTGCTGGGGGCGCCCACCGCCTCCTATGTGTCGCCTGCCGCGCGGGTGGGGGGACAGCCCTACCGCTCCGCACTGCCCGCGCACGCCGCCGCCCCCGACCGCGCCGCCTTTTCGGCGGCATTGGCGGCACAGGGGCTGACCGCCTGCCCCGCCCTCACGCTGCTGTGCGCCGAGGGGGAGGAGACACGGCGGCTCGCGCAGTATATCGTGCAGTCGTGGCAGAAAAACCTTTCGGTCTACTTTTCTATTGAGCAGGTGCCCGCCGACACGCTGGCGACACGCACGGCGGCGGGGAATTTCACCCTCGCCATCGCATCGGTGACCGCGCCGGGCAATTCGCCCGCCGACGCGCTCTCCCTCTTTGCGGGGGAGGCGGGACGGGGCAATCTCGCCCGCTACGCCAACGCGGCGTGGGCGGCCTCGGTTACGGCCGCCGCCGACGAGACCGCACTGCAGAGCGCGGAGGCCGCACTGGCCGACGCCTGTCCCGCCGTGCCGCTCGCGGTGGTCACCCGCCGCTTCGCGCTGGCGGATGACATTTCCGGCATGACGGTGCGCCCCTTCTGCGCCCGTCCCGATTTCCGGCACGCCCTGCGGGAAGGCTGACACACCAAAGAAAACGGACAGTCCGTCAAAGGACTGCCCGTTTTTTTGCCGCGATGACGGGAATTATGCGGTATTTTCTTCACATAATCCGTCACGGATTGTATGAATATCCGAAATTTATCATAGATATTGCATAAATATGAAAAATGTGGTATCCTGTTGTTTGTTATCTTTTTCGGAGGTGGTCCCATGCTTACCGATAATATCGACCGTGTCAACGGCACCGTGACCTTTGCCGGGCAGAGCACCGTCAGTCTGGCCGCGCAATACGGCACCCCCCTGTACCTGATGGACGAGGGACGTCTGCGCGCCAACTGCCGCATGTATGCACAGGCTTTCAAAAAATATTTCGGGGAAAACAGCCTGCCGCTGTATGCCAGCAAGGCGGCCTCCTTCAAACAGATCTACCGCATCGTCGAGGAAGAGGGGCTGGGGACGGACACCGTGTCGCCCGGCGAGATCTGCACGGCGGTGAAAGCGGGCATCGACCCGAAAAACATCTTTTTCCACGGCAACTGCAAGCCCGACGCGGACATCCTCTATGCCCTGCAGGCAGGGGTCGGCCGTTTCGTGGTGGACAGCGACGAGGAACTGCTGGCGCTCGACCGTCTGGCAGGCGGGATGGGCCGCGTGCAGGATATCCAGCTGCGGGTGACCCCGGGCATCGACCCCCACACCTACGAAGCGGTGAACACCGGCATGGTGGACTCCAAATTCGGCGTGGCGGTGGAGACGGGACAGGCCATGGCGCTCATCCGGCAGGCGCTCGGCTTAAAAAACGTGAGGCTGTGCGGTCTGCACTGCCATGTGGGCTCGCAGGTGTTCGACGAGGACGTGTTCGAGCGCACCATCGACATCATGGTGCAGTTCATGGCCGAGGTGAGGGAGCAGACCGGCGCCACCATGGCGGAGCTCAATCTGGGCGGCGGCTACGGTGTGCGCTATCTCGAAAGCGACAAGCCGGTGGATATCCCCGCCCGTCTGGCGGCGGTGGCGGCACACCTGAAAGAGCGGCTGGCGGCCTATGATCTGCCGATGCCCGCCTTTATGATGGAGCCCGGCCGCAGCATCGTGGCCGATGCGGGCATGACGCTCTACACCGTGGGAACGGTGAAGCGCATCCCCGGCTACAAAAACTACGTCGCCATCGACGGCGGTATGTCGGATAATCCCCGCTACGCGCTCTACGGCGCGCCCTACACCGTGCTGCACGCGACCAAAGAGGGCGGCGCCCAAACGGTGTTCGATCTGGTGGGGCGCTGCTGCGAGAGCGGGGACGTCATCCAGCCCGCCGTGTCACTGCCGGACGACACCCTGCGCGGCGACATCATCGCGGTGTGCACCACGGGTGCGTACAACTATTCCATGGCCTCCAACTATAACCGCATACCCCGTCCGCCGGTCGTGATGCTCAAGGACGGCGGCAGTTACGTCGCCGTGCGCCGCGAGACGATCGACGACCTCATCGCACTGGACGAATAAAAAAAGACCGGCACATCAGACCCGATGTGCCGGTCTTGCTTTTTCTGTCAGCCGTCCAGATATTCCACCGTGAGGGCTTCCACCGTCACGCCGTCCTCCGGCAGGATCTGCACCGTGTTGGTGCAGCCGGGTTTGAGCGGCAGGGTGAGGCAGGCGTCCCCGCCCGGCACCACGTTGAGCAGCGACCAGTCGGTGCTGTTCACGAACAGGTGCAGATGCCCGAGCGGGCGGTCACACGCGGCGGCAAAGTGCAGACAGGCGCGCCCGCCCGCGCCGCCGTCCACCTTGGTGAACCGCCGGCCGCCGTCTTGTGCCAACGCGGCAGACAGGGGGTAGGTTTTGGTTGGCAGGGGCGCATCCGGCGTATCCGCGGCGGCGCAGGGGAAACCGGTCTGCTCCGCCGGCCGGATGGTGCCGTCCTCGTTGAAAAACAGCTCGTCCACGCAGACCGAGCGCAGATTGCCCGCGCCGGAGATGGAGCAGTTGTGATAAAACGCGTACCAGTGCCCCTTGAACTCCACCACCGAGCCGTGGGAGGTATCGCATCCGGTGGGGGCAAGGTAGACCCCCTTGTACTCCCACGGGCCGAGCGGGTCACGGCTGACGGCGTAGCACAGGCGGTTGTTGCCGGGCAGGTTATCGGAATAGGTCATGTAATAGAGGTCACCGCGGCGGAACACCCACGAGGCCTCGTGGAAATCGTGCAGGCCCTCCATCTCCCGCACCTCGCCGCGCACCGTCATCATGTCGTCTTCCAGTACGCAGCCGCGGGGCATGGCGCCGCCCCCGAAATAGAGGTAGGGGGTGCCGTCCTCGTCGGTGAAGATACAGGGGTCGATCATGCACCAGCCGCCCACGGCATCGCCCGCGGCATCCTTCAC
This sequence comes from Acutalibacteraceae bacterium, assembly GCA_045599305.1. Taxonomy (GTDB): domain Bacteria; phylum Bacillota; class Clostridia; order Oscillospirales; family Acutalibacteraceae; genus SIG588. Next base: position 895 of record JAZRVU010000057.1, on the reverse strand, counting down.
CCAGCCGATGTCACGGAATCCGCGGTGGGGCTCGTCGCTCACCGCCACGCCGAAGCGCCAGGAATCGTTCCAGTTGCTGTCGGCGGGGTGGGGGTAATAGAAATAGTATTTCCCGTTTCGCCAGCCGCAGTCGGGTGCCCACATGAAGCCGCCCTCCGGCCGGCCCCACGCCACCTCGTCCGAGCGCAGGATCTCCCCCTCGTCACGGAAATGCACCATGTCGCCGGTGGAGAACACGTGGTAGCGATCCATCAGGTCGCACCCGCGGGCGGGGTCCATATCGTGCGAGGCATAGATATACAGGCGGCCGTCCCGCCCCACCACGGCCGAGGGATCGGCGGTGTAGATGGCGGTGATGATCGGGCGGGCGATCGGCCCGGGTCTGATCAGATCTGACATGAAAAAGCCCCCTTTTGACGGTTTTGTCCTCTATAGCCGAAGAAAGCCGAACTCCGATCGGTTATCTTCGGCTATAGTATAGCACAGTCCGCCGACGAATGCAACGGGGTGGGGATCACCCGCACCGGTTTTCCCTGCCGGCGGCACAGGTCGATGACGAACCGCGTCCCGCGGGAGGCGCCGTCCCAAAACGCCAGCACCATGTCGGCATACTCCACGATCTGCCGGTTGCGCCGCAGCGGCGCCCCGCGGCCGTAGCGGTGATAATCCGGCAAAAACACCTTCAGCGGCAGTCCGGCCTTTTCGGCATAGGCCGCCGCGCAGGCATCGACCCCTTTGGCACCGCCGGAAACGATTTCGGTGGTATCCTGCGGCAGATACTCCTCCAACCCCGTGACCACGCATCCCCGCGACCCGATAACTGCGACTTTCATACTGACACCTCCTGAAATTTGCATTACCGAAAGAGAATGACTGAACGCATTTTGAACACATT
>JAZRVU010000056.1:0-3101 GCA_045599305.1 Acutalibacteraceae bacterium | reverse complement strand
CCTTTCGCTGCCGGCCCGGCCCCGCCGCAGCACAGTGGGGCATTCGCCGCAAAACTCGGCCGCCCAGTCGCCGCAGTACGCCATGACATCCGCCATCCGCTCCCGCGGCGAGAGGCCGTCAGCCTCCTTTTCGGCGGAATAGAAGCTCATATCCAACTCGTCAAAACGGGTAAGGTTCATATGAGAGAGGGCGCTCAGATCGTCGCAGGCAGCCTGCCGCAGCAGCGACTCCAGACAACCGCACATCCGCTGCCCCACATAGCCGGTATCGCCGCAGTGCGGGCAGACGGGGCGCGGCTCGAAATTGTCCGCTGCCTCCCCCATGGCGTGCAGCCGCTCTTTTAACTCCTGCTGCAGCTGCAGATTTTCCTCCTGCACCTGCCGCAGCGCCGCACCGATATCCTCCGTGCCGCCGTCCATGCCGCCCAGCACCAGCCGCGTCACCGACAGGGTACTGCGGGAGAGCGCCAGACTGATCTGCGCCACGCGGGGATCACGCGCTCCGGCGCGCGTCTGCAGCGCGGCGGCGGCAGCCTCTGCGTCGGTGCGGCGGCGCCGCAGCTCGGCGGTGGCCCGCTCGTATTGTTCCTTGCTGTAGCCCATGGTGTATTACTCCTCGTTTTTCGGCTTCTTTTTTTTGTAGACGGGGCGATAGGTCGCCGCCGTCCGCTCATAGGTATCCGTATCCGCCGGTGCCGCGTGCTCGTCCGAGAGCAGCGGTTTTCCGGCCGTTTTCTTTTTGGGCAGCAGTGCCTCCCGCGCCTGATCGGGCGTGGTCACGCCGTCGGCCAGCCAGCTCTCCAGCACGCGGGTGACGTAATTCGCATTGAATCCGCCGGTCTTTTCGCGGCAGCGCTCATAGGCCACCAGCAGCACCTCATCGGAAAAATGCCATTGGTCGATCCAGCAGCAGGCGGCGTCCACCTGCAAAAGCGACGGGCGCTCCAGCGAAAAGAGCGTTTTCAGATGCTCCCGCACCGCCTCGCGCCGCTCCTGCCGGCAGAGCTCCGCCTCGGCGGCGGCGATAGTGGTGATGCCCGCCTCTGACCACGAGATAGCCGCTTTTTCCAGATAGTGGGCAAAGCCGGAGCCGGACTTCACCTTGCCCTTTTGGATGATGCTCACCAGCAGCATGAGAACGACCTCGACCGGCAGACCGATCCCCTCATATATGTAGAGCAGCGATTCCTGCTCAGTCGGCGACACGGCGCGGCCCAGCCGCTCCTCCGCCGTTTTGACCAGATAGCAAAACTTTTTGCTGGTGCGCATTTTCGCCACCACGTCCGGCAATTGCGGGCGTTTGGGCATCGGCGTCACGTCGAGCGGCGGCAGATCGGGCGCCGGAGCAGACGGTGTCGGTGCCGCAGCCGACACCGCGGTGTCCCCGCCCGTCAGCACCCCCATTTCCTGCCAGAAGAGCAGGGCGTCGGCACAGTCGGCCTCGGATTCCCCCACCGCGGCGGCACAGGCGGCCACATCGAAGTCCTCCGTGTGCCGGGCAAACCACAGCAGCACCTTGAACTGGGCGCGGCTCGCCAGGCGAAGCGCCCGGTCGGCCGCGGCGGTGGGCAGCGTAAAGGTCTCCCCCTCGCCGCAGAAACGGTATATCATCAAAAAGGGTCCCCTTTCAAAAGTCAGTCGGGATGGATATTCTGAAATCCGTTGCCCAGCACCTGATCGCTGTTGAGCACGATGATAAAGGCGGCGGGATCATATTCCAGAATGAGCTGCCGCAGCCGGTAGACCTCATTGGGCCGCACGGCACAGAGCAGCACCTGCCGCGCCGCGCCGGTGTAGGCACCCGATGCGGGCATCACCGTCACCCCGCGCTGCAGCCGCTCTGTCAGATTGGCGGCCAGTTCCTCGTTTCGCTCGCTGATGACCAGCACCGTGCGGGTGCGGTGTGCGCCGCTGATGATCTCGTCCATCACCACCGCGCTGACCACGACCAGCACCGTCGCGTACATGGCCGATTCCACCTCGCCGTAGACCAGCGCCGAAAGCGCGATGATGATGCCGTCCACCAGCAAGATCAGCCGGCCGATGGGGATATGCGGGTACCGCTTTTCCAGCAGCCGCGCCATGATCTCGCTGCCGCCGGTGGTGGCACCGCGCAAAAACACCAGCGACAGCCCCACGCCGGAGAGCACGCCGCCGAACAGCGCTACCAGCATCTTATTGCCCGTGTAGACCGGCAAAATCGGCGCCAGCGCGTCGATGATCAGCGAGGAGAGCAGCGTAGCAAAGGCGGTGCGCAGCGTGAAATCCCGGCCGATATGCCGCCAGGCGGCGATCAGCAGCGGCAGATTGATCACGATGATGCCGATACCCACGGGAAACGCCGGCACCACGAAGTGGATGAGGGTGGAAATGCCGGTCACACCGCCGGGCACCAGATGGTTCGGCACGGTGAAGATATCGACTGCCAGCGCATAAATGGCGCTGCCCAGCGCATAGCACACCCAGTCGATCACCCGATCCAGCGCCTTGGGTAGGGGCCTATGTGTATCCCGGCGTCTCATCTGATCCTCCCTCTCCTTTCCGACGGATATCCTTCCATTATATTAGTGTAACCAGTCCCCGCGGATTTGTCAATCGGATTTTTCGGCGAAACGATCAACCGACACCGCCATTTTGCCCAAAAAATGGAAGAACTTTGGGTATATTTGATGATAAATATTACAGGCGGTATTGTTAAAAACCAAGAAATATACGCGGTGGAAATAATCGCCTTGTGGAAAACTCCTCTTTTTCGATGTCAGATCAAGGAAAAAAGTGCGTTTCCAGCGGGTTTTTTCACGTTTTTCACCATGTTTTCCACCGCTTTCGACTATCCGTACCGTATAACCCCCTGCCGCTGCGGCGCACGGATAAAAAATTTTTTAAATTTTCATTATTATTCCCTTTTGCAGTAGACAAATACGGAATTTTCCTGTATAATATCCATTTGAAGGTCATATTTTTTCAAGGAGGATACATCATGATGAAATTTTTGAAAAAAGCGGCCGCCGCTTTGCTGGCTCTGGCCATTGTGGCTGCCGCCCTGCTCTGCACCGGCTGCTCCACTCCCAAGGTCGCTGTTACGGTGGATAATCAGAAGT
>JAZRVU010000055.1:0-15940 GCA_045599305.1 Acutalibacteraceae bacterium | reverse complement strand
TCTGGATGAACTCCTGCTGGGGATGCTTGCGCCCGCCGTTGGGCGGCACGTTCGCCATCGTGCCCTCGAGGATCTTCAAAAGCGCCTGCTGCACCCCCTCGCCGCTCACGTCCCGCGTGATGGAGGGATTTTCACTGCGGCGGGGGATCTTGTCGATCTCGTCCACATAGGTGATGCCGCGCTCCGCCTTTTCCACGTCATAGTCCGCGGCCTGGATGAGACGCAGCAGGATATTTTCCACATCCTCGCCCACATAGCCGGCCTCGGTCAGCGTGGTGGCGTCGGCAATGGCAAAGGGCACATCGAGTATCTTGGCCAGCGTCTGTGCCAGCGCCGTCTTCCCCACGCCGGTGGGGCCAAGCAGCAGCACGTTGCTCTTGCCGATCTCGGTGTCACCGTTGCCGAAATAGATGCGTTTATAGTGGTTATAGACCGCCACGGACAGCGCCGTTTTGGCGGCATCCTGCCCGATGACGTATTCGTCCAGACCCTGCTTGATCTCCTGCGGCTTGGGCAGACGCACGCTCGTGGCGGTGCTGTTCTGCGTGCGTGCGGGTGCGACGCCCTCCGACAGGATCGACTCGCACAGTTCCACGCACTCGTTGCAGATATAGACGCCCGGCCCCGCGATCAGGCGGTAGACATCGTCCTGCGCTTTGCCGCAGAACGAACAGCATATGGGCTTGTTTTCCTCACTCTTGGCCATGCCCCGACCCCTTTCTCAAGCATTCATCGCGCTCACGCACGCTTGGCGATCACCTTATCCACCAGGCCGTATTCGCAGGCCTGCTGCGCCGTCATATAGTTGTCGCGGTCGGTGTCGCGCTCGATGGTCTCAAGCGACTGACCGGTCATTTCGGAAAGCAGCTGGTTCATGCGGCCGCGGATGAACAGAATATGCTCCGCCTGGATCTTGATATCCTCCGCCTGACCCTTGGCGCCGCCCAGCGGCTGATGGATCATGATCTCGCTGTTGGGCAGTGCCATGCGCTTGCCCTTGGCACCGGCCGCCAGCAGGAAGGAGCCCATGCTGGCCGCCATACCGATGCAGATGGTGGACACATCGCACTTGATGAACTGCATCGTGTCATAGATCGCCATACCGGCGGAAATGGAGCCGCCGGGGCTGTTGATATACAGTTGGATATCCTTATCGGGGTCCTGCCCTTCCAGATGCAGAAGCTGCGCCACCACCAAAGAAGCGGTCGCGTCGTTCACTTCATCGCAGAGCATCACGATACGGTCATTCAACAAACGGGAAAAGATGTCGTAGCTGCGTTCGCCGCGGCTGGTCTGTTCCACCACATAAGGCACCAAACTCATCAAAGCCAACTCCTGTTCTGTTCAGTATTTTCCCCAAAAGTATACCCGCGGGGAGCCGGTCTTAATCCGCACTTATTTTGCGGCGTTCTCTTTGAGGAACTCCAGCGCCTTCTTGAGGGAGAGATCCTTCGCGACCATATCGGCGGCCACCAGCGCCTTCACGCGCTCGGCGTCCATCTGATACTTGTCGGCCATATCGGCGTATTCCTTTTCGATATCCTCATCGGAGGGCTGCAGATTTTCGAGCGCGGCGACCTTGGCCAGCGCCAGACGGCCCTTCACCTGCTGCTCGGCCTGCGGGCGGAAATTCTCGCGCAGAGCCTTCTCGTCCATGCCGGTGTACTGCAGATACAGATCCATGTTCATGCCCTGAGACTGCAGACGGTAGGCGAAATTGTTCACCTGCTCGTTCACTTCGTTTTCGAACATGGCCTCGGGGATCTCGGCCGTCATGCCTTCGACCAGCTTATCCATCAGCCCGTTCTCGAAAGCGGCGTCCGCAGCCGCGGCGCGGCTCTCCTGCAGTTTCTTCTTGAGGTCGGCCTTCAGCTCATCCAGCGTATCAAACTCGCTGCAGTCCTTGGCGAAATCGTCATCCGCCGCGGGCAGTTCCTTGGTCTTGATCTCGTGCAGCTTGCACTTGAACACGGCGGGCTTGCCTTTGAGCTCCTCGGCGTGATAATCCTCCGGGAAGGTGACGTTCACATCGAACTCATCGCCGGCGTTTTTGCCCACGATCTGATCCTCGAAGCCGGGGATGAACTGGCCGGAGCCGAGCACCAGCGAATAGTTTTCGGCCTTGCCGCCATCAAAGGCGACGCCGTCCACATAGCCGTCAAAATCGAATTCGACCGTATCGCCGTTTTCGGCGGCGCGGCCCTCCACGGTCACCAGACGGGAGTTGCGGTCCTGCAGCTTCTTCACCTCATCCTCGACATCCTCGTCGGTGACGTCCTTTTCCTCGCGCTTGACATCGAGGCCCTTGTACTCGGCCAGCGTGACTTCGGGCTCCACGGTGATGACCGCCTTGAAAACAAGTCCTTCGGCGCCGACAGAGACGACGTCGAGGTCGATCTTATCTTCCACATAGGTATAGCCGGACTCCTTGATCGCCTCGTCCAGCGCGGTGGGATACAGTTCGTTCACGGCATCCTCATAAAACACACCGGTGCCGTAGATCTTTTCCACAAACTGGCGGGGAGCCTTGCCGGGACGGAATCCGGGAACATTCAGCTTGCTGATGTTCTTTTTGTAGGCATTCTGCACGGCCTCCTCAAAGGCCTCGGCACCCACTTCGATCTCGAGTTCCACGCGGTTGGTCTCTTTCTGATTGGCAGCTTTCAGACTCATGATGTTCTTCCTCCTGTTTATGTACCTTCTTAAATTTTTTATATATCAATGGCCATTGTAGCATATATTTTGCGACGATGCCATCAATTCCCGAAAAATTTACAAAATTTTCAACGGTTTGAACCCCAGCGCGTCACCCGACACCAGTCGGAGCGTCACGCCGTCCCGCTCGCCGCAGAAGGCGTGCGGGATGGAGGGCCCGTGCAGATGCCCGTAATAGCAGGTGCGCACCCGCCGTTCGCGCAGCACGTCGAACAGCTCGTGGCACACCACCTCGCGGCTGACGGGCGGATAGTGCAGGAACACCACCGGCGGCAGGCCGGTCGCTTCTGCCGCGTCGAGCGAGGCGTTCAGCCGCCCCACCTCGCGCAGGAGCACCTTGCGGTCGGCCTCCTGCTCGGCGTCGAAAAACCAGCCGCGTGTGCCGCACACCGCGACCTGCCCTTCCACCGCCACGGCGTCGTTGTGCACGACACGCAGGGTGGAAAAGCTCTTTTCGGCAAAGTAGGAATCGATCTTGCGGCGGGTGCTCCACCAGTAATCGTGGTTGCCCTTGAAGATCAGTTTGCGTCCCGGCAGGGCATCCAGAAAGGCGAAATCCGCCGTCGCGTCCTCCAGTGACATGGCCCACGACACATCGCCGGGGATGACCACGGTGTCCTCCGCGCCGACCGACTCGCACCAGTTTTCTTTCAGGCGCGGCACATAGTCGCTCCAGCCGCGAAACACATCCATCGGCTTATCTGTCCCCAGCGAGAGGTGCAGATCACCGATCACAAACAGCGACATACCCTCACTCCGTGATCCCCAGCATCCCGAACACGACCGCCTTCATAGAGGCTTTGTCGCGCTCGCAGGAGCCGGTGAAGCGCACGGGCTTGCCGCGCAGCGAGGCGAGCGGTGCGGGGATCTCACAGCCGGTGAGCGTGTGCAGCGCTTCCACCTTGCCAAACTCGTCGAGTTCCTCCCGGGCACCGCCCAGCGCTGTCAGCACGCTGGCGGAGAATTTGTAGGGGTTGGCGGTTGAGGCGATGACGGTGGGGGTGGTGTCCCCCGTTTTGGCGCGGTAGTCACGGTAGACCTTCACCGCCACGGCGGTGTGGGTATCGAGCAGATAGTGATGCGCGGCGAACACGTCGCGGATAGTGGCGGCGGTCTCCTCGTCGTCGCAGCAGCCGGCGACGAGCAATTCCTGCACCCCGGCCTTCACGGCGGGCGAGACTTCATAGCGGCCGTTTGCGGCCAACTGCGCCATCAGATCGCGGATGACCGCGTCATCCTTGCCGGAGAGGTGCCACAGCAGCCGCTCCAGATTGGAGGAGACAAGGATGTCCATAGAGGGCGAACTGGTGGTGTAGAACGCACGGTTGCGGTCGTAGACGCCGGTCTCGATGAAATCCGTCAGCACGCGGTTGCGGTTGGAGGCACAGATGAGGCGGGCGATGGGCAGCCCCATCTCCCGTGCATAATACGCGGCAAGGATATTGCCGAAATTGCCGGTGGGCACCGCCACATTGATCGGGTCGCCGTTTCGGATCTTACCGGCGGCCAGCAGGTCGCAGTAGGCGGAAATGTAGTAGACGATCTGCGGCACGAGGCGCCCCCAGTTGATAGAGTTAGCGCTCGAGAACTGCATATTCTGCACCGCCAGCGTCTGCCCCACCTCACGGTCGGTGAAGATGGCTTTCACGCCGGCCTGTGCATCGTCGAAATTGCCGCGGATGGCACAGACGGAGAGGTTGTCCCCCTCCTGCGTGGCCATCTGCAGTTTCTGCATCGGGCTCACGCCGTCCTCGGGGTAAAACACGAGGATGCGGGTGCCGGCGGCATCGCGGAAGCCCTCCAGCGCGGCCTTGCCGGTATCGCCGGAGGTGGCGACCAGAATGACGATCTCCTTGCCGTCCGCCATTTTACCCGCGGAAACGCGCATCAGGTGCGGCAGGATCTGCAGCGCCATGTCCTTGAACGCGCAGGTGGGACCGTGCCACAATTCCAGAATATGCTCGCCCTCTGCCAGATCGGTGAGCGGCGCGACTTTTTCGTGGCGGAACCGGCCGGAGGCGTAGGCCGCCGTAGTGCACTCGGTCACCTCGTCTGCGGTGAAGTCTGTCAGAAACTCCGAAAGGACGGCCGCGGCACGCCCGTCATAGGGCAGCGCGGACAGTTTTTGCAGGGTATCCGGTGTCAGCCGGGGAAGTTCGGTGGGCACATACAGGCCGCCATCGGGGGAAATTCCCCGGGAAATGGCTTCGGCTGCGGGTACACGCACATCCGATGCGCGAGTGCTGCTGTATATCATAACGGTGATCCTCCGATCCCACGCGCGGGCGCGTGCATATAAACAATCAGTTTATTATAGCGCGTATAAACGTATTTGTCAAAGCCGCTTGAAAAAATTGTAGCAATTACCGAAAAAGAGCTTTTGTATCAGTTCGATATGGTAATTTTTGCGGTATAGATATTCCTCAATGCGGGAAATCACCGACAGACCGACCCATTGTGCCGGCAGTGCGGTGCCGTCCATATCGCAGCCGAAGCAAACGGTGTCCTCCCCGCCGAGTGACCAGAACCGATCCAGATGCCGCTCCAGCGCCTCAAAGGTCTGCTCCCCCAGAAAGTCAGCGCACAGATTGAGTCCCACCACCCCGCCACCGCGGACAATGGCAGAAAACTGCGCGTCGGTGAGGTTGCGCGGATGCGGACACACCGCGTAGGAGTCGGAATGGCTGGCCAGAAACGGGCACTCCCCCGCCTCGGCCACGTCCCAGAACCCCCGCTCGTTCAAATGGGACACGTCCGCGGCGATCCCGGCGGGCGCCATGCGGGAAAGTGCCGTCTTTCCGAACGCGGTGAGCCCGCTTTTTTCATGCGAAAGGCACCCGTGCCCCCATTCATTGCTCCCATTCCATGTAATGGTGATATACTTTACATTCAAGTCGGAGAGCGTGTCGATACGCCGCAAATCGCCGCCCAATGCAGCACCGCCCTCCACCGCCAACACGCCGACGCAGGGGGATTTTCGAAACAAATCGTCAAGTTTCTCCCCTTTACGCCAAAAGCGGATACCGCCCCTTGCCTCCTCGGCGGCGGCACGGTCAAGAAGCGCACGGCAATGCGCCCAGGCGGCCTCGCCGCGCAGGGAATCGGGGATCCACGCAGCAAACACCTGCCCATAGGGCGCCAACCGGCGCCCCCGTTCAAGATCCACGTGCCCCTCGTTTTGCAAAAGGGGGTAGTTTTTTGCAAGACATTCGGACAGGGTATCGCAATGCAGATCAAAAAGCGGCATGAAGGCCCTCCTGCTCATACGCACCCATCAGATGGTCGATCTCCACGACTTTCAGGGGATCCCCCTTTTCGGTCACCACCTCCACCACGTCGAAGCGCGGCTGCAGGGCGGTCGGGTGGTTTTGCAGGTACAGCGCGGCGGTGCGCCAGATCCGCTGCTGTTTACTTGCGGTCACGGCTTCACGCGGGGCATACAACGCGTCCTCGCTGCGGGTCTTGACCTCCACAAATACAATGTATTGCGCATCGCCGGCGATTATGTCGATCTCGCCGAAACGGGAATGTACATTGGCCGCCACGATGGTGTAGCCTTTTTCGCGCAGGAAGCGGGCGGCCAGCACCTCGCCTGCCGCGCCCTTGGACACATTTGCCATATCTGCCTCCAAAAAATCACGGGACAGGTTCCCCTGCCCCGCTTGAGATCATTTCAGTATGTTGCCAAGAAAACTCATCCGGTGCTCCGGTGAGGGGCCGTACTGCCGCAGCAGTTCACAGTGCAGCGCCGTGCCGTATCCCTTGTGGCGGGGAAACTGATATTCCGGGTACCGGGCATCCAGCTCCCGCATATAGCGGTCACGGCTGACCTTGGCCAGAATGGACGCCGCTGCCACCGAGGCGGAACGGGCGTCCCCCTTCACCACCGTTTCGATCGGATAGGGTATGCCGGCGGGCACCTGATTGCCGTCCACCAGCACCAGATCGGGCGTCACGCCCATAGCCGCCACCGCACGGGACATGGCCAGAAAGGTGGCACGCAGAATGTTCAGCGACTCGATCTCCTCTACCGACGCACTGGCAATGCCGAAGGCGGCGGCTTTCTCGCAAATCTCGTCAAACAGCGCCTCGCGCCGCTTTTCCGAGAGCTTTTTGGAATCGTTCACGCCGTCGATCATCACGTCCGGCCGCAGCACCACGGCAGCGGCATAGACCGGGCCGGCCAGCGGGCCGCGTCCTGCCTCGTCCACACCGCACAGGCAGGCGATCCCCCGCTCGCGGTAGAGGGCATCGAAAGCGTAATTGGTCAGTTCCTCCATGGTCACACGTCCTTTTTCGGCGGCAGTTCCAACGTGATACGCCCCATTTTGGCGGCGCGGAACTCGTCCAGCAGCATAATGGCGGCGCGCTCGGTATTCACCTCGCCGCCCGAGACCAGCATCCCCCGCTTCCTGCCCACCAGGCAGAGCAGCTCCCAGCCGTCACCGGCGCAGGTCTCCAGTTCCTCCGGCGAGAGGCGGTAGCGGGCGGTCAGCAGCGGCGCATAGTCGGCCGCCAGCAGCTGCAAAAGCCCGCAGGCCAGTTCCTCACAATCCAAAATCTCATCGCGGATGGCGCCGGTGTAGGCCAGATGACGCGCCACCTGCTGATCCTCGAATTTCGGCCACAGCACACCGGGGGTGTCCAGCAGCAGGGCGCCGCCCTCCACCGTGAACCAGCGGTTTTCCCGCGTGACACCGGGACGGTCCTCCACCTTGGCCTTGCCGCCTTTGGCCAGGCGGTTGATGAAGGAGGATTTGCCCACATTGGGGATCCCGACCACCATGGCGCGCACCGGACGATTGGCCATCCCTTTCTGCTCCCATGCGGCGATCTTATCCGCCAGCACGGTGCGCATGGCGGGCACGAACGCATTCACGCCGCGTCCGCTTTTGCAGTCCAGCGCCAGCGCGGTGACACCGGCGGCGCGAAACGATGCCACCCAACGGGCGGTCACCGCCTCATCGGCCATATCCGCTTTATTCAATATCACCAGCCGCGGCTTGCCTGCCACTATACTGTCCAGATCCGGGTTATGACTGGCCAGCGGCACACGGGCGTCCCGCAGTTCGACCACCATGTCCACCAGCGGCAGACACTCCTTGATGCGGCGGCGGGTGCGGGCCATATGCCCCGGGAACCATTGGATCGTTTTATCGTTTTGCTGTGCATCCATATACTTTTCCTCAAACCGGCCCGAATGCATTGAGCGGGGCCACCCGGAATATCGCGTGGCCGACAATGTCCTTGTTGGACACAAAGCCGATATAGCGGCTGTCGCGGGAATTGTTGCGGTGATCGCCCATAACGAAGACGCACCCCTCCGGTACGGTGACCTCGCCGTTCTTACCGTTTCCGTCGGCATCCTGCCACATCACGCCCCAGGACAGCGGATAATTCACATATTCGCTCTCGTCCAGCAGTGCCCAATCCGTCTCGCCGGCCTTTTTCAGATAGACCGCGTTGTTTTTGGCATCCAGCCTCAGCGAATCACCGCCCGCGGCGATGACGCGCTTGATCAGCGGCACGTTTGGCTCATCCTCCTGATAAATGACCACGATGTCACCGCGGTGCGGCGTATAGAAAGCGGACTGCAGCACCAGCCGATCGGCATTCGTGAGTGTGTCGTTCATCGAGTCGCCGTCCACCACGACCATGCGGAAAAACAAACTGAATAACAGTGTCACCACCACGAGTGCCACCGCCAGATTGGACAACATATCGAACGCGGACTGCAGCGGCGTTTCCTTGGCCGGCTCCGCCTTCCCGTGTTTACCTTGCGCCGCCGCTTTCCGTGCGGCTTTGTCCGGCTCATCTGCCGCAGCAAAAGCAGTCTGCACCGCCTCTTCGATCGCCGGAGCCTCTTCCTCCGCCTGCGGTGTGACCTGCCATTCCCGATCCTCCATAGCGGATCCTCCTTTTTGACATGGATACACATATAGTATAGCACAAGAAGATGAAAAAGGAAAGTAAAAAAGGAACGATTTTTTGCAAAATCGTTCCTTTTTCGTCTTTGGGGACTTACAGAAGTTCCTTGACCTTGGAGGCCTTGCCCACGCGATCACGCAGATAGTACAGTTTGCTTCTGCGGACCTTACCGCGGCGAACCACTTTCACAGCCGCCACGTTGGGGGAATGCAGCGGGAACACACGTTCCACACCGACACCGTAGGAAACACGGCGAACGGTAAAGGTCTCGGCCACGCCGCTGCCCTTCTTCGCGATCACAGTGCCCTCAAAGGCCTGGATACGCTCGCGCTCACCTTCGCGGATCTTCACGTCCACGCGAATGGTGTCGCCGATTTCGAAAGCAGGAACGTCCTGTTTCAGGCTGTCAGCAGCAATGAATTTCAATGCGTCCATTTTAAAATCCTCCCAACTTTTCCGACGTTCTTGCCCAACTGAATGCGCAGAGGACCGTCGTCTTGATGCTTTGCATCAAGCACGGAACGGCCATAATGGCCGACCATAGCCTATTGATAATACCACAACTGTTTTGAAAATGCAAGAGTTTTTTTGAAATTTTTCAAAAAATCGCTCACAACGTGTTCAGAAACGCCACCGAACGGCCGATGCCGTCGAACAGCGAGGCGACGCCGAAGATCTCGATGGCGGCAAAGCCGTCATACCCGTCCGCTTTCAGTCCCCGCACCACTGCGGCGATATCCAGCACACCGTCCCCCACCACGGAGGGGTACAGCCGACGGCCGTCCGGCATGGCAGGGCCGGCCGGCTCGCCGTTTTCGGCGGTCAGGCGGCGATCCTTCAGGTGGACGTGTGCCACACGGCCGCGCAGCGCGGCAAAGCAGGTCAGCAGATCCTCGCCTGCAGGCAGGAAATTGCCGGTGTCGAAATTGCAGCCGATCGCGGGCACGGCATCGAACAGGCGCTGCAGACCGGCCAGATCAAAGCAGGGCGACAGCGGATTGTCGAAATCCTCCATCACCGTGGCGATCCCCAGCGTGCGGCCGTAATCGGCCATGGCGCGCATATCGGCCAGCACGCTTTCCCGCTGCGGCTCACGCGGAGCATTCGGGTCGAAAAGTCCCGGAATGGGCATGACGGCCGCGCAGCCGCAGCGTTTGGCGAGGCGATAGATCTCGTAGTCCTCCTCCCGCACGGGACGGGTGGCGAAATCATAGCCGTTGCAGATGAGCGCCACGGTCATACCGGCGTGATGCAATGCCTCGGGCAGCCAGTTTTCCTCCCGCAGCAGCGTATCGAAATCAATGTCGATCCCGGTGATCCCCAGGTCACGCACATGGGTGAGCATCTCCTCGATGGAAAAGCCCTTCTCCGCGGCGGCGCGGCGGATGTGATCGTAAAAAACCGACAGTTTCATGCGGCCTGCTCCTTATTCCGCGGCTTCCTCAGGCTGTTCGGAGGTGCAGTGCGGGCAGCGGGTGGCCTCGATATCGATCTCGCTCTTGCAATAGGGGCAGATCTTGGTGGTGGGAGCCGCCGGCTCTTCCTCGACCTTCTTGTGGTTCTTGAGGCTGTTGATCGCGCGCACCATCAGGAAGATGACGAAAGCCAGAATGACAAAGTTGATGACGGCGGTGATGAACGCACCGTAGTTGAAGGTGGTCACGCCCAGTTCGGCAGCGACGGCAGCCGAAGTGACCTGCGCTTTGTCCACGCCCTCGGGCAGCTTCAGGATGACGAACTGATCCGCGAAGTTGACACCACCGGTAATCAGGCCGATCCACGGCATGATGAGGTCATTGATGACCGAGGTGACGATGGACTGGAACGCGCCGCCGATGATGACACCGACTGCCAGATCCATCACGTTGCCGCGCAGTGCGAACTCTTTGAACTCTTTCAGGAAACCTTTGGACTTACTCATGGGTAATCTCTCCTTTTTGATTTAAATTTTCCGGCTGGGCCGGTAATTTCTCCGATAACTTGCGCTTGACTTCCACGGTATCGTACTTTTTGCGGAACTGCGCGCGGGCGACGTACTCTTTATCGCAGGAACGGCAGACCATATCCGCCCAGAACGCCTGATTATAGGAGCGCCACTCCCCCCGGCGGCGCAGTGCCCGCCCGCAGGCGGGACAGCGAAACCGCAGGTGGTGCCGCTCGATCAGCGGGCTTTCGATATCGCGGATATAGTAGGGCTTGAAATTCAGCCGGTCATAAAACGCATCGTCCGCCGCACGGACGAAAGGCGCAAACGCCGCCGGCTCGAAGGTCTTCTGCGCGATGGCGGCGGTCATTCGGCTGTCGTCCAACGCACGGTGCTGCTCCAGTCCCTCGTCCGAAATGCCCAGTTCCTCACAAGCGCGGGACAGCCCGATCTGTTTGCCGGGGCCGCCCAACTCATTGTGCTTTTGCACATAGGCCTGCAGATCGGCATACTGCGTCATGAACGGGATGCGGTCGGTGTGAAGAAAATAGCGGTAGTTTTCCAAAAGGACCGACAGATCGGTGGTACTCCATGTGAGCAGCGTGGCCGGCTCCTTCCCCGCCCATTTGCGCCACGCCGAGGCGGCGGCGGGAAAAGACGTTCCCTCCTCCAGTTCCTCGGGGGTGATATTGGTCAGGTCGCTGACGATATCGCTCAGCTTGCGGCTGACGACCGGACGGATGACCGCGTGGAACACGCCGATCTCCTCCATTTGCTCATTCAGCATGACCGAACCGATCTCGATGATCTCATTGAAATACCCGTGTGCTTTCTTGGAAAACGCGCCGTTCCATTCCAGATCCGCCACGATGTAATGCATGGGACTCGCTCCTTTTTCCGATGATGGTCAGCCCATTTCGCCGAGGATGCGGCCGCCGAGAATGTGGAAATGCAGATGCTTCACCGACTGCCCCGCTTCGGCGCCGTTATTGGTGACGACACGGTAATCGGTGATGCCCAGCGACTGCGCGATCGCGGGGATCTTTTCAAA
Organism: Acutalibacteraceae bacterium; assembly: GCA_045599305.1. Classification (GTDB taxonomy): domain Bacteria; phylum Bacillota; class Clostridia; order Oscillospirales; family Acutalibacteraceae; genus SIG588. The sequence goes on along the minus strand of JAZRVU010000055.1, from coordinate 4,322 downwards.
GATGTGGGCGACCACCGCGGAATTTTCCGCCGTCACCTGCGCGGCGCCGTCGAGGTGCATCTTCGGGATGACCAGCACGTGCACGGGCGCCTTGGGCTCGATATCGTAAAATGCCAGGATCTGCTCGTCCTCATAGACCTTGCGGCTGGGGATCTCCCCCGCGGCGATTTTGCAAAACAGGCAATCCATGATGTTTCCTCCTCACAGCATATCGGACAGGGTGGCTGCGGCCGCGGCGAGCGCTTCGGGCACCTTTTCGGCATCCTTGCCGCCGCCCATGGCGCTGTCCGGACGGCCGCCGCCCTTGCCGCCGCAGAAGGTGCAGGTGGCCTTGATGAGCGCACCGGCGTTGGCGCCGGCCTTCACGGCATCGGGCGAGCAGTAGCAGACGAACGCCGTGTTGCCCGCGATGAGCAGCACGCCCTTTTCCTTATCGGCCGCACTCTTCAGACTGTCACACAGGGTGCGCAGATCGCCCGATTCCATATCGGGATAGTGCGCGGTGGCGAGTTTCACGCCCTTGACCTCCACGGCATCGGCAAACACATTGCCCGCCTGATCGGCCGCGGCCTTGGACTTGAGGTCGGCCAGTTCTTTCTTGAGATCCTTGACCTCGCCGGCCAGCTGTGCCGCACGACGCACCACATCTTCGGTGCCGGCCGCCTTCATGGTGTCGGCCGCCTGCGCCAGCAGCGCGTGCTCACGCTTGAGTTCGGCCAGCAGGTTGAGGCCGGTCACCGCTTCGATACGGCGCACACCGGCCGCCACGGAGCTTTCGGACACGATGTGGAACAGACCGATCTTCGCGGTGTTATCGGCATGGGTACCGCCGCACAGTTCGGTGGACACGCCCTCGAACCGCACCACGCGCACGATGTCGCCGTACTTTTCGCCGAACAGCGCCATGGCGCCCAGTTTGCGAGCTTCGTCGATGGGCATTTCGCGGATATCCGCCGCCACGCCGCGCAGGATCCATTCGTTGACCTGCGCTTCCACGGCAGCGAGCTGCTCCGCCGTGAGGGCGGAGAAATGGGTGAAGTCGAAACGCATACGTTCCGGCGTGACCAACTGTCCCGCCTGCTCGACATGGGTGCCCAGCAGGGAACGCAGCGCCGCCTGCAGCAGATGCGCCGCGGTGTGATTGCGCATGGTGGCGGCGCGGGTGGCTTCGTCGACCTGCGCATTGACGGTGTCGCCCACGCGCAGGGTGCCCTGCTTCACTTCGCCCACATGCAGCACCAGACCGCCGGCGCCCTTTACGGTGTTTTCCACCTCGAAGGTCACGCCCTCGTTGCCAAAGAGACCGATATCGCCCACCTGGCCGCCGCTTTCGCCATAGAACGGGGTCACATCCAGCACCACCAGCGCGGCATCGCCGTCGGCGATCTCGTCCACGCGCTGATCGTCCTTGACGATGGCGGTCACCTTGGCCGAGGCGGCGAGCGTCTCATAGCCGACAAAGCGGCCGGCTTCGATGCCCTTGAGCGCATCGGTGCTGTTCTTCCACGCATCGGCGCCGGCATCCTTACGGGCGGCACGCGCACGGGCGCGCTGCTCGGCCATCAGACGGTGAAACTCGTCCTCGTCCACGGTGAGGCCCTTTTCTTCGAGGATGTCCTGCGTGAGGTCGAGCGGGAAGCCGTAGGTATCATACAGTTTGAACGCATCCGCGCCGGAAAGCTGATCGCCCTTGAGGGCGGCGAGCATATCGTCCAGCAGCGCAAGACCCGCATCGATGGTCTTGCCGAAGGATTCCTCTTCCACGAGGATCAGCTTCTTGATGAAGTCCGCTTTGTCGCCCAGTTCCGGGTAAGCGGAGGCATTTTCGTGGATGACCGTCTCGCACACCTGATACAGGAACGGCTCGCGGATGCCGAGCAGACGGCCGTGGCGGGCCGCGCGGCGCAGCAGACGGCGCAGAACGTAGCCGCGTCCCTCGTTGGAGGGCATGACGCCGTCACCGATCATGAAGGTGGTGGAACGGATGTGGTCGGTGATGACGCGCAGCGACACATCGGTACGCTCGTCATCGCCGTAGTTCACGCCGGCGATGCGGCTGACGTGCTTCATGATATTCTGCACGGTGTCCACCTCGAAGAGGTTTTCCACCCCCTGCATGATGCAGGCCAGACGCTCCAGACCCATACCGGTGTCGATATTGGGATTTTTGAGACGGGTGTAGTTATTGTTGCCGTCGTTCTCGAACTGGGTGAAGACGAGGTTCCAGAACTCGACATAGCGGTCGCAGTCGCAGCCGACGCCGCAGGTGGGCTTGCCGCAGCTGTACTTTTCGCCGCGGTCAAAATAGATCTCGGAGCAGGGGCCGCAGGGGCCGGAGCCGTGCTCCCAGAAATTGTCCTCCTTGCCCAGACGGACGATGTGCGCGGCGTTCACCCCGACCTCCTTCGTCCAGATGTCGAAGGCCTCGTCATCATCCTGGAAAATGGTGACCCACAGGCGGTCGACAGGCAGCTCCAGCACCTTGGTGCAGAACTCCCACGCCCACGCGGTGGCCTCGTGTTTGAAATAATCGCCGAAACTGAAATTGCCCAGCATCTCAAAATAGGTGCCGTGGCGCGCCGTTTTGCCCACCCGCTCGATATCCGGGGTGCGGATGCACTTCTGGCAGGTGGTGACCCGCTTACGCGGCGGGGTGAGTTCACCGGTGAAGTATTTCTTCATCGGCGCCATACCCGCATTGATGAGCAGCAGCGATTTGTCCCCCTGCGGCACCAGCGAAAAACTGGGCAGACGCAGGTGCCCCTTGCTCTCGAAGAACGTGAGATATTTTTCACGCAGTTCGTTCAGACCGGTCCATTCCATGTTGTGTCAACTTCCTCTCATTTGTGATAAAAATGCAGAAAAAGCCCCCGTCCGCAATGGGACGGAGGCTCCGTGGTACCACCCAAATTGAAGCCGCAGCGCGGCTCCCGCTTTTTTGCCCGGTAACGGGGGCAACACGTGCCGCTTTCGCGGCAACGGCTCCGAAGCGGCTTTCCGTTTTGCGGGAGTGCAGGCGGCCTTTCAGCCGGTTTCCCGGGCCGCCCTCTCTGTGCGCCGAAAACAAATGGACTTCCTCAACGCCGATACTCATATTTTTTACATTATATACGCTCACAGCCGGTTTGTCAAGAAAAGTTTTCCGAAAACGCCTCACAAATCGGCGGTATATTCGTCGAGATCGTCGGGCGGCGTGAGCACGACATCCCCGTCCAGCTTGTCATAGCGATTCACGCTCTCCAGCCGCACGGTGCCGTAAAGCGGGAGCAACACGGCGACATGGCGGGTGAACTCGACCGGCGTACCGTCCGCTTTCACCGTCACGCCGATATCCACCTGCCGCTCGCTGCCCGCGCTGCCGAAGGTCATTTCGGCATATTCCGAAGCATACGGCTCCGGCATCGGGCAGGAAACGGTGCGGGTGCCGTCTTCGTTTTCGGCCACCAGTGCCTCGGCAAATACCTCCTCGGCCAGACTGTCGTCCTCGGAAAAACCGAATTCCGCCAAAAAGTTGCTCTCGTTCGTGAATTTCCAGTATTTCTTCCCCTCGATGGCGAAATACCCCACGCCGTTTTTATAATAACCGGAGGTATCCTCCCCGCCGCGGGAGACCTGCAGCAGCATTTCGGCCTCTTCCCCGTCGCCGCCGACCCGCACGACGCGTGCGCGCACGACAGACTTGCCGGTGCTCATGGTCTGCGTCGACTCATAGTAAAGATCGTAGGTGGCAAAAGCCTCCTCGATCCCGATAGCCTCACTGTAAATTTCCCAGGCGTAGGCGGCCATCTCCCCCTTGTCGGCAGGGGCGGTAGTGCCGGTAGCGGCGGAGGTGGTCTCCTCGCCCGGGACGACCTCTGTCAGGTCGATACGGGGCACACAGCCCCACAGCCCCACGGCGAGCAGCACGGCCGCCGCGGCGGCCAAAACTCTTGATCTCATGCTTTGCCTCACTTTTTGCGATTCAGCGGACGTTTGGTGCCGTCCGGCTCCACAATGAAGGTATTCTGCAGCTGTGCCTCCAGATTCTGCCGCACAGCCGCCACATATTCCGCCCGCAGGCGGCGCTGCTCCTCCTGCTCGTCGGAGGTGAGTCCATCCGGCGTGCGGGCCTTGCGCGCCAATTCGTTGATCCGGTCGATACGTTCCATGCCGCGCCTCATTTATGCTGCGCGAGCAGCCACTCGTACACGTCCTCGCGGTGATAGGTGTCTGTCCAGCAGTCGTGGCCGTAGCCCTCGCAGGTGGTGAACTTCACATTGCCGCCCAGCGCCTGCAGACGCTCCACCATCTGCACGGAATCGCTGTAGTAAACGGTTTTGTCC
>JAZRVU010000054.1:0-40753 GCA_045599305.1 Acutalibacteraceae bacterium | reverse complement strand
TGGTGGCGGAAAGTTATGTCGACCCGGCCGATGCACTCGGCCGTCTGGCCGACCAACTGCCGGACAGCACGCTCGGCCGCGATGCGTCGATCTTTGTGGATGGCTTCAAGGGCTTCACCGAGCAGGAGATGCAGGTGATGACGCAGTTGATGCGCCGTGCCGCCTGCCTCACGGTCACCCTCTGCACCGACAGCATGGACGATCACGACGAATATGCCCTGTTTGCCCCTGTCTCCAAAACCGCCCGCCGCTTTGTGCAGGTGGCACGGGACAACGGGGTAAAGGTGGCGGCGCCGCGGTATCTTACGGGCAATCACCGGGTGGCACCCGGCTCGGCACTGGAGACACTGGAACTCGGCTGCTTTGCCGCGGATGCTCTGCCGTTCGAGGGGGAGGCACCGGGGGTGACGGTGGCCGCCTGTACCGACCGCTATGCCGAGTGCCGTGCGCTGGTGCGGGAGGTGCGCCGCCTTCTGCGTGAGGAGGGCTGGCGCTGCCGCGACATCGCCGTCACGGCGCGCAATCTGCCGGATTACGCGGGCATACTGGATACCGCCTTCCGTGCGGCCGGCATCCCGTTTTATATGGATCGCCGGGAGGATGTGCGCACCGAGCCACTGATCGCGCTGGCCGAGGGCGCGGTGACCTGTGCCGCCGGCAACTGGCAGCGCGAAACGGTGCTGCGGCTGGCGAAAACGGGGCTTCTCGGTTTTTCGGCGCATTCCACCGCGTTACTGGAAAATTACATATATATGTGGAAACTGGGCGGCAGCCGCCTGCGCGGGGAATGGACGGCCAATCCGGACGGCCTTTCGGCAAAGGCGGATGAGACCACACTGCACCGGCTCACCTATCTCAATCTGCTGCGCCGCCGGCTGATCGGCCCGCTCGACCGGCTGGCACAGGCGCTTTCCGGCGCGGTGACGGGCGGGGAGTTCGCCCACGCGCTGTTTCGGTATCTGGAGGAGGCCAAGGTGCCGCGCATGGTGCGCCTGCAGGTGCGCCGTCTGCGGGCGGCAGGGGACGTGACGGCCGCCGAACGCCTGGGACGGACATGGGAATTGCTGATGGATCTGCTGGATCGTTTCGGCATTGCCCTGCGCACCACGGTGCTGTCGGCCGAGCGGTTCGGTGAACTGTTTTCACTGGCCGTGTCGGTGCTGGACGTGGGCAGTATCCCGCAGGGGCTGGACGCGGTGCAGATCGGCAGTGCGGAACGGATGCGCTTTTCCGCGCCCCGCGCGGTGTGGATTTTGGGTGCCAACGAGGGAGTGTTCCCGGCCTATCCCGCCACCGGCGGCCTGTTCAGCGACCGCGAGCGCCGGGAACTGGCCAAAGCAGGGCTGTCCCTTTCCGGTACCGGCGATCAGCAGGCGGTGGAGGAGCGGCTGTATGCGTATTTTGCGCTGTCTGCCGCATCGGAACGCCTGTATGTCAGTTGGCTGCGCGGCACGGGGGAGGAGACGGTACCGCCCTCCGCACTGGCCGAGGCGGTCTGTACACTGGTGCCCGGCCATCGCACACTGCAAGGGGATGAAATGCCCGAATCGGTGGACGATGCGTTCGACCGTCTGGCGCGCTGCTTCGGCACGCCGGGTGGCGAACAGGCGGCATTGCGGGCGCATTTCGCGGCCGATCCGGCCTATGCCGGGCGGCTGGCGGCCATGGAACGCGCCGCGGCGGGTGAACCGATCGCTTTTAGCTCTTCGGCCGCAGCCGCCGCCTTTTTCGGCGACCATATGACGGTCTCCGCTTCTCAGGTGGAAAAATATCATAATTGCCGCTTCGCCTATTTCTGCCAGTACGGCCTCAATGTGAAAGAACGGCGCCCGGCAGAACTGGACAGCCTGGAATTCGGCCTGCTCGCCCACCATGTGGCGCAGGTGATGCTGCCGCGCTATGCGGCGGCGGGCTTTGCCAAGATCACCCGTGCGCAGGTGCGTGCCGATACCGCACAGGCCGTGACGGCGTATATCGAAGAGGAGATGGGCGGCACCGCGGATAAAAGCGAGCGGTTTCTGGCGCTGGCCGCGCGGCTCGGCCGCACGGTGGAGTCACTGATGTGGCATCTGGTGCAGGAGTTCCGCCAAAGCCGCTTTGTGCCGACAGACTATGAACTGCCGATGGGGGAAAAGGACGGGCTGGCCTCCACGGTGCTCTCTCTGCCGGACGGCTCCACCGTGAGGGTGAACGGCAAGATCGACCGTGTGGACGTGTACCATACGGGCGGCAAGGCCTATGTCCGCGTGGTGGACTATAAGACCGGCGATAAAAAACTGAAGCTTTCCGAGGTCGTTGACGGGCTGAATCTGCAGATGCTTATCTACCTCTTCTCCATTTGGGACAACGGCGCCGCCCGCTATGGTGCCGAGGTGGCACCGGCTGGCGTGCTCTATCTGCCCGCCTGCCTGCCGGTGGTGGAGATCTCGCCTGCCGATGACGAGGCCACGCGTGAGCGGCGGCGGACGGCCGCCATGTGCATGAACGGGCTGGTGCTGGACGATCCCGAGATCATCAATGCCATGGAGGCGGATGCCTCCAAGTTGTTCATTCCCGTCAAACTGCGGGCAGACGGCCTGCCGGACGGCCGATCCTCCGTCGCCTCGCTGGCGCAGTTCGGCCGGCTGAAAAATCACGTGGAGCGGCTGCTGCGCGATATGGCTGCCACGCTGCGTCAGGGGGACGTGGCGGCCGCACCGCTGCACAACGGCAAGGAGGCGATCGGCTGCCGGTACTGTCCCTATCAGGCGGTCTGCGGATATGAGGACGGCGCGCCCGTGCGGCGGACGTTTATCGGTGACTCTGCCGATGCATGGAAGCAATTTGAAGAAACAGAATGAAATCTGTCGGGCTGTTTGGGGAAATTTGAAAATTCCACTTGTATTTTTTCGAATGGCATGATATACTCTATCATGTATTCTTGTGTTTTATATGTATTTTTGAAGAAAGGATGGGGGAGTATGGCGGAAAACGGACAGTTTCGTTCCAAATTCGGCGGCTTTAACAAAGACGACGTGTTGGAATATATTGACTCCCTTCAGGAACAGCACGTCCGGGAAATGGACAGCCTGCGTGCGCAGTCGAACGCCGAACGGGCAGCTTATGAAAAAGCGTTGAACGACGCTAATCAGGAACTGGCGCGTCAGTTTGACCAACTTAAGCAGGAACGCAGTGAGCAGGAAAAACTGCAGCAGCTCATTGGCGAACAGTACAACGCGATGCGCGATCTGCGTGTGCAGTCAACGGACACTACCGGTGTTCGCGAGGAGGTCAAGACCCTGCGCGAGCAGTTAGATGCGGAAAAGAAAAAATATGAGGAGTTCTCGGTCCAGCGGCAATCGGCGTGTGAAACGACCGAAAAGCGGGCACAGGAACTGCAGAATGAGCTTATGAACATCATGGACGAAAACGCCCGCCTGTCCGCCGAAAACGAGCAGTATCGAAAGCTGATCGGCAATGTGGGGAACTTTGTTGCCGAGGTGCGTGCCATGGGGCAGCGGTATCTCGATGATGCGAATGATCGCTGCAGTGCCCGGCTCTCTGTCATTTCGCGGATGATCGAGGACCTGAATGGGGAACTTACTGCGGCGGCGGACGAACTGGATGATGCCGAACGCAATCGGTATGAGCAGGCCAGCCATGTCAGTGAGCAGTTGGATGCGCTGATGCGGGAGATGGAGTGCTCAACAGCCGGAATGCCCGAGGATGTGACTGAGGCGGGAACGACCGCTCAGTTTTTTTGAGGTGCCGCCGTCGGCGGTCATAGATGGAAATGACCTGATCCCGACAGATGGCGGCGGATCCGAAGAAGTTCAAGTGTCCGATGGACCCGGCAAGTCCGAAAAGCCCGAAGAATCCCCTGCCGACTGGCTCAGCAAGTGGCTGACACGGCAGTCGGACAAATAAAATCGAAACTCATAAATTTATATAAGGAGTGCTGGATATGGCAGAAATCAAGTTTGAGATCGTAAAGGAATGCGGCGTGCTCTCTCAGTCCCCCTCCGGTTGGTCGAAGGAGCTCAACCTTGTCAGTTGGAACGACAATACCCCGAAATATGATATCCGCGACTGGGCTCCGGCTCATGCGAAGGCAAGCAAGGGCATCACCCTTTCGCCGGATGAGTTGATCCTCCTGCGGGATCTGCTCAACGAAATGGATCTTTGATATTTTTCGGCCACCCTGCTTCCTGCTGTGGTGGCCGCTTTTTTCGAAAGGAGTCGGATTATGCCGTTTGTGGAAATTCTCAAAGTTATTCTGCAGGGCATCATACAGGGCATCACCGAGTGGCTGCCTATCAGCAGTACGGGTCACATCCTGCTTCTGGATGCACTTTGGCCGATGCAGGTGAGCGCGGATTTCTTTAATGTGTTCAAGGTGGTCATTCAGCTCGGCTCCATTCTGGCGGTGGTCGTGCTCTATTTCCACAAACTCAATCCGTTTTCCCCCCGCAAAAGCAGCGAGGAAAAGCGCGGCACGTGGCTTTTGTGGGTCAAGGTACTGGTGGCCAGCATCCCCGCCGCCGTCATCGGTCTGCCTATCAACGATCTGGTGGACGCAAAGCTTTCTACACCGCTCGTTATCGCCATCACACTGTTCGTCTATGGTGTGGGTTTCCTGCTTCTGGAAAGTTTTCCGCCCAAAACAAAGGTCTCCTCGCTGAAAGGGCTGTCCTTCTGGCGGGCACTGGGGATCGGCGCTTTTCAGGTGCTGTCGCTCATTCCCGGCACCTCCCGCTCCGGCTCCACCATTCTCGGCGCATCGTTGCTGGGCACCTCGCGTGAGGTCGCGGCGGAATTTTCTTTCTTCATGGCCATACCGGCCATGGTGGGCGCCAGCGGCATCAAGGTGCTGAAATTCCTTTTGAACGGGTTGTCCTTTTCGGCGGCCGAATGGATCGCGCTGGCCATCGGCACGGCGGTATCGTTCATCGTGTCGCTTTTCGCGATCCGCTTCCTGATGGGGTATATCCGGCACCATGATTTCAAGGCGTTCGGCTGGTATCGCATCGCGCTGGCCGCTCTGGTAGTGATCGCCATGTGCGGCGGCGTGTTCGCCAATTGATATAAAAGAAAAAAGGTCGGCTGAAGGTACCCCTCAGCCGACTTTTTTTGTTTTTTATGCTTTCTTTTTGAAAATGACCAGTTTGCTGAAGATATAATTGAGGATCAGCACCACGACCTGCATGAGGAATTTGGCGATCATCTCGCCGCTGATGGCGAAGCCACACAGGGTGTACGACCATCCGTCAAACCCCAGGATATCCACCAACAGGAACAGGCCGGCCTCCTCCACCAACAGGGAGAAGATGCGCGCCCCCGCGAAGGCGGGCAGTTCGCGCCACAGCACACCGGGCGCCCAGCTTTTGCTTTCGAATACCCACAGCTTGTTGGTGACAAAGGCCACCGCCACCGCCAGCACCCAGGAGATGATATTGGAGATCAGGTACAGCCCCTCGCCCAGCAGCCGGTTGCACAGGGCAAATGAGACCAGACTCACCAGCGTGGTGACCCCGCCGAAAACGATATATAAGATCGGTTCTTTGTATTTTTTAAAAAGTGCCGACAGTGTCATACTCTCATCCCTTTTGTGTGATACTTCGCTCATTGTATCACACAAAATCCCCCGCGTCAAGGCATCAAGGTGTCAAGGCGTCAGTCCGCAAGGCCGGTCTCCTGCCAGTATTGCCGCAGCAGCGAGAGGGAGCGGGTCATCTGCGCCTGCTCCTCCTCTGTCAGCGTGAGCGGCAGCACCCGGCGCACGCCCTCCCGCCCGATGATGGCGGGTACGCCGGCGAACGCCCCCTCGCCGCCGTATTCCCCGTTCAACTGTGCCGACACGGTGAGGATGCTGTGCTCGTCACCGAAAATGGCGCGGGTGATGCGCAGCATGGCCATACCGATGCCGTAATACGTGGCGCCCTTGGCGGCGATGATGGCCTGTGCGGCGCCGCGCACCTCACCCGCGATGCGCTGCAGCTCCTGCATATGGTAGCGGCAGCCTTCCCCCTCGCAGATGGTGACCACCGGCTTGGTGGAGACGAGCGCCTGCGACCACGGCACGAATTCCGATTCCCCGTGCTCGCCCATCACATAGGCGTGTACGTTGCGGGGATCCACCGCAAAATATTGCCCCAGCAGATACCGCAGACGGGCGGTGTCCAGTGTGGTGCCGGTGCCCAGTACCTGTCCGGCCGGGAGCCCCGAAAGCTTCTGCGTCACCCGTGTCATCACGTCCACGGGGTTGCTCGCCACCAGAAACAGGCCGGAAAAGCCGGATGCCATCACCGGCTCCACGACACTGCGGAACACAGCGGTGTTGCGCTGCAGCAGTGAGGGACGGTCTTCTCCCGGCTTTTGCGCCACACCGGCGGCAATGGCCACGATGTCCGCATCGGCGCAGTCGGCGTATTCCCCCGCCCGGATGCGCATATGCGAGCCGGAAAACGCCAGCCCGTGGTTGAGATCCATAGCCTCACCGATGGCCCGCTGCTTGTCAATGTCGATCAGCACCAGTTCGTCGCAGGCACTGCGGTTGAGCAGCGCATAGGCGTAACTCATGCCCACCATGCCGGTGCCCACCAGTACCACTTTTCGCAGATCCTTGTTCATGTGATCCCCTGCCTTTTTCAGTTTTCGTTAGTATGTCCTGTGTTGTGGGTTCATATTCCGCACAGGCGAGCCACCGCGGCCACCGCCGTGCAGAGCAGCGCTCCCAGCAGCGTGGGGAGCAGCACGGCGACCGCTGTCCAGCGCCGGCTGCCGGTCTCTTTTCTCACGGTCAGGCAGGTCGTGGAGCAGGGCCAGTGGAACAGGCAGAAGAGCAGCATACACACCGCCGTCACCGGCGTCCAGCCGTGGGCGAGCAGCAGTGTCTGCAGTGCGGGCAGTCCCAGTTCGGTCAGCGTGCCGCCGGCCGTGTAGGTCATGATGAGGATGGGCAGCACGATCTCGTTGGCGGGAAAGCCCAGCAGAAACGCCAGCAGGATCGCCCCGTCCAGTCCCATCAGCCGTCCCACCGGGTCGAGCCATCCCGCAACGGTGAGAAGCAGCGGCGTGCCGCCCGGTGATACATTGGCCAAAAGCCAGATCACCGCCCCTGCGGGTGCCGCTACCGCTACGGAACGACCCAGCACGAACAGGGTGCGGTCGAGCAGCGAGCGCACGATCACCTGTCCGATCTGCGGGCGGCGGTAGGGCGGCAGTTCCAGCGTGAAAGAGGAGGGTACCCCGCGCAGCAGCGTGGCGGAGAGCAGGCGGGAGGCGAGCAGAGTCACCGCCACCCCCAGCATCACCGTCACGGTGAGCAGTCCCGCCGCGCGCAGCGAACTGCCCGCGCTGCTCCCGGCAAAGAAGAGGGAGATCAGCGTCAGCAGCAGCGGGAAGCGTCCGTTGCAGGGGACAAGGCTGTTGGTGACGGTGGCGATCAGCCGTTCTCTGGGGGATTCCAGAATACGGCAGCCGGTCACGCCCGCGGCATTGCAGCCGAAGCCCATGCACATCGTCAGCGCCTGCTTGCCGCAGGCGTGTGCTTTCTGAAACCCGCGGTCGAGATTGAAGGCGATGCGGGGCAGGTATCCCACATCCTCGAGCAGCGTGAACAGGGGGAAGAAAATGGCCATCGGCGGCAGCATGACCGCCACCACCCAGGCGACCACGCCGTAGATGCCGTCCACCAGCAGTCCCCGCAGCCAGTCCGGCGCGTGTGCGGCAAAGCAGAGCCACCGCAGTCCGTCCTGCCCGTATCCGAATAGCGCCGCCAGCCGGTCGGACACCGCGTTGGCGCCCTTGAGCGTCAGCCACAGCACCACGCACAACAGCAGCGCCATCACCGGCAGCGCCGTCCACCGGCCGGTCAGCAGCCGGTCGAGCCGGCGGTCGCGCTTGCCCGCCGCCGCTTCGTCGCAGACCACCGCGTCCGCCGCCATCGCGTCCGCGTGCAGCACCACACAGGAGGCGATGGCATCCGGCAGCCGCTCCGGCGGCAGTCCTTCCGCTTGGGCGGCGGCGTGTGCCTCGTGCAGCAGCGCATCATCCAGTCCCAACGCCCGGGCGGCGGTGTCGCTTTCCAGTGCCCGCAGTGCCGCGGGCAGCGCCGGGCGTGTCGTGATGTGCGGCATCAGCCGTCCGGCCGCCGCCAATATGGGGCGTGTGTAGCGAATGGCGGTGGGGGAGGGCGGCTGCTGCATCACGTCGGCGGTCGCCGCGAGCAGGTCTGTCAGTCCCTCGCCCTGCCGGGCGCTGGCGGCCACCACCGGTACCCCCAGATTTTCCGCCAACTGTGCGGTGTCCACCCGAATGCCCTTGGCTTTGGCCTCATCCATCAGGTTGACACACACCGTCACCCGCGGGGTCATCTCCATGATCTGCAGTGCCAGTATCAGGCTGCGCGGCAGGCAGGTCGCGTCGCACACCACGATTACCGCGTCGGGAGATTCTTCGCACAGGAAGTCCCGCGCCACCTCCTCTTCGCCCGAGCGCGCCGCAAGGGAATAGGTGCCGGGCAGATCCACCAGCCGCCATGTGTCGGCCCCCACCGTGCAGGTGCCCTGCGCCAGTGCCACCGTTTTGCCCGGCCAGTTGCCGGTGTGCTGATTCATGCCGGTGAGGGCGTTGAACACAGTGCTCTTGCCCACATTGGGGTTGCCCGCCAGCGCCACTATCCGTTCTCCCGCCCGGCGGCAGACCGTTACATCGTCCACCGCCCCGCGCCCGGTGGACTGTGCTGTCAGCCCCATGACGGTCGCTCCCCGTCACACATCACCACATCGCCCGCGTCCTGTCGGCGCAGGGCGATCACCGCCCCGCGGATGAGGTAGGCGGTGGGATCGCCCGCCGGACTGCGCTGCAGACAGGTGACCGGCGTACCGGCGATCATCCCCAGATCCAGCAGGCGGCGGCGCATACCGCCGTCGGCACACAGCCGGGAAACCTGTGCGCATCCCCCCACCGGCAGTGCCGAAAGGGGGAATTCCCGTGTATTCATAGCCATACGCTCCTTTTCATACATTGGTATAGCCGAAGATAGCCGAACCCGGTCGCCGTTCGGCGAGCCTTATTCGGCGATTTTGCCGGTTTTCTCCTCGGCGTGCGCCAGCACGCTCTCGTCGAAGAATCGGCAAAATCACTCGAAAACTCTTCGCCGAACGGTGCTTGCAGTTTTTGCCGAGGCGATCTGCCGCTCGGCAAGGCAGCGACGGTGAGCATACTGTTGTATGGTCGCCGTCAATAACGCAGGCGAGCAGCAGATCGCCCGTCAAAAACCGATCGGGTTTGACTCTCTTCGGCTATCACGAGCCGTTCTATGGCTCATTTCAGCATATGCCGCAAAGTGCGGGAATGGCCGCGGATTTTTCAAAACGCGGCCATTTTGCCGTCAAACGGGCCGTTTGGCGGCCGGATGGCCGTGTGACACCGAAAAAACGAAAAAAATCGGCGAAATCTCATTTTTCTTTTGCCTTTTGGCGTGGAGTGTGTTATACTAAATTTATTATTGGATAAAAAAGGAGGCGCGTCATGGAAACCGTTACCGTGGATGGACTGTCGACAGCTTATATCGATCAGGGCAGCGGCCCCGTGGTGCTGCTTCTGCACGGGTGGGGCGCCCCTGCCGAGACCTACCGCCTCATCATCGACCATCTCTCCGCCCGCTTCCGGGTGCTGGCACCCGACCTGCCCGGTTTCGGGCAGTCGGCCGAGCCGCCCGAGCCGTGGGACGCCGCCCGTTTTGCCGAATTCGTGCGGCATTTCGCCGCCGCGCTCGGGGTAGAGGAGGCAGTGCTCATCGGCCACTCCAACGGCGGGCGGATCGCCCTGCATCTGCTGGCAGAGGGCGCGCCCTTCACGGTGCGCCGCGCGATTTTGATGGATGCGGCCGGCCTCAAGCCGCACCGCGGCTTTTCCTACTATTGGAAAGTGTATACCTACAAGGCGGCGAAATGGTTTTTCTCCCTGCCGGGCATCCGTTCGCTGTTCCCCCACGCGGTGGAAAAGGCACGCGCCCGCCACGGATCGGCCGATTACCGCGCCGCGTCTCCCGTGATGCGGCAGAGCATGGTGCTGGCGGTGAACAACGACCTTTCCGCGCTGCTGCCGCAGATCACGGCGTCCACCCTGCTCATCTGGGGCGAAAAAGACACCGCCACCCCGCTTTGCGACGGGCAGAAGATGGCGCGCCTCATCCCCGATGCCGGGCTGGTCACACTGGCCGGTGCCGGGCACTTCGCCTTTGCGGAGTGCTGGGGTCAATGCCGCCGTGTCCTCGATTCATTTTTGGGGTAAAAAGGAGCCTTTGCCATGATCGTTGTATCCCGGGTGGTGCTGCTGGCCGCCGCCGCGTTCTGCTGCGGTGTGCAGGCGGTGTATTTCACCCATATGCTGCAGCTCAATTCCTATCGCGACGAGCGCTACGCCCGCTGGTGCGGCGAAAACGCCGCCAAACTGGCTTCGTGGAAGCGGCTGCTGCCGCTTTTGCTGCTGGTGCTGGCGTTTTTGTCCCCTTCAAGCGCTGTCACGCGCTTCATCGCCGCGGGCGTGCTGGTGCTCTGCGGTCTGCTCAACCGGCCGCGCAAGGCGAAAAAGCCGCTGGTCGTCACCGCGCGGGTGAAGCGCCTGTTTGCCGTGCAGGCGGTGCTGCTGGCGGCGGCACTGGTGCTCGCGTGGGTGTTCGCACCGTGGCGCTCCCTGTTCTGGCTCGGCCTGTTCTGCTGCATCGTGTGGTTCTGGGTGCGGCTGGCCGCATGGATCATCTCACCGCTGAAAAAGTGGTTTGCCGCCCGCTATGTGGCGGATGCCCGCCGCCGTATCGCCGCCATGCCGGAACTCACCGTCATCGGCATCACCGGCAGTTACGGCAAGACCAGCACCAAGAATTTCCTGCACGCGCTGCTGTCGGTGCGGTATAACGTGCTGATGACGCCGGAAAATTTCAACACCACTCTGGGCGTGGTGCGCACCATCCGTGAGCATCTGCGCCCCTCGCATCAGATCTTTTTGGCCGAGATGGGCGCCAAAAACGTGGGGGACATCCGCGAGATCTGCGATCTTGTCCACCCGAAAATGGGGATCATCACCTCCATCGGCGAGCAGCATCTCGAGACCTTCGGCAGTATTGAAAACATCATCCGCACCAAGTTCGAGCTGGCCGACGCCCTGCCGGCCGACGGCACGGTGTTTTTGAATGCGGATAACGAGTTCATCCGCGCCCGCGAGGTGACGGGTGCGCATATCACCTACGCGATCGCCGGCGATGCCGATTACGCGGCCCGCGATATCTTTACCGATGCCGCCGGCACCCACTTCACCATTACCGCGCCCGATGGTGAGACGGCCGAATTCCTCACCAAACTGCTCGGCGCCCACAACATCCAGAATCTGACGGGCTGCATCGCGGTGGCGCACCACATGGGGATCCCGCTCAAGGACCTGCAATATCCCGTGCGCCTGCTCAAGCCGGTGCCGCACCGCCTGCAGCTGCTGCCCAACGGGTATATCGACGATGCCTATAACTCCAATCCCTCCGGTTTCCGTTCGGCACTGGATGTGCTGAGCGGATTTGCGGGTCAGCGGGTGCTGGTCACCCCCGGCATGGTGGAACTGGGGGAGCGGCAGGCGGCGCTCAACCGCGAGCTCGGCACCTACGCCGCGCAAAAGTGCGATTATGCCCTGTTGGTGGGCGAAAAGCAGGCACCTCCGCTGCGGGAGGGACTGCTCGCCGGCGGCTTTGACGAGTCGCGCATTTATGTGGCCGCCACATTGCAGGACGCACTCGGGTATCTGGCAGCGCTGCCCGCGCCGCAGGGACGCACGGTGCTGCTCGAAAACGATCTGCCCGATAACTTTTGAATAAGGAGAGAACGCAGATGAAAACGAAAGTGGCCGTCCTGTTCGGCGGCAAAAGCGTGGAGCACGAGGTCTCCATCATTTCCGGCCTGCAGGCCTATCAGGCGCTGGACCGCGAAAAATATGACCCCATCGCGGTCTATCTTTCCAAAGATAACGCCTTCTATGTGGGCGAAGGGATCGACCGTGTGGAGTCGTATAAGAATATGAAGACGTGTCTGGCCGCCGCCACGCGGGTGGTGCCGGTGTCGACTCCCGAGGGGGTGGCGCTGCTGCGCTATCCGCAGAAGAAATTCGGCAACAACACGGTGGCCACCTTCGAGGTGGCGCTGCCGGTGGTGCACGGCACCAATGTGGAGGACGGCACGCTGATGGGTATGCTCGAAATGCTCGGTGTGCCCTATGCCGCCTGCGACGTGACCTCCTCGGCGCTGGGTATGGATAAATTCGCCATGAAAGCAGTGCTGCGGCAGGCGGGTCTGCCGGTGCTGGATGCGGCACAGTATCGTGGCCGCGAATATGTGACCGGCGGCGACGCGGTGCTGGCGGATATCGAGTCCCGCTTTGCCTATCCCGTGATCGTCAAGCCGGTCAACCTCGGCTCCTCGGTGGGCATTTCCGTGGCGCACGATCGCGCCTCGCTGCAGCGCTCCATGGACGAGGCCTGCGCCTTTTCCGACCGCGTGCTGGTGGAGCCGGCGGTGCAGCACCTGCGCGAGATCAACTGCGCCGTGCTGGGGGATGCCGACGAGGCGATCCCCTCGGTGTGTGAGCGCCCGGTCAATTCGGACGAGATTTTGTCCTATAAGGACAAGTACATCGCCGGCGATAAAGCGGGGGGCGGCATGAGCTCGCTCAAGCGTGTCTGCCCGGCAGATATCCCCGATGAACTGGCCGAACAGGTGAAGACGCTCGCGGTGCAGACCTTCCGCGCACTCGGATGCTGCGGCGTCTCCCGCATCGACTTTTTGAACGATACCGAAACGGGCGGCCTGTGGGTCAACGAGATCAATACCATCCCCGGCTCGCTGGCGTTTTATCTGTGGGAGGCGGCGGGACTGCCGTTTGCCGCGCTGCTCGACCGCATGATCGAACTGGCGTTCAAGCGTCAGCGCGACCGTGCCGCGCTCAATTTCAGTTTCGACACCAATATTCTGGACGGCTTCGGCGGTGCCAAGGGCGCCAAAGGAAAAGCGTGATACCGCCAAGCGGACACGGGAGGGCACGGAATGAAAATATTACCGGCAAAAGCGGCAGCACTCTTTGGTATGGCAGATTGCCGGATCCAAACCGTACCGGAGCACGAGGGCGGCAGAAACAGGATATTCGTTTTGAAAAAGGAGAACGGGGAAAAGTGCATCCTGCGTATTTCCGCCCTCGGTGACCGGACAGAAGACGCGTATCTCGCAGAGACGGAATTCGTGCGGTATCTGGCGGCGAACGGTGCGTCCGTCGCCGATGTGATCCCGTCGGTGAACGGGAAACTCGTGGAGCGCTTGCAGGAAAACGGCGGGACGGCTTTTGTCAGTTTGTTTGCCTATGCCCCCGGTATGCTGATCTGTGATAACGGCTATCGCTATCGGGAGGGCGCGCCGCTTTCGGAATATTTCTATAATACCGGGAAGACGCTGGGCAGGATCCACGCACTTTCCAAAACCTATCAGCCGTTCCACCGCCGGGCCGATTATTTTGACAAATACAATATGGCCTATATCGACCGCCTGATCCCGGACACCTATGAGCAGCTGAAGCGGGCGATCTCCGTGCGGCTGAACGCTTTTTCGGCTTTGCCGAAGAGCGCGGATTCTTATGGCCTGGTGCATTTTGATTTCAGCGACGGGAACTATCATATCAATATGGAAACCGGTGAGATCACCGCTTTCGATTTTGACAATGCCATGTATTGTTGGTATATGTTCGACCTTGCCAATCTGTGGACGCACGGCGTGGGATGGTGTCAGTCCGAGCCCGATCCCGACAAACGCCGGGCATTTATGTCGGAATATTTTGATACGGTCCTTGCCGGCTATATGACCGAGACCGATCTGCCAAAGGAACTGGCACAAAAACTGCCGCTGTTTATTGATATGGTCCTCATCGAAAACATCGTGGACGAATTTGAGTGCTGTCTGCGTGACGGGGAAGAGGTCGACTATGAGGACATCGAGGATGCGGCCGAAAGCCTGATCCGTGACCTGCCGATGGCGGGATTTTTTGAAAACTGAAACCGTCTCATTTTTTGCACCAAATGAAAACAAGCCCACCGAAAAAATTTTTCGGTGGGCTTTATGTATTTTATATGCACTTGATCGTTTCGGTAATCCGCTTACCACACTTTGTGTTCTTTGAGATATTCAAAAACGGCTTTGTGCTGTCCCATAGACGTGTCCGGTATGCCGTTTGCGGGGGTGCTGGGATGCCCCGCACCGTTTTGGAACATATCGTGGTGGTAGAGGTGATAGGCGCCCAGTTTCCGTACCGCTTTGATCTGGGCGATATGCTGCCACGCCTCGGTACCGCCCTCGATGCCGCCGTGTGCGGTCAGGCCGCCTCTGGCGGGCTCATCGTCAATGACGGGCTTTTGATATTTTTCCATCAGCCACGCGATCTCTTTGGGGGCGATCTCCCAGAAAGCGCCGGTATCGTCAAACCGGCAGGTGTGCGGTGTCAGCAGATCCAGCACCCGGTTTTGCCTGTCGTCTCCCAGATTGCTGCTGAATCCGGGGGAGTTGGTCACGATCTTTTCGGGGTCGATGCTCTTGACGATGCAGAAATATCGCATCACCTCATAGGAGGCCTCGTTCCAGATCTGGAAGATGTTGTTGCGATAGGGGAGCAGCAGTTTGGCGAGCGCCGCCACCTGTTTTTCCTGTGTGGGGATGATCTCATCCGGGAAATTGTCCTTTTCCGGCGGCTTTAGCGCGAATTTCTCTTGCGAAAACGCCACCGTCTCTATGACCATATCCCGCTCGTCCGCCATCTCCATGAGCCGCTGCAGTCTGTCGGCATACAGAGGCTTGATGTCGCCGCGATAGGTGAACAGGCAGGCTTCGGGACTGCTGTCGACAAAATGGTGGGTGCTTTTGGGGAAATTCCAGGTACACCACACGCGCAGGGCGTTGATCCCGTTTTCGCGGAAATGGTCAAGATATTCGCCCATCGCGTCACCGTCGTTGAACGCTTCATTGAACAGGGCGTTGAAGAAGCTCAATCCCTGATAATAGAAGGGATTACCGTCCAGCAGCAGTTTGGTGCCGGATACCGTCAGTTTTTTTGTCAGCACATTCATGGAGATCCTCCTCATTTTTGTAATGGACCGACCAGGTCGGCGAGTGCGTTTTCGTCTCCTACATTGCCCGGGAAGATGATATACGGCAGACCGGGAAAGCGGCCGTCCGACGGGTGCCAGACGGGCACACCGGGCAGAGCCTGTCCGGCGGCACGCGCCCGACGTATTCCCAGCCCTTTCACGCCGATATCATAAGAGGTGATGCCGCCTTTGGCGATCAGGAATCGCGGCATCACGCCGATCTCCCTCACCACCGATGTCAGCGCGGCGGATACCGATACGGAAAAATCGAGGCTTTTCTTCGGGTCATCGAACGCCAGAAGTGTGCGCGATGTATAGAGAACAGCCGTTTCCCCCCGGCCGAGCGCCTCTTCGCATTTTTTTGTAAGCGTCGCCGTCTGCGATCCCGGATCGGCCGTGACATCCAATTCGAACCAGGCCGGATCAAGCGGCTTGAGCCGGTCCAACTGGGCTGTGGTGCGTGCCGTGTGGGAGCCCGCCACGATCAGTCCGCCGTAGGGGGAGTGGCTTTTCAGTGCGTCCGGTGGCAGCAGCGCGCTCGCTTTCTGGCCGAGCAATGCGCGCACGACCGATGCCGCACAGCGGATGATGCGGCGATTTTTGCCTGCGGCGGATGACAGGATCGCGTCGGCCAACCGTTCCATATCCTCCATGTTTTCGCCGTCGCAGGCCACAACGGGTGCATCGGAATCGAGCACCTCCTGTGCGCCGCCTTGACGTATGGTGTCCAGCGTCAGCAGTTTCACGGCCGAAGCGGGGACGCGGCCGGCCGTCTTTTCCTCTACATACTCATCCAGCCTTGAGGATCGGTAGCCGAACGTTCTGTCCCGTGCCGACTCCGTCTGCGCCGCGGGAAGAAGGGCGTCGCCCGTCTTGACATAGTGCGTCCCGCCGACGGTGCGGCGACCGCCCTCTTCAAAGAAGAAGCTGAGCACCACGCCGCGCACCGGCAGGCCGTGCTCTGCAAGCGCACAGGACAAAGCGTCGGTTTCGGCGGGGAAGTGCCCGCGCAGGGTCGAGTCCGACCGCGAGCAGATCAGGAAATCCCGTCCCGTACCGGCTTTTAAGCGGCAGAGCACACAGGCAATGTCGTAATTGAGCCGATAGGCCTCTTCACGCCCCATGGCCCGCGAATTGGTCTGGATGAAAAATCCCGGCTCGGTCTGATAGGCATCGGCGATGATCTCTTCGTCCCAGTCCATGAAGACGGGTACGTCTTTGACGGTCTGTATGCCGGTCGGGTCGTCATCCAGCACGACGATCACCGGCCTTCTTGTATCTGTCACCGCAAATTCTCCTTCACCTTCTGTGCCACATCTTCGGGGGTCAGTTTGCAGTGGCGGATGATCCGCTCGATCATGTCGCTGTGGAACACATCGTCCCCCAGACCCATTCTCACCACTTTGGCGGCCGTGCCGCAGGCCGCCACCGTCTCGGCTACCGCGCCGCCGAACCCGCCGAAGATCCTTCCGTTCTCCAGTGTGACCATCAGCGGAACGCTCTGCGCGATCTTCGTCACCAGGGCTTCGTCAAGCGGCTTGATGCTTCCGAAATGGGCGACCGTGCAGTGGATACCGTCTTTTTTGAGCAGTTCGGCGGCGCGCAGCAGGATTCCCGTCATAAAGCCGGTACCCAGCAGCGCCGCGTCCCCGCCTTCTTCCAGCACATCGCCTTTTCCCCATTGAAACACATGGTCTTTGGGGAACAATGTCACACATTCCAGCCTCGGCACCCGGAAATACACCGGCCCCTCCGTCTCCATCATCGTGTGCATACAGGCGGCCAGTTCCGCGTTGTCGCCGGGAGCGGCCACCTTCATGAACGGCATGGCACGCATGATCGCCAGATCATCGGCGCAGTTGTGGGAGGCACCACATTCCGCCGCCGTCATGCCGGCGTAACCGCCGGGGATCTTCACGTTCATTTTCGGCAGGCAGACGTTCATATACACCTGATCCAGCGCCTTATGCGCCGCAAAAGAGGCGAAGGTGCTCGGCACGGCGATATACCCCTCTTTGGCCAGTCCGGCCGCGATGCCCAGCATATTGCTCTCGGCGATGCCGCACTGGATAAACCGCGTGGGGAACGCCTCTTTGAACAGGACAGTCCTGGTGGAGGTGTTGAGATCGGCATCCAGCACGACAAGGTTGTCATATTTTTCGCCCAACTCCACAAGCGTGCGGCCGAACATCTCATTCTGACTCAATGCATCCATCTTCATCACGCATCCACCTCGCCGACGATATTTCGTATATGGTTGACGTTCTCGCGTTGCGAGACCGGCTGCGGTGCCGGCTTTCCGAACCGCTCCGCCAGTTCCTTGCGAAACGCCTCCGCCTGCTGACCGTGGGGGGCGTGGGTGTGCCAGTTGTAATCGAATTCAAACGCGTCCACACCCCATCCCTTGACGGTGTGGCAGATGACCGCGGTGGGTTTCCCGATGAACTGGCGCTTTTTGGCCGTGTCCAGCGTGTGGGCGATGTCTTTCACATCGTGTCCGTCGCACTCATAAACGCTGTACCCGAAAGCGGTCAGCTTGTCTTTCAGCGGCTCAAGGGCGACCTCTGTGTAGATCGGCCCTTTGGCCATCACTTTGTTGTAGTCGATGATCAGAGTCAGATTGTCGAGCTTTTGCTGGGCGGCTGTCATGCCGGCCTCCCAGACCTGCCCTTCGGAGAGCTCGCCGTCACCGACGATGCAGTATACGCGCCGCGCATACCTTTCTTTTTTCTTCAGTGCCCATGCCATGCCCACAGCGGTGGAGAGGCCGCACCCCAACGAGCCGCCGCTCATGTCCACACCGGGGGTGGCGCGGCAGTCAAGATGTCCGTCAAGTCCGCCGATCAGGCAATAGGCGTCCAGATCCTCTTTGGCGATGAAGCCCGTCGCCGCCAGCGCACCGTATAGTGCGGGGGAGGAATGGGCTTTGCTCATCACGAGCCGGTCGCGGTCTTCGGCATAAGGCTGTGTCGGATCGTATTTCATGACCTTCCCGAAAAGCACGGCCAGGATATCCGCCACGGAAAAGGATCCGCCCGGATGTCCCCACTGACTGGACACGATCATCGAGAGTGCATTTTGCCGGATCTGATATGCCAGATCCTCCATTTTGGCTATATCCTGCTCATTCATGGCATATTCACCTCAAAAAAAGTTATTTTTCTCCCCGAAGAATATCCCGAAGCCGCTCGAATCCCTGCACACCGCTGGTGTAGACCGGCACGCCGAAGCGCGCTTTAAGATCCGGGTACTGCACCGCCATCGTGCTCATGGAGAGCTGCGCCAGCACGACCTGCTCGACCCCTTCTTCGGCCACGCCGCGCTCGATGCACGCCGCGAGTTCGTCGTTGTGGGCGAGCACATCCCCCTGTCCGAGTTTGTCAAAAGCGGTCTCGACCGTCGCCCCGACAAACTGCGGCTCGGGCTTTCCCAGCCTTTTGGCCGTCTCCAGCAAAAGTGCCTGCGTGCTTTTGACTGTCGGGCCGTGTGTGGCGATCACAAGCGTTTTGCCGCCCTGTCTGACGGAAGCCTCCATCATGGGCTCGTCGATCTGTACCGCCGGCACACCGTACGGCTCCAGCGCCTTTTTGACCGATTCAAAACTGCGATTCATGGTCGAACAGGTCACCATGACGGCGTCCACCTGCGCCAGCTTTACCAGCTGCACGGCGTACTGCGCAAAAAGGTCGATGTTGCTCTGCGGGGGACACGGCTCGCCGTTGTGGTGTGCCGTCATAAAATTGAGTTGGACGGCCTCGTTGCCCACATTGACGAGTTTGACCCCCGGCAGATAGCGGCGGCCGAAATAATATGACCACAACTGCACCCATGCACTGCCATTGACAAATCCCACCCGCTTGCCGTCCAGCAGCGGGTCACTGCCGTGCTCCGGCTCGATCGTCGGGACGTTGCACAGTTTCATGTAGGCGGAAAAGAGATCCAGATCGTTCATTACACAGTCCTCCTCGGTTTTTTTATTTCAGTTCCACCACTGTCACACCCATTTCGCCTTCGCCATAGGTGCCCAGCCGGTAACTTTTCACGGACGGATGGGTGCGCAGATGCTGCTGCACGGCGGCGCGCAGTGCACCGGTGCCCTTACCGTGGATCACGGTGACGTGTTCGAGATTCATCAGCACGGCATTGTCGAGGAAGCGGTCGAGTTCCAGCAGTGCCTCCTCCGCCGTCTGCCCGCGCAGGTCAAGGTCTGTGGAGGCGGAGCGCTCGATGCGGGAGGGAAGCCCCGTCGGGGAGCCGCGCCGCCCTTTGTCCTTACCGGGCTTGAGTGTGCGGCCGTTTTCGTCCAGCAGTTTCAGGTTGTCCAGCGACACACGCGTCTTCACGATGCCCGCCTGCACCTCCACCATGCCGCTGCCGTCTGCCGGCGAGATCACCGTGGCCTGCTTGTCAATGTCGATGATGAGCACCGGGTCGCCGGCTTTCAGTTCACGGGGCAGGGAATACCCCTCTTTTCGCCGGGCGGTGACCGGGTCGATCTCGTTTTCCAATCGGTTGAGGCTGGCCCGCAGACGGCTTTTGGCCTCATTGGCGCGGGTAGAGAAATCGGCCGCGTTCTTTTGTCGGCGCAGATCGTCCAGTTCGTCTATCAGCGCGTCTGCCTGATTGCGCGCCTTTTCCACCAGACGCTTCGCCTGCTCCTTGGCCTCCTCCAGCGCGTGTTCCTGCTGTGCCTGCACTTCACCGCGGCGGCGTTCAGCCTCGGCAAGCGCCACGGCGGCGCGGCGCTGATCCTCGTGCGCCTGCGAAAGTGCGCCCTCCAGTTCCTGCCGCCGTGCTTCCAGATTGGTCACCACGTCCTCAAGCCCGCGGTTTTCGGCCGAGACCATGTCCTGTGCCCGCTGCACCAATTCCTCGCTCATGCCCAGCCGCTTGGAGATGGCAAAGGCGTTCGAACGTCCGGGCACCCCCACCAGCAAGCGGTAGGTGGGGCGCAGGGTGGCCACGTCGAATTCACAGCTGCCGTTTTCCACCCCGTCGGTGCGGATGGCGTAGGCTTTCAGTTCGGCATAGTGGGTGGTGGCGGCGATGCGTGCGCCCTGTGCACGCAGTTGTTCCAGAATGGCGATGGCCAGCGCCGCGCCCTCCACCGGGTCGGTACCGGCGCCCAGTTCGTCCAGCAGCACCAGACTGCGCCGGTCGGTCAGTTTCAAAATCCGCACGATGTTGGTCATGTGAGCGGAAAAGGTGGAGAGCGACTGCTCGATGGACTGCTCGTCCCCGATGTCCGCCAGCACGTGGGTGAATACCGAAAGCGAACTGCCGCTGTCCACCGGGGGCATCAGCCCGCACATGACCATCAATGTCAGCAGTCCCACCGTTTTGAGCGAGACCGTCTTGCCGCCGGTGTTCGGGCCGGTGATGACCAGCGTGTCGAATCCGCCGCCCAGTTCCACGTCGATCGGCACCACCTTGTGGCTGTCGATCAGCGGGTGGCGTGCGTGGCGCAGCAGGATGTGACCGTCATCGGTCAGCTTCGGCCGCACCGACCGCATGGAGTAGGCCAGCCGCGCTTTGGCAAAAATGAGGTTTAGGTCAATAAGTATCTCGTAATTGGCAATGATCTGATCGGCAAAGCCGCCGGCCGCCGCCGAAAGCTCCGCCAAGATCCGCTCGATCTCGGCTTTTTCTTTCGCCTCCAGCACGCGGATCTCATTGTTCGCCTCCACGGCGCCCATCGGCTCGATGAACACGGTGGAGCCGGAGGAGGAGGTATCGTGTACCAGACCGGGGATCTCGCCGCGGTGCTCGGCCTTCACCGGCACCACGAACCGTCCGCCGCGAATGGTCACGATCGGGTCCTGCAGCAGTTTCTGATAAGCGGGCGAATGTACCAGTTTGTCCAGTTGGTCGCGTACCCGCTGCGAGGCAGCCCGCATCTTGCGGCGGATGTCCGCCAGAGCGGGGGAGGCGTTGTCGGCCAGTGTGTCCTCGGAGGTGAGGGTGGTGGTGATGCGCTCCTCCAGATAGCGGTTGGGGGTCAGGGTGTCAAAACGGTCGTCCAGACAGGTCTCGATCCCCGCACAATGATTGCGCCATTCCCGCAGGGAGCGGATGACCCGCAGCGTCTCGGCGATCTGCAGCAGTTCCCGCGGCGAAAGCACCGCGCCCGCGTCGGCGCGGCGCAGCGCATTGGTGGTGTTGGTGAGTTGTCCGAAGGAGGGGCTGCCGAAGCCCGCGATCAGCCGGTAGGCCGCGTCTGTCTCGTCCAGCCGCGCCGTCGCCTCGGCCAGATACGGCGACGGCTTCAGTGCCCGGGCGGCCTCGGCGGCATCCGGACAGGTCGTCTCCGCAGCCAGCAGTTCCAGCACCTTGTCCAGTTCCAGTGCCAAATGGTCCCGTTCCATCATGTATAGTCCTTTCCGTTATGTAAAGTCTTGTAAAAGTCGAGTGTGGAAAAGCCGCGTCCCAACTGCACGGTGACGAACGCCTCGGTGGCGGCGGCCAGCAGTTTTGCGTCCTCTGCCGGCAGCGAAAAGGCAAAGCAGCGCTCCAGCGGCACCGAAAGCAGATGCCGGAAAGCGGCCAGTGCCGTGGGGGAGAGCGGCATCCCGTCCGCGCCGTGGTCGGCGCAGATCAGCCGCCCCTCGCCCGGCAGGAACCGCAGGTCGCCCTCCTGCCTGCCGCAGTGGCTGCAGGCGGAGAGATCGGGGGTATATCCGGCGCCCGAAAGCAGCCGCCCCTCCACCACCGCCTTGAGCAGCAGCGGCGGCCGCTGTCCGGCGGCAAGATAGTGCAGGGCGTTGAGCAGCAGCCGCAGTTCCTCCTCGGCCGGCTCCTCACGCGGGGCGATTACCCCGGCCAGTTCGCAGAAATACTGCGCCAGCGTGAGGCTTTCCAGATCGTTTTTCAGGTCAAAAAAGACGTGCAGCGGGCGGGCGTCATCGATGTACCAACTGTTCTTGCCCTCCTGCATGGAAAGCTGCACATGGGTGAGCAGGCGGGTCGCGGCGGCATGGCGGCTGTTGGCCTTGCGGGCCCCGCGGGCGGCCGCGCGCATCACGCCCCAGTCCCGGGTGAGCATGGTGATGAACTTGTCCGCCTCACCCACGGGCGTCTCGCGGATTACCAGTCCGTCCGTCACGCGCTTCATCCTCTGCCGCCTCCTTTGCCTCTTCACACTGCCGGTAGCGCAGATAATCCTCCACCCGCCCGGTCTGTGTGAATACGTTCCAGAACTCCTGCTTCTTATCCATTTTCTGTCGCCTCCGTCTCTATCTTTTGACAGCGCGGCGGCGATATGTATGGGAAACTCTGTTAATCAGTATACGCCATGCGGCCGGATTTGTCCATAGTTTCGCGGCATCTTTTTCATGAGCGCGGGCGGTTTGACCAAGATTATCCGTTCCGATTTGTGGATAATCACGAAAATGAACAAATGTTCGGTTTTTGCGAAAATATCTCTTGCAATCGGGGGAGGGAATCGGTATAATATGGTTGTAATATGCAGGCGAAAGGATGAATACCATGGCGAAAAGTGAGGAGAAAAAGGCAGTTGCCGGCAAGGAGGACAACCGCCAGAAAGCATTGGAGATGGCGCTTCAGCAGATCGAAAAGAATTTCGGTAAAGGTGCCGTTATGCGTCTGGGCGAAAACGCCAATTTGAATATCGAAAGCATTCCCACCGGTTCACTGGCGCTCGATGCCGCACTGGGCATCGGCGGTCTGCCGCGCGGCCGTATCGTGGAGATCTACGGGCCGGAGTCCTCCGGTAAGACCACGCTGGCGCTCCACGCCGTGGCCGAGGCACAGAAGCTGGGCGGTGAGGCCGCTTTTATCGACGTCGAGCACGCGCTCGATCCCGTCTATGCCGAAGCGCTGGGCGTCAAGGTGGATTCGCTGCTCGTCTCTCAGCCGGATACCGGCGAACAGGCACTCGAGATCGCGGAAGCGCTGATCCGTTCCGGCGCCATCGATATCGTGGTGATCGACTCGGTGGCGGCGCTGGTGCCCCGCGCCGAGATCGAGGGCGAAATGGGCGACTCCCACGTGGGTTTGCAGGCGCGTCTGATGTCGCAGGCCATGCGCAAACTCGCGGGCGTGGTGTCCAAGTCCAACTGCATCGCCATTTTCATCAACCAGCTGCGTCTCAAGGTCGGCGTGGTCTACGGCAATCCCGAGGTCACCGCTGGCGGCAACGCGCTGAAATATTATGCGTCCGTCCGTCTGGACGTGCGCCGTGTCGAAACCATCAAGACCGGCGGCGAGTCGGTCGGTTCCCATACCCGTGTCCGTGTGGTAAAGAACAAGGTGGCACCCCCCTTCAAGGAGGCGGAGTTCGATGTGCTTTACGGCAAGGGCATCTCGCGTGACAGCGAACTGATCGAACTGGGTATGAAGCTGAACTTCGTGCAGCGCTCCGGCGCATTCTTCTACTATGGCGAAATGCGCATCGGTCAGGGCAAGGATAATGCACGCGATTTCCTGCGGGATAATCCCGAGATCGCGGCCGAACTCGAGCAGAAGATCCGTGACGAACTCAAACGGCAGGCTTCGGCAAAGTCTGCCCCCGTGGCGGAGCGTGAGCCGATGGAGATCCCGATTGAGGCGGCGGTGCAGGTCACCGCAGGGGCGGCCAAGGCCAAGATCGACATCACGGTGGACGACTGATCATTTTCAAAGCGGCAGGCGTTGACCTGCCGCTTTTCTTTCGGAGGAGTTATGACGATCATTTTCATGGAGAAGGTGCGTGGCCATCAGGTCCGTGTCACGCTGGATGACGGGCGCGAGGCGCTGCTCGATACCACCACGGTGGAGGAGTCGCCCTATACCGTGGGCAGTGAGCCGGATGAGGGGGCGTGGGAAGCGCTTCTGGCCGCTTCGGCAGAGCGCCGCGCCCGGGAATATGCGCTCTATCTTCTCAGCCTGCGCGATTACAGCGAGGCGGAGCTTTCCCGCAAATTGCGGGAAAAGGGGCACGCGGCGCAGGCCGAGGCCGTCGCGGCCCGCATGGTGGAGCTGGGATTGGTGAATGACGAGACCTATGCCCGCCGTCTGGCGCGGGAATGCCGCCTGCACAAACTCTTTTCCCGCCGCCGCACGGTGCAGGAGATCACGCTGCGCGGCATCTTCAAAGAGATCGCCGCCGACGCGGTGGATGAGGTGGACGCACAAGAAAATCTCACGGATTTGCAACAAGCCCTTGCGTTACTGGGCAAAAAGCGCTATAATAGTCCTGTTACCGACGCCGAGCGCACAAGAGGCAGCCTGTTGCTGCAGCGCAACGGCTACGACGGCGCCACCGTGCGGGAGGCATGGCGTGTGCTGGCGGCCGGCGGCGGGGAATTCTTAGATTGACAGGAGAATGTCATCATGGCGATCAAGGTGGGTATGGTGTCGCTCGGCTGCCCGAAAAATCAGATGGACGCCGAACTGATGCTGGCCAAACTGTGTAACGCCGGTTTTGAGATCACCCCCGACAGCGGACTGGCGGACGTGGTGATCGTCAACACCTGCGGTTTTATCGAGGATGCAAAAAAAGAATCCATCGAGAATATACTGGAATTTGCCGCTTTGAAAAAAGAGGGGCGGATCAAGCGGATCATTGTCACCGGCTGCATGGCGGAGCGCTACCGCGAGGAAGTGCAGCGTGAACTGCCCGAATGTGATGCCGTGCTGGGTCTTGGTGCCAACCGCGATATCGTGGACGTGGTGAACGAGGTCATGGGCGGCCGTCAACTGCAGTCCTTCCCCGGCAAGGAGTGCTGGGAACTGGACGGCGACCGTCTGCAGACGACCCCCTCCTTCTTCGCCTATCTGCGCATTGCGGACGGCTGCGATAACCGCTGCACCTACTGTGCCATCCCGCTCATCCGCGGCGGTCTGCGCAGCCGCCGGATGGAGACGCTGGTGGAGGAGGCACAGATGCTGGTGCGCTCCGGGGTCAAAGAACTGGTGCTGGTGGCACAGGACGTCACCGCCTACGGCCGCGACCTATACGGCGAGGCGCGTCTGCCGGAACTGCTCGAACAGCTTTGCGCCATCGAGGGGCTCCATTGGATCCGCCTGCTCTATTGCTATCCTCAGCATATCACCGACCGCCTGCTCACCGTGATGCGCGAGCAGGAGAAGATCGTGAAATACATGGATCTGCCGCTGCAGCATGTGAGCGGTCACGTGCTGCGGGATATGCACCGCACCGGTGATCGCGCGTCGCTTACCGCGCTGATCGCCCACATCCGCGAAATGGTACCGGGCATCGTGCTGCGCACCACCCTCATGACCGGCTTCCCCGGCGAGACCAAGGCGGATTTCGAGGAACTGTGCGCCTTCGTGAAGGAAACGGGCATCGAGCGGCTGGGCTGCTTCGCGTTTTCGCCCGAGGAGGGCACGCCGGCCGCCGATATGGACGGGCAGTTGTCGCAGAAGGTGAAGGAGCGCCGCCGGGATATCGTGATGCAGGAGCAGTCACTTGTGGCGGACGCCTATAACCGTTCGCAGGTCGGCCGCACGCTGGAGGTGCTGGTGGAAAGCTACGACCGCTATGCCGAGTGCTGGTTCGGCCGCAGCGCCGCCGACGCACCGGATATCGACGGCAAGGTGTTCTTCACCTGCCCGAAGGACAAACGTCCGGTGATCGGCTCGTTTGTGCAGGTGCACATCACCGATACGATGGACTGGGATCTGATGGGGGAGTGTGACTGATGAATCTGCCGAATCGCCTGACCATGCTGCGTGTGCTGCTGGTGCCGGTCTATATGTGCCTCATGTTCTGGGAGTTCCCTTTCCATTATCTGGTCGCCGGACTGGTGTTCGGCGGTGCCGCCCTCACCGATATGTTCGATGGCAAGATTGCCCGCGCGCGGGGGCTCATCACCAATTTCGGCAAATTTGTCGACCCCATTGCCGATAAGATGCTCACCACCGCCGCGTTCATCGCCCTGATGGCGGTGGGGCAGTTCAGCCCGTGGGCGCTGCTGCTCATCCTCACCCGTGAATTTGCCGTGACCTCGGTGCGGCTGATGGCCGCCACCGGCGGCAAGGTGATCGCCGCCAGCATCTGGGGCAAGCTGAAAACGGTGGCGCAGTTCATCGCCATCCTCTATGCCATTGCCGCGCTGGAGTTTTCCACCTGGCAGGGCAGTTTCCTTGCCGGTCTGCCGCAGGCGGCCTTTTCGGTGCCGCTGGTGGCAGGGCAGGTGTTCTTGTGGATCGCCACCGTGCTGACGGTGCTTTCCGGTGTCGATTATGTGTGGAAAAACCGGGCGTACCTTTTTGAAAAATAAGTACTGGACATTTTCCGAAAATCGTATATAATAATATCAGACCGTGCAGTGAACGGGAGAAGTACCCGGGCCACACCGCAAAAGAGAGAAAGCGTCTCTGGCTGAAAGCGCTTTCGGCAGCGTCCCGGCGAAATGCACCCGCGAGCACGGCGGCACAACGGGTCTGCGCCTCAGTATGCCGCCACGGCTGCCCGCCGTTATCCGGGCTCCCAAGCGAAAAACAGGAGTGGGACCGCGTACGTCTGCTGCGCCTCCGTTGTGCCTTCGGGCACGGCGGAGGTTTTTTATTTTTCACCAAAGGAGAGACAGTATGTTTGAACGATTTCGCGAGGATGTGGCCACGATCAGAGAACGGGATCCGGCCGCTTCCTCCGCTGCCGAGGTGATCTTTCTCTATAACGGCTTCAAGGCGGTGCGTTCTCACCGTCTGGCCAACCGCCTCTATCGCCGCGGTCACAGGTTTTTGGCGCGGTGGGTGTCGCAGCGCTGTCTGCGCCGCACCAATATCGAGATCCACCCCGGCGCCACCATCGGCCGCCGCCTGTTCATCGACCACGGCACCGGCGTGGTCATCGGCGAAACGACCGAGATCGGCGACGCCTGCACCATCTATCAGGGCGTGACGCTCGGCGGTACCGGCAAGGATCGCGGCAAGCGTCACCCCACCATCGGCAACAATGTGATGATCGGCGCGGGCGCCAAGGTGCTCGGCCCCATCCGCATCGGGGATAATGCCCGCATCGCCGCCGGTGCGGTGGTGCTGATGGACATCCCCGAAAACTGCACGGCGGTGGGCGTGCCCGCCCGCATTGCCCGGCGCAACGGTGTCCGTGTGCCGGAACTGGATCAGATCCATATCCCCGACCCCGTGTCGCAGGAGCTCTGCCGGATCGGCGGGCGGCTGGATAAACTGGAAAAGCATTTGGAAAACGAAAGGAACGATCCCGATGAAACTGTATAATACACTGACCCGTGACAAGCAGGATTTCACCACCCACGAGGCGGGCAAGGTGAAGATGTATACCTGCGGCCCCACTGTCTATCATTACGCCCATATCGGCAACCTGCGTACCTACATGATGGAGGACGTGCTGGAAAAATATCTGCGTTTCTCCGGCTACGAGGTCGAGCGGGTAATGAATATCACCGACGTGGGTCATCTGGCCAGCGATGCCGATACCGGCGAGGATAAAATGCTCAAAGGCGCCCGCCGTGAACACAAAACGGTGATGGAGATCGCCCGGTTTTACACCGACGCCTTCTTTGCCGACTGCGAAAAACTGCACATCCGCCGTCCGGACGTGGTGCAGCCCGCCACCGGCTGCATCGGGGAATTCATCCACATGGTGGAGACGCTGCTTAAAAAGGGCTATGCCTATGAGGCGGGCGGCAATGTTTATTTCGATACCTCCAAGTTGTCGGAATACTACGTCTTCAACCGGCAGGAGAGCGAAGACCTCGCCGTCGGTGTGCGCGAGGGCGTGGATGAGGACAGCAACAAGCGCAACAAGTCCGACTTCGTGCTGTGGTTCACCAAATCGAAATTCGACGATCAGGAGCTGAAATGGGACAGCCCGTGGGGGCTCGGCTACCCCGGCTGGCACATCGAGTGCTCGGGCATCGCGGTGAAATATCTGGGCGAATATCTCGACCTGCATTGCGGCGGGGTGGACAACATCTTCCCGCACCACACCAATGAAATCGCCCAGAGCGAGGCCTATCTGGGCCACCCGTGGTGCGGCCACTGGTTCCATGTGCTGCACCTGAACACCACGAACGGCAAGATGAGCAAGTCAAAGGGCGAGTTCCTCACCGTCTCGCTGCTGGAGGAAAAGGGCTATTCGCCGCTCGCGTATCGCTATTTCTGCCTGCAGTCCCACTACCGCAAGGCGCTCACCTTCTCGTGGGAGGGGCTGGATAACGCCGCCACCGCCTACCAGCGGCTGGTCGCCCGCGTGGCGGCGCTCGACCCGAAAGAGGGGGAGGCGCTCGACCCGGCGGCCGCCGATTATGAGGCGGCTTTCCGCGAGGCGATGGACAATGATCTCAACACCTCGCTCGCCGTCACGGCCGTCTATGACGTGCTGAAGTCCTCCCTCAACGACACCACCAAGAAAGCGCTGATCGCCAAATTTGATGAGGTGCTCTCGCTCGGTCTGGCCGACGCCAAAGCCGAAGAGGCGCCTGCGGCAAACGACGAGGATGCCGAGATCGACGCGCTGGTGGCCGAACGGCAGGCGGCGCGCGCGGCCAAAAACTGGGCGGAATCGGATCGCATCCGTGATCTGCTCAAGGAGCGCGGCATCGTGATCGAGGATACCAAGGAGGGTGCCAAGTGGCACCGTGCCTGAAAGGAGGCGGCCTCATGCATCGCCACATTATCAGCGTGACGCTCAACCCGTCCATCGACGTGACCCTGCGGCTGGACGGCATGGATCCCGATGCCACCAACCGCGTGCTGGAGGAGCAGCGCGAGGTGGGCGGTAAGGGCATCAACGTGTCGCGGGTGGTGCGGTCGTTCGGCCTGCCGAACCTCTGCCTTTCGGTGGTGGGGGAGGATAACAGCGCCGAATTCGCCGGCTATCTCGAGCAGGAGAGCATCCATTATGAGGTGCTGAAGATCAAGGGCGCGGTGCGTGAAAATCTGACCCTGCGCTATGCGGACAGCACCATGAAGATCAACCGCAAGGGCCCCTTCCTCTCCATGATGATGATCGGTGCCCTGATGGAACTGATCCGCGCCCGCATGAACGAGGGGGACATCGTCATGTTCGGCGGCAGTCTGCCCGGCAACGTGACGGTGAACGACTATGCCGAACTGATGATGGCGGTCAAGCAGGCAGGCGGACGCATCGTGGTGGACAGCGACCTGCTTTCGCTCGAGGATTACCGCCGTATCTCGCCGTGGCTCATCAAGCCGAATATCCATGAGCTCAACCGCATCATCCCCCTGAAGGACGACTCCATGGAGTCGGTCGTGTCAGCGGCGCTCACCCTGCGCCGTGCCGGGGTGGAAAACGTGCTGGTCTCGCTGGGCGCCGACGGTCTGGTATGCGTGACGTCCGACAGCGTCGTGCGGGCGATCAGCCCGAAGATCGAGCCGAAATCCACCGTGGGCGCCGGTGACAGCGCCCTGGCGGGCTTTATGGTCGGCACGGTCAAAGAATACGGCGTGGAGGAATGTGTGCGGATGGCCGCGGCCTGCGGCACCGCCTGCTGCCTGCAGGAGGGCACCGCTCTGGCCACCCGCGAGAGCGCGTTCGCCCTGCTGGATCAGGTGCAGGTGGAGCGGTGCCCGCTTCCCCCCGAGGAGGCGGCGCCATGAGCCTCACGCGCACGGCCAAATCGGTGATCTATGCGGTGTCCGCCTGTCTGGCGGCGGCGTTTTCCGTGTGGGCGACCGTCCCGATGTATAGTGCGGACGAGATCGTGGCAGGCTATCTGCGGTCGGTGTTGCTGCTGTTCATCGCCGCCTGTGTGATCGCCGGTGCGGGAATGTATACGTTTTTGGCGCACACCCGCCGCCATCCCGCCCATCGGGGCGACAGCGTGTTCGGCATGGTGCTCGGCGGCGCTCTGCTGGTGATCGCCTGTGTGATCGCCTGTCGCTTCGGCGGCGTGATGACGGAAAATTTTGATTCCGCCGCGCTGGCAGCGGTGAACCTGAACGTCGTACTGTTCGGCATATTGCCGCTGCCGTTTCTGGTGCGTGCGCTGTGGATGGCGGCCGCGGCAAACGGTGAGAAGCGCTGGCCCGCGCTGGCGGCCTCTGCCGCCGCCATCGTGTGGTATGCGGCGCTGATCGCCGCCGGCTATCTGTTCCGGCTGGTGACATACGAATTTCATTGAAAAGGAGAGACTGTGATGGCTGATGTACAAGAACTGACTTTGGAGGAATTTGACGCTCTGCTGGCCGAAGGCGGCGTGGCGCTGACGGATTTCTTTGCCGACTGGTGCGGCCCCTGCCGCATGATGGCCCCCGTGGTGGAAAAACTGGCCGCCGCCTATGACGGCCGTGTGCGGGTCGCCAAGGTGAATGTGGATGAGGCACCCGAACTCGCGGTGCGCTACGGTGTGGAAAGCATCCCCGCACTGCTGCTGTTCAAAGACGGCGAGCGGCAGGAAACGCTCATCGGTGTCCGTCCCTATGAGGACCTGTGCGCGGCATTGGATGCCCTTTTGTGAGAAGACAGAGCGGCAAACGCCCAAGCGGGCGCTTGCCGCTTTTTCGTTTTGCCTGTCACCCCCTTGGCCGCCCGGCATACTATGGAGTGAGCGCGGAAAGGTGTGGGAGTGGTGGGACCGCGCGATCATCCAAAAAACGGAGGGATCGGGATGGCACAGACGATCGGTGCGGGTGTGGTATTGCTGCTGGCGGTTTACGGATGCGCCGAAGGGGTGCGGCGGCTGGTGCTGCGGCTGATGCGTCCGCCCAAAGGACATCGCTGCCTGTGGCTGCTGCCGCTGACGGGGGCGGGGGAGGAAGCCGAGTATCTGGCGCGCAGTGCCTCGGCCCTCAGGCGCTGGCAGCCCCTTTCGGACGGCGAGGTCTACATAGTGGACGGCGGTGTCGATGCGAAAGCCGCCGATCGGGCGCGCCGTGTCTGCGAGACAGTGCCCGGTGTGCAGTTCGTGGGGCAGGAAGAATTTACGGCGGTTTTTGCGGATTTTTTGCCGAAAAATCAAAAATAAGGTTTACATTTTCCCGCAAAGTTGGTATAATCAAAACGAATATATGTTCGGGAGAGCAAAGGAATGGAAGAGCAGAAAACACGCACCGTGGAGGGCCGTGTGGAACGCGTGGTGTTTCGCAACGATGAAAACGGCTGGACAGTGCTGGATATCAGCGCCGCCGGCGACCTGCACAAGGCGGTGGGCGTCATGCCCGACGTGCAGACGGGCGAGACCGTCACGCTGAACGGCGACTGGGTGGATCACCCCAGCTTCGGTGTGCAGTTCAGGGTGGAAAGCTACACACACACGCTGCCGCAGGATGCGGACGGCGTGCTTCGCTATCTCTCTTCCGGCGCCATCAAAGGGATCGGCGTCGCCACCGCCACCGCCATCGTGCGGAAATTCGGCGACGATACGATGCGGGTGCTCGAGCAGGAGCCCATGCGCCTGTCACAGGTGCGGGGCATAACCTCCCGCCGTGCCGCCGAGATCGGCAAGGCTTTCGCCGCCCAGTTCGGCCTGCGGCAGATCATCCTCACTTTTTCCGGCTACGGCCTCACCGCCAACGAGGCCATGCGCTGCTACAAAAAGTGGGGAGCCGCCACAGTGGACAAGCTGCGCGATAATCCCTACAATCTGTGCGAAGACGGGCTCTATATTTCTTTCGAGCACGCAAACGAGATCGCCGCCCGCATGGAGGTGGCGGCCGACGATGTCCGCCGTGTGGAGGCGGGGGTGCTGTATGTGCTGCGCCACAACAGCCATAACGGGCACACCTGCCTGCCGCAGAACAAACTGGTGCCTGTCACGGCGCAGATGCTGGGCGTGGGGGAGGACACCGTCATGCAGGCGCTGGACGGCCTGCTGTCGCGTCTGGCTTTGAAAAAGGAAGACATGGGCGGCGAGCCTTTCTGGTTTTTGCCGTCTTTTCACCGTGCGGAACGGTATATCGCCGCCCGTATGCGGCTGATGGCCGCTCTTCCGCAGGAGACGGTCAGCGATGCCGATGCGGATATCGACAAATTGGAAAAGCGCTTCGGCATCACCTATGAGTCGCGTCAGCGGCTGGCCATACGCCACGTGCTCACCCGCGGCTCGCTCATCCTCACCGGCGGCCCCGGCACCGGCAAGACCACCGTGCTCAAGGCCATCATCCGGCTGCTGGAGCAGATGGGGCAGGAGGTGGCGGTGGCCGCGCCCACCGGCCGTGCGGCCAAGCGGATCGGGGAACTGACCGGCTGCGAGGCCAAAACGCTCCATCGCCTGCTGGAGGTGCAGTGGACAGATGAGGAAGTGCCGGTGTTTGCCCGCAACGAAAAAAATCCGCTGGAAGCGGACGCACTGGTGATCGACGAACTCTCCATGGTGGACGTGCTGCTGTTCGAGAGCACCCTGCGTGCGCTGAAGAGCGGCTGTCGGCTGGTGCTGGTGGGGGATGTGGATCAGCTGCCGGCAGTGGGTGCCGGCTGCGTGCTGCACGATCTGATCGCCGGCGAGGTGCTGCCGGTGGTGCATCTCACCGAGGTGTTTCGTCAGGCCATGGAAAGCCGCATCGTGCGCGGCGCACACATGATCGTGAACGGGCAGATGCCGCCGCTGGGCGAGCGGGAGGGCGATTTCTATTTTCTGTCCCGTCCCACCGCGCAGGACACACTGGAGACGGTGCTGGATCTGTGCGCCCGCCGTCTGCCGCGCCGCTATGGCTACACGGTCGGGCAGAATATACAGGTGCTGTGCCCGGGACGCAAAGGGCCGCTGGGCACCAACGAACTCAACGGGCACCTGCAGGCACTGATGAATCCCGCCGCCGATGACAAGGAGGAGATCACCGTGGAGGGGCAGCTGCTCCGATGCGGCGATAAGGTGATGCAGGTGCGCAACAACTATAATATCACGTGGCAGCGGGACGACGGCGAACTGGGCTCCGGCGTGTTCAACGGCGATATCGGCCTGCTCGAGCGGGTGGATGCCCGCGAGGGGGAACTGGAGGTACGCTTCGACGACCGGGTCGCCGTCTATAACCGCAAGGATGCGGAGGATCTGGAGCCGGCCTATGCCGTGACGGTGCATAAGAGCCAGGGCAGCGAATTCGACGCGGTGATCCTGCCGCTGTTCAACGGTGTGCCGCAGCTGATCTATCGCAACCTGCTGTACACGGCCGTCACCCGTGCCAAGTCACTGCTCATTCTGGTGGGCAGCGCCGAAACGGTGCGCCGCATGGTGGAGAATGACCGCAAGACCCTGCGCTACACCGGACTGACGGCGTTTCTGACGGGGACGGAGGTGACCGTGCCGTGGGAGACATGACGGTATCGCGCCGCCTGTGGGCGATCCTGTTTCCCGAACGGTGCGTCTGCTGCGGCAAGGTCATCGTGCCGGGGGCGGATCTCTGTCCCGCCTGCCGTGCCGAAATGCCGCGTATCGGTGTGCCGGTCTGCCCGTTCTGCGGACTGGAAAAAGAGTGGTGCACCTGCCGTAAGCGCCGCCGGCATTACGAGCGGGTGGTGGCGCCGTTTTATTATGTCGGCGTGGCCGAGGAGGCCGTCCGGCGGATGAAGCACACCGCCGACCGGCAGTCGGTCTGCTTTTTCGCCGCTGAAACGGCAGAGACCGTGCGGCAGTATTACGGCGATGTCGCGTTCGACGCGGTCGTGTTTGTGCCGACGACCCGCCGTGCCGATAAAGCGCGCGGCTTCAACCCCGGCCGTCTGGTGGCGGCCGAAACGGCCGGACGTCTCGGCCTGCCGCTTTGGGAGGCGCTGGTCAAGATCACCGAGAATGTCCCGCAGAAGTCCCTTTCGGCCGAAGAACGCACCGGCAATGTGCTGGGCGTCTATGATCCGTCCGGCAAGGTCGACCTGCAGGGAAAAACATTGTTGTTGGTGGACGATGTGGTCACCACCGGCTCCACATTGGATGAATGTGCCAAAATGCTGAAGATCGCCGGTGCCGAAGCGGTTTTTGCGGCGGTCGGTGCCGCCGCACGCAAAGAAAAAGAACAGGTTGCATTTTGCCCGGCAATGGGGTAAAATACAGAGAGATCGAAGAGAGTCGGGAGTGTGAAAAACGTGTCGATGGGTTTGGGGATCGATGTGGGCACCTCGCAGGTGGTCATTGCCACATCGGAAAAAGGGATCGTCCTGTGCGAGCCGTCCGTGATCGCCGTGCGTCACGGCGGCCGGGAGATCGTGGCCGTGGGCAGCAAGGCGCAGGCCATGCTCGGCCGCAATCCCGCCTCCATCGACGTGGTGCGCCCTATCCGAAAGGGCGTGGTATCCGATTTTGAATATGCCGAAGCCATGATCCGCCACTTCGTGCGGCAGGTCTGTACCTACAAGGTGCTCCGACCCGATACGGCGGTCACGCTGCCCTGTGCCGTCACCGAGGTGGAGCAGCGCACGATGGTGGACGCGGTCTCCGCCGCCGGCGTGCGGCGGGTCATGCTGCTCGAAAAGGCCGTCGCGGCGCTCATCGGTGCGGGGGAGGATATCACCTGCCCCCACGGCCGCATGGTGGCGGATATCGGCGGCGGCACCGCCGATATCACGGTCATGTCCCTGTCCGGCATTGCCGCCTCCCGTTCGGTGCGGGTGGGGGGCGACGACCTCGACGAGGCCATCGTGCGCTATGTGCGCGCCAAGTACGATCATGTGATCGGCCTGCCCACGGCGGAGCAGCTGAAGAAAGAGATCGGCTGTGCCATGCCGCAGCCGCAGATGCTTTTCGCCGATGCCAAAGGGCGGGACGCCCACACCGGCCTGCCCTGCGTGCGGAAGATATCGTCGGAGGATGTGCGGCTGGCGATCGAAGAGCCGCTCTCCCGCATCCTGTCGACGATACAGCTCACCTGCGAGCAGACGCTGCCGGATCTGGTGGGAGACGTGCTGCACGACGGCCTGCTGCTCACCGGCGGCACCTCGCAGTTGAGAGGACTTTCTCAGCGCATCGAGCGGCTGACGGGCATCCCCTGCCGCACGGTGGAAGACCCGCAGACCTGCACCGCCCGCGGCGCGTTCGGCGCGCTGACACGGCGGCGGCAGTTGGCACACAGTGTGTACAATGTCAGCCAGTTCGACCGCCCGGATGAACTATGGGGGTGACGGCATGAAACTGATCGTTCCCACAGAAGAATATATTGAGCGGATCGAATCCTTTCGCCGCGAATTCATCGAATTCGGCGGCGATCACGACGGGATGATGAGCTTAAAACGGCTCGGCGCCGCC
Organism: Acutalibacteraceae bacterium; assembly: GCA_045599305.1. GTDB lineage: Bacteria > Bacillota > Clostridia > Oscillospirales > Acutalibacteraceae > SIG588. The sequence goes on along the minus strand of JAZRVU010000054.1, from coordinate 5,464 downwards.
GCATGGCTGCAGCAGATCGAGTCGTGCTCGCGGCGGGAGACCTGCCCGCCCAACTGGGTCGTCACCACGCAGTTCATATATGTGCGGGAGGAGGACGGAAAAATGGTGGGCGCCATTCAGGTGCGTCACTATTTTAACGAGTTTCTGGAAAAGTACGCCGGCCACATCGGCTATTCCGTCTGCCATTCCGAGCGGCGAAAGGGCTATGCCACGCAGATGCTCCGCGATGTGCTGCCCTATTGCAAAGAGCAGTTGGGACTGCAGCGGGTGCTGGTCTGCTGCCTCGTGACCAACGAGGGCAGCCGCCGAACGATCTTACATAACGGCGGTGTGTATGAAAGCACCGTCCATGATCCGAACGGAGACGTGGATCTGGAACGCTACTGGATCACCTTATAAAATGAAGCGCTGCCGACAGATATGTCGGCAGCGCTTCTTACTGTTTATAAAGTTATTCTGACATTTCCGTCAGCTGTGCGACGGGCGTCAGCGCGATGTCGATGCGTCCCATGACTGTCGTGGTGAAGGCCACATAGCGGTCGTGAGCGGTAAACTGCGGGTGCGGATCGATATGATACTTGCACGGCTCGGCTCTGGTGAAGAGGCTGGGGTTTTTCGTCACAACGGTGACGAACTTTTTCGTACGCGCGTTGTAAAAGCGCACATCCGACTCGCATCCGCGCCAGAATTCCTGGTTTTCGTCCAGAATGAACAGGGTATCATCCGCATTGCTGTGGCAATGCCACGCCCGCGTGGGAACGACCGATTCCTGATCGCCGCTTGCCATATCGATCCGGCAGACGTCCGAGATCTCGCCGTGCCGGACATAGTAGAGATATTTCCCGTCCCGGCTCCACCACTCGTGTGTCGCTTTCTGTCCGTCTTTGGGCGGCCACAGCACGGGCGTCTCCCCGCGCCGCAGAGTCCACAGCCGCTGATAGACTCCCTGCGCATTCGTGCGGATGATATGGGGTTCCCCCGTAGACTTGCTGCTCCAGTAGTCTTCCGCTATCAGCAGCAGGTCATTGTCGGCGGGATTCATCTGCAAATGGTTAAAACTGTAGTCTCGACGATACCACTCTTCATATTCCCCTGTCGCGATATCCACCGTGCCGCCGAACCAGTTGTCGCCGCACGCAATGTCGACCCCGAACTTGGTGTGATCTGCCGAATACGTCAGATGCGTGGCGATCCGCTGGCAAACGCCCGTTTTCATGGTGTCGGGCATTTTCCAGATGCGGCGCAGTTTCGCGTCCGGCTGCGGCATACGGGCATAAATGCCGTCATAGTTGCAGAAGAAGAGTTCTCCGGTCTCTTTATCCACCATCGGTGACGCATCCAGAAACATCATTTCCGGAAAATGCGTGACCGTGTCCTCTTTAAAGTCGACGACCCCCATGGAGCGGCCGAACGAGGCATCGCCCGCCGGCGGGAAGCCGCAGTAAAACCACAGATACCGGCCGTCGTCGGTCATGGATATGTTGGTGAAATAAAAGGATTGCTGCAGCGGCGCGACGTGTGTGTTCAGAATGTAACTCGTCACATGGCTGACAGGGTCGATATAGGGCACAAAGTGCCCGGACGTCTCGGGTGTGAACATGATATAGCCTTTCTTTTAAAGCGCTTTACGGATTTTGCGGGACCTTCATGCGAATGGCGTGGCGGACATTTTCGATCGTGATATGCTCCGTGCCCTCCTGATGCTCGCCGTCCAGCGTCCAGTCCACATGGCAGTCCGCCTCGATGGCGATCTTCTGCGTGCTGAAAAAGGAGATGCGCTCCGACAGGGCAAAGTTTTTCGTGTTCAGCGCGTTCAAAATCTCCAGCAGCTCGCCCGCATTGCGCGGATTTTCGATCAGCATGACCTCCAGCAGACCGTCGCTCAGGTCCACCGCACCGCGATCCAGCTTCACCAGACCGCCGATGGAGGTGGAATTGCAGATGGCACCGAACAGGTAGTCCCCCTCCAGTACCCCGTCTGCCGTGGTGAATTTCATGTGCAGCGGGTGGATGTCCGAAATATCCTTGATCCCTTCGATGATGTAGGCGAAATGCCCCAGTATGTTTTTCATGTCCTGCGGGGCAGAGTAGGAGGCTTTGGTGAAAGCACCGAAGGAGGCCACATAGGTGAAGACACGGCCGTTGAACCGCCCCACGTCAAAGGCCTCCGTTTTTCCGGCGGTCGTGTCCCTGGCCGCGGTCAGGATGTCCTTGGAAAGGCCGAGGCTCTGTGCAAAATCGTTGGTGCTGCCGGCGGGGATGTATCCCACCGGCACGTCAAGGCCGTTGTCCACGATGCCGGCCGCCGTTTCGCTGAAGGTACCGTCGCCGCCCACACATACGATCAGTTCGCAGTCCGCGGCGTATGCCTTCACGATGTCGCCCGCCCGTGTCTCCTTGGTGGTCATCTGCACCTGACAGGCATACCCCTCAAGAGAATAGTGATACAGCACATCGCACAGATAGCGGTTGGCCCGCCGCAGGCCGGCGTAGGGATTGAAGACTACGAGCAGTTTCTTTGCCATGTCCGGGCTCCCTCTTTCAGTCGGCCAGTTCGCGCATCAGCTGCTGCGCGCATTTATACACATTGCCGCCGCCCATGGTGAGCACGAGGTCACCCTCCTGCACATGGTCAAGCAGATAGCCCACCACATCGTCGAAGCCGGGCAGATACCGCCCGTTGGTCATCTTCTGCGTGATCTGATCGGAGGACACTCCGTAGGTGTTCTGTTCGCGCGAGCCGAGGATATCGCAGACGATGGCCTCATCGGCAAGGGAGAGCGCTTTTGCAAATTCATCCAGCAGCCGCTGGGTGCGGGAGAAGGTGAAGGGCTGGAACACCGCCCACACCCGGCGATAGGGCAGCGCCTTGGCCGCCTTGAGAGTGGCGGTGATCTCGGTGGGGTGGTGGGCGTAATCGTCCGCCACCGTAACCCCGCGCGCCGTGCCCAGAAATTCAAAACGGCGACCCGCACCGTGATAGGTCTTCAGCCCTTCGGCGATCGCTTCGGCACCCGCGCCGCAGAGCCAGGCCGCCGCGGCCGCCGCCACGGAATTGAAGACGTTGTGCTCGCCGGGCACGCCCAACTCGATGTGGGCGAAAAACACGCCGTCGTGCCACAGGTCATAGGCACCGTAGGCACCGTCGTGGGTGGTGATGTTTTTGGCGCACCAGTCGGCGTTGTCGCCGCGCCCGTAGGTGATGCGCTTTTCGGCCGGCAGGGCGGCCACCGCCTCCATGGTGTGCGGATCGTCGGCGTTGACGATCACACACCGCTCGGCGCCCTCGGCAAATTTTTTAAAGGAGGCGATCACCCCGTTGATGTCGCCGAAATAGTCCAGATGGTCGGCGTCCACGTTCAGGATGATGCCGATGGAGGTCTTCATTTTCAGGTAATGGTCAAGGAACTCGCACGCCTCGCACACCATCAGGTCACTGTGACCGGCACGGCCGTTGGCATTGATGAGCGGCAGCCGTCCGCCGATGAAAATGCTGGGGTCCAGTTCGGCGGTGAGCAGGATCTGGGACAGCATGGAGGTGGTGGTGGTCTTGCCGTGCGTGCCGGCCACCGACACCGTGCGGGCATAATGCCGCGTGAGCAGACCCAGCAGCTCGGCCCGTTCCAGCAGCGGGATGCCGTGCGCCGCGGCGCTGGCCAGCTCGGGGTGGTCGGCGCGGATGGCGGCGGTGTAGACCACCAGCTCGGCGCCGTCGGCGTTGCCGGCGGCCAGCGGCAGCGTCACCGGAATACCCAGTGACTGCATCCGTTTGAGATTATCCGAAGCATAGTCGTCCGAACCGGTGACCTCATAGCCCAGCGCCAGCAGCATCTCCGCGAGCGGGCACATGCCCGACCCGCCGATGCCGGTGAAGTGCACCTTTCTGACCGACTGCAAAATATCCTGTGACATGACCTGTCATTCCCTTCCGATAGTTCAAGCATAGTAATAGTATAAAGCAAAAACAGGAAAAAGGGAACACCCAGAACGGAAAATTTTTCGATTTTCTCTGCAAAATTTCCGCTTCTTTTGTAAATTTGTAATTTTTTGGTGTCTAACAGTTGTATATTGTATAAAAAAGTAGTATACTTACTTAATAATACACTTTTTTATCCTGTATTTGAAGGAGGCGTGAACATGAGCTTCAAACGATGGACGATGTCGCCGCTCGATAAAGAGGGCGCGGCCGCACTGGCGGAGGCCTGCGGTCTGCATCCGTTTTTGGCGCTCATGCTCTCCATCCGCGGTGTGGATGACCCCGCCGGGGCGGAGGAATTCCTGCTCGGCGGCGAACTGCAGGACGATCCTTTCGGCTTTGCCGATATGGATGTGGCCGTGGAGCGCATCCAGCGGGCACTGGACACCGGCGAGCGCATCGCCGTCTTCGGCGATTATGATGCCGACGGTGTGACCGCCACCGCACTGCTCTATTCCTATCTGTGTCAAAAACAGGCCAATGTGTTTTACCGCGTTCCCAAACGCGAGGGGGAGGGCGAGGGCTACGGCCTGCGTCCCGCCACGGTGGATGTGCTGGCCGAACAGGGTGCCGGCCTCATCATCACGGTGGATAACGGCATCACCGCTATGGAAGCGGTGGCTTATGCCAACGAACGGGGCATCGACGTGGTGGTGACCGACCACCATCAGCCGCAAAGCGAATTGCCTGCCGCCGTGGCTGTGGTCGACCCGCACCGTGAGGACTGCGGGAGCACTTTCAAGGGCTATGCCGGCGTGGGCGTGGCTTTCAAACTGGTCTGCGCGCTGGAGGGCGACGCCGATACGGTGCTGGCGCAGTATGCCGATCTGGTAGCGCTGGGCACCTTGGCGGACGTGATGCCGCCCACCGGCGAAAACCGCCTGCTGGTGCGGGAGGGACTGCGCTGCCTCAACCGGGGCGAGCGGGTCGGCCTGCGCGCGCTGGCACAGGTCGCCGGTGTGGGGGACAAGACCAAGACCTCCACGACAACGCTTTTCTCGCTGGCACCGCGCATCAACGCCGCTGGGCGGATGGGCGAGCCGGAAAAGGCCGCCGGTCTGCTGCTGACGGCCGACGAAGGGGAGGCGGCCTCGCTGGCCGCCGATATTCAGGGGCTGAATGCCAAACGGCAGGAGGTGGAGCAGCAGATCCTCGGCGAGGTGACCGAATTTTTGCGGCAGCACCCCGCCCGCCTGCATGACCGGGTACTCATCGTAGAGGGGCAGAACTGGCACTCCGGGGTGGTGGGCATCATCGCCGCCCGTCTGCTCGACCGGTACGGCAAGCCCTGTATCGTCTTTTCGGGTGAGGAGAACAGCACCGTCATGCACGGCTCCGGGCGCAGTCTCCACGGCTTTTCGCTGTTCGAGGCGCTGACCGCCTGCGGGGACGTGGAGCTGCCCTCCGGCGGGCACGAGCTCGCCGCCGGCGTGCCGCTGGAGCATGAGCGGGTGGAGGAATTCCGCGCCCGCATCAATGCCTATGCCG